>JABWBA010000012.1 GCA_013360745.1 Chthonomonadales bacterium | reverse complement strand
GTTTCAATCCGCACCGGCCCCGAAGGGCCGGTGAACCTGTCCCTCTGATCGGGGATCAGGGAAGGCTAAGGACCGCGATGAGGATGGGTCGGACCGAAACAATGGCGTCTCCACGCTCGCGCGGCTGCGCGGACCTCACGCTCCTGAGGGCAGGCATAGGGGTTCGCGCCGGAGTCATCATACCACGAGGGGAGCGGTGAAGTCGACATAACGGTCGATACCGTACGCCTCAATGGACTGGCCGCGAGGCGCCATGAGGCGGTAGAGGCGGAGGCTGTCCTCGGCGGGATCGATGATCGCAAGGAGCTTGTCACGCAGGCGAACATAGTCCGCGTCGCTCAGGGTGCATTCGAACACAGATAGTTGAACTCGCTGGCCGGAGCCCTCGCAGGCGCGGGCTACTCTTCGCAGACGCCGACGGCCGTCGGGCGTCTCGGTACTCACATCGTAACAGACGAGTATGTCCATCGCTCTGTGTCGGTGCTGACAAGGACCGGCAGAGACGCTGAACCGGCATTAGACGCCCGAGAGGTGTTCATCGAACGGTGAATGGCGAATACGAGGGGAGATCGCCCCGGAGGTGCCGTGCCAGGAGCCGAGCCTGGAGGTGCGGCACGAGACCGAGCGGCGTCGTCTCCTTGAGAAACGGATGCCTGACCTCCTCTTGCTTTCGCTTCTGGTATTCAGTGAGCACTATCTTGCGCCCTTCTTCGTTCAGGAGGACGGCTCCCTTTTCATGCTCTTCGAATTGCGCCGGATTGATCTGGCGTCGGTTGATTAGCGTGAGTGCGAGACGATCCGCGATGCAGGGCCGGAACTCCTCCATCAGGTCGAGGGCGAGCGCCGGACGACCAGGCCGGAGGGCGTGGAGGAATCCGAACTGCGGATCGAGGCCTACGCCTTCGAGGGCAGCTGTACAGTCTCCCTGTAATAGCGTGTACAGGAAGGACAGGAGCGCATTCACCCGGTCGCGCGGCGGCCGCCGGGTGCGCACGGTGAAGGCGAACTCGGCCTTGTCTCGGAGTATGAGACGCCCAAAGACTCCGAAGGAGACTGCAGCAGCCTGGCCCTCGATGCCTCGGATCGCGTCGACGGTATCCGCTTCGGGCAGGGAGCGCAGGAGGCTGTCCAGCGATGCGGTTGCCTCGCGAAGAGACGCCTCGGTGTCCGCGTCTTCTGTATCTCGCGCCCCGCGTGCGATATTCTGCCGCGCATTGCGGATCTTCGCGCCAACAATGGAGCGGGCGATGTCGCGGGAGCGGTCCGAGGACGCGTGTGTGTCGTACTGGGCCTTCCTGAGGAGGACGTTGCCGGAAGTGGGCCCCACGACTCTGGCTCGGAAGCGCCCGGAATAGTCCAGAAGCGTGACCGCACGCCCGTCGGCGGCGCATCGCATCATGAGCTGATGGGTCATCGATGTGGCGCCAAAGAGGACGACCGATCCGAGGTGCAACAGGGGGACCTGGAGGAGTCGTCTACCTTCCGCAGTCACCTCGACGGTGTCGCCGTTGAGATGGGCGTTGGCCCCTTCCTTCATGATGAACAGAGTGTTCAGAAGTTCACGGGACATGATTGTTGCTCAGGGGCAAGGGGTGAGAGGGCTTCAGGAACCGGATGATCGTGGTCATGGTTCGGGCTCCGGGATGTAGAGGGAGCGTTCAAGGCGAGATGCGCGGACCTGCTCGATTACTTCGGGAACGCACGCGTCTATGAGCGAGCAGTTCGGGCAGCGGCTGTCATTGACTGGCGGGGGCGTGACCCCTGTTCGTAGTAGCCGCCTTATCTCGTCGACCATGGTCTCGACAGTGTGCCGAAGGGCGTTCGTGAGGTCCACCTCGCGACGGCGGTTGGAGCCGAGGTAGGAGATGGCTCCTGCAGGAACCGGCACGCCGAACATCTCTTCAAGACACATGCCCTGTGCGCAGACCTGGACGTCATGGCAGATGCGGCGGGCGGTCTTGCTGGGCTTTGCTTCGACCGGGTAGGGCGTGCCGTCGCACTGGAACTCGACGATGTCGCAGCGTCCGACGAGGCCGAGGTGGTCGGACCAGATGGGCAGGGCCCGCTCGACGCGAAGCCCTGCCCTTGTCTCGACGACGGGCTCATCCATCCGCTCGTGGAGGCGTGTGCCCTTGAGGGTGAAGACGTTCTCATCCCAGACGCTCTCGATATGGATGAGCGCGAACTGCCTCGGGCAGTAGGCGTAGTGCTCGAGAGCGGAGACCATGATGAGGTCGTCGTCGGTCCAGGTCATGGCGATCTATTCGATCAGGGATTCGATTCCTACTCCTTCGGTCAGGTTGTCCCGGTCCAGAACGATCTCGTAGTCGAGGACCGACCGGGGAGATTCGACGTCGGGCTTGCGAGTCACCGTCAGCCGTCGGAAGAGCCTTCCTGACGGAGCGTTGCCCAGCGGATTCTCATGGATGAAGACCACGATTGCGCGCATCTCCATGTGGCCGCGAGATGCCGACCGATCGTTCTCGAACATCGCGATCGCCGCCTCCCAGAAGAGCTCCAGGTCCTCCGCATTGACACCGGTATCCTTGGCAAGCATGGGCGAGTAGAACCCCTTGGCGACGTACAGTCCATAGGGAACCTGAGCCTTGCGGCCAATCTCGGTCTCCTTAGCCTCGCCTTCCCTGGTGATAGCAACGCGAGTGATGGCGATGTCGTTAGGGACGATCGGATCGATGGATCGGGCGAAGGTGAGCTGCATCGGGCCCCGCACCTGGCCGCAGTTGTAATCGCCGGTGGAGAGGACCGCGCCAAAGAGACGAACGTCGTAGTATCGGCGGCACATCTCGACCCGACCTTTCTCATTAGACTTCTTCTTGTCAGGCTTCACGTCGTCGCCAGTTGCCCTTACGGCGCTGCTGATCTTGGTGTTGAGCGCGACGCCGCTATCCCGAACGAAGATACCGAACTGGTTCCCGGCGCGGTCTTCGGTCATGTCGAGCGGTCCCGACGGACTGTGCTTCAGGTCGACGAAGTTGCGGATCTTCCTCTTCAGGCAGACGTCGGTGACGATGCCCTGCATGGTCTCAGGGTCGACGCGGGGGAGGTTGCCTGCGTCGGGATCTCCGTTGGGATTACCATCAGTGACATCGAAGACGAGCAGGAAGTCGTAGCGCTTCGACGGGTCTGTGATTGATGTGGGGATGGTCATGCTGTTGCTCCTTCCTTGGCTGTTTTGTTGGCGGTAGCCTGGGCTCGATCGTGCGCCTTCTGGTGGTAGAAGCCGAGGGCGAATAGGCCCTGGCGATGGAGGCTGAGGGTGCGTGGGAACGACGGACCGATGGCGGAGAGGATCTCCTCAAGCAGGAGCTGGTGGAAGTAGTCGCGATTGTCCTTGCGAAGCTTTGCGAGGTGAGACTGTGCGTTGTTGAGGAGTGCGCCGAGGACCGAGCCCGGGCTGGCGCACGCCGATCCGTAGAACTTGTCGACGACCGTGGCATTGATATCTCCCAGCGCGGCGCGCTGGATCCGGTCTAGGGCGGCAAGAAGCCGTCCGCAATGGTATGCGGGGTCGGGATGTATGGTGGCGAGAGCCTCCAAGGGGATATCCTCCTTCTGATTCTGTTGGATAAGCGCTTTGATGAGCGCCATGCGCGGCTCACTGATCCGCCGCCTCTTGTTCAACTCGTAGAATGGACCCTGCATCGACTGGTTGCGTCGTATGGCGAGAGCGAGAAGACGTTCGGGTAGGGGCGCGCCGGTGATGGCGCTCCTCAGCAGGATAGCCGGGATATCCGGAGCCATATCCGCGACCTCGCGGTACAGCGAGGCTGAGAGCGCGAATAACCCGGGAGGGTTGGACGGTACACCGTTATTGCTGACAAGGTCCAGAAGGGCGAACCATCGACCCAGGCAGAGCTGGAGGCGTTGGAGCGTTGTCTCAAGGTAGTCGCGTACGACGACCCTCGACACGTACGCGCTGAGCGCGAGTACGTAGAAGTCGGAGTCATCGATCTGTGGCAGGGTACCGCCACGCCTTACCGCGGAGATGAGCCGACCAACGTGCGCTGGATCGGGTTGATGTAGGAGATTCCACAGGTCGAATTCGACTGGCTCCCGTGTCCAGTAGACGAACACGGTTCTGCCGATCGGTAGCCTGTGGCGGTCATCGGACAGGAGCCAGTTCAGCGCGTTGGATGCCTGTTCGGCAGTCTTGACACCAATCGGAGAGTTGTACGCGGCTTCGAGACCATAGGAGCAGCCAGATGGGTTGTTCACCGAGATCAAGGCGGTTCCGCTGGGTTGTCCGCCGGGTATACCCTTGATGGGCGCCGGCATACGAGCCACGATGGGCCCGCTGCGCCCGGTGGCGATGCAGACGCCTCGGTGCTCTGCGGGAGACTGGTTCGCCCAGAAGTCGCGGACGGACTTCAGGTCGACCGGCCGTACCCCGTCCACCTCAAACGCGAACTCGTCGTCTTCCGCTATCTTCGGGTCGTCACGCAGCGCCTCCGGACCTCCATGGTCAACCCATTGCAGTACGGCCTTAACCGAAGGATCCGATGTATGCTGTACGCACTCCTCCAGAAGCGCGCGATAGGCGGCATGGCGCTGGGCGACCTTTTCCGGTGTATCTTTCTTTCGGGTCTTCTCGAGGACGTAGTTAGCATTGTCGCAGAGGAGCCGAGGACGCGTTTCACTGGTTCGCTGAGGCATTTCGCGAGGAACCATCATCGTGAGTCCCTCGCGCTTGCCCCGCTTTTCCCCCGTGGTGGGCACCACGTCAAGGAGCGAACCGTCTGAGCGGAGACGCACGATCTTGGTGATGAAACCGGGCTGATACCCCGTCGGCGGTAGATCGGGGAGTCGTTCGGCGAGTTCTACCAGCCTTCGGAGGATCATGACTCACCTCCGATCGGCGTTTCCGGCACGGCCATCACCCCCTTCGATATGCTCGCGTTGAAGAAGAGCGGCCAATAGGGGGGCTTGCCTTCTGGATGCCAGCCCGCCTCATCGTGTGATCCGGATGGATACTGCACATCCCAGAGCATCAGGCCCAGGTCCTCGGACCAGTCCACTGGTTCAGGGCCGCCGTCGGCGGGTCCAAACTCAGCTGCAAACTCTCTTGTTCCGAGTGACGGCCGGTGGAAGCACTGCCCGCGACGGACTCTCCGCTCGAAGATGGCCCGGTGCTTCGCCGATGGCTCGGGTACATTGGGCTTGACGATGGGCCGCGCAGAAATCACATAGTCGACGTCACGAAGACAGAGGGCGTATCTCTGGGTCCGGTCCTCGTCGACGAAGTAGGGTTCCGTACGATCCAGAGACATCTTGCTGTTGGCCTCATTGCGCAGGATTCCGTAGGTCCGCAGCGGTGCAAGAACGGCTATCTCGCGCACCTGCCAAGTGAACTGAGGGTGCCAGTAGATCGCCTCGAGGATGCCCCGCGCCGCCGAGGGCGTCATGACGGGGTAGCTTACTCGCTCAACTTTGTTCTCCGGTCTCGTGAAGCATCCGAACGCACCGCTTACGCGCACGGAGACCGTTTCGCCATTCATGTGCTCCTCCTGTATTCCATACAATCATATCAATAGGTCAGCCGGGTCGGGCAGGTCTCCAACACCGATCCCGATCAGCGGATCATAGATACCCTCGTAGACCTTCATGCCTCCTTTCTCTGTTGCGACCATACCCTCGCGCTCCATGCGCATGGCCTCACCGAGAGGCACCCCCACGGAGCATCTGGCGATGGCGCGATACCAGCCGTTGTCCCTCGCCTCCGGCGGGATAGCGAGCAGTTTGTTGGGTGCGAAGTCGTCATATGCGCGCACTATCAGCGCTACAGAACCCTGGGGTATCATCTGGAAACGCTTGGCCACATGAGCATAGGCCAGTTCCTGCCGGCACTTACGGATATCTTGGGCATCGATGTTCGTCTTGTTGAACAGCTCCCGGAAATACGCGCCAATGGGGCCGGGCTGGTCGATTGAATCGATGTCCTCTCGCACGGCCGTGGCTGCGAGACTGGTGGCTGTCGTGTACCATCCGCGTGGCAGTCCCGCCTCTTTGAGTTCGAATACCAGACAATCTCCCAGAGACTCGAGCTTCCCCTCACGGTTGCACCTCCCGGCAGCCTGGACGATCCGATCCAGTGGCCCAACAGCGCGAAGCACGAAGGGGAAGTCGAGATCGACCCCAGCTTCCACCACTTGAGTTGCGACGAGTCGGACAGGCCGCCCGTCGGCCAACCGCTCCCGGACCTCCGTCAGTACGGTGCGTCGATGGCTCGGGCACATGAGCGTACTCAGGTGGAACAGGTCCTCGTCTTTCCGGCACGCCCGAACCACACGGACCGCATCGCGGCGAGTGTTAAGGATGCAGAGGGTCTGCCTTGAGCCGTCTATTCGAGCAGCCACGTCCGCGACGTTGAGTGGCGTTTCCTCTCGATGGTAACGGACACGGGCCAGCGCGGAGAAAAGCCGGGCGGGATCGGGCACAATCTGCCTCGCCTCTGTCAGCAACGTGTCGGCGATGCCCGAGTAATCGGGCTGTGTGGCCGTACAGAACACCACACTACAGCCGTAGTGCGATATGAGCTCTGAGAGGACATCGAGAATCGGGCCAAGGAGCTCTGGGGGTAAGGTCTGGGCTTCATCGAGTACGATCACGCTGCGAGCGATCCGATGCAGCTTCCGGCAGGCGCGAGGGCGATTCGAAAAGAGGCTGTCAAACAGCTGGACCGTGGTTGTCACGATCAGCGGGCTATTCCAGTTTTCGGATGCCAGCTTGCGTCGGAGTTCGATCGGGGCTTGATCCTCTCCTTCACCGCCTGGATCATACGCGGAGTGGTGTTCTAAAATGTTCTCGGGTCCGAACACCCCGGAGAACACCGTCGCGGTCTGGTCGATTATGCTGGTGTACGGAATGGCAACAACAATGCGGCGCAGGTCGTAGGCGTCTGCATGTCGAAGCGCGAACGCGAGGCCTGAAAGAGTCTTGCCTCCGCCGGTGGGCACCGTCAGACGAAATGCCCCTTGGGGCTCCGATGCCATGGCATGGCACGACTTGAGGACATCAGCGCGAACCCGATTCACGGGCGTATCGGGGGAGGCGGCTCCCAGGGCATCAAGATGGGTGTCGAGGGTTTTCCGGTACCATGCGAGAGGACGACCGGCACGTCGCTCTCGCGAACGCTCGGGCGCCATGTGGGCTTCGGTGTCAAGATAGTCCGCATCGATCAGGGCGCTGAAGCACATGCGGACGAAGAGTTCGAGCGCAGCGGGCTCCTTGCTCCACGACGGTATCGCCGGCCGCGAGATGCAATCCGTCCATGGCGTAGCGGCTTCAACAGACCGTCGGTCGGCGCGATCGAGCATTGTACGAGCATCGGCCCTATCGGTTAACCCCGCGTGATGGCCCATCACAGCAAGTGCGAAGGGTCCCAATGCCCTTTCCGCAGCGGCGGCGCCCGGTACGGCGTGCGGCACGGACGTTGCCGCTTCGTCGTTGTGGCAAGCGCGAAGATACGCCTGGAACCGAGGATCTGCCTTGCCGGCATCATGCGCGAGCCCGAGGGCACGACAGACATCCCCGGCGGAAAACGCCGCGCCGAACTCAGCGGCCATCTCCGCGACTCCGCGGAGATGGTCGGTCAGTCGATGCCAGGGTTCCAGCTTACATCTTGGCGGAGTGTGCGCGTAGTATTCGGTATCCGACACCATTCTCTCCGGCGAACGTGGTTGTGAATGGGGGCATGGTGATCGCATGCGCCCCATTCATGGGGATCTACTATCCATACTCTCCGAGACGACGGCGGATCCGGAAAGCCGCCGTCGTCGGAGAATACGGTCGCGATGCTTTACTTCGCCGCGGGCCGCGGCGGGCCGCTGTAGGGTGCGGCGGTGGGTTCGGGCATCGGGAGGCCGTCGGGGCTGAGGAGTTTCTGATCCCGGGTGGCGGGAGCTTCGATGAAGCCGTAGTAGCGGCCCATCCAGTAGTCTTCGAGCCAGCCGGCGGGAGGGGTGACCGCCCGGCCGCCTGAGCCGCCGTCGAGCTCGATGGCGCTGCGGCTGCCCCACATGGCTTCGCTCTCGCGGGGTGAGATGGCTTTGCGAGCGGTCTGATAGGCGACGTAGCCGGGTTCGACCGTCAGGTCGGCTCGATGGGAGTTGCGGAAGTTGTGGCTGACGAGGTCGAGGGGCCATTCGCGGAGGTTGTCGACGGCCTGGGGGGCTTCGCAGTCGTTCCCGGTCAGGGCGCCGTAGATGAAGTTGAAGAAGGGGAGCTTCTGCATGCGCAGGACTTCCCAATGGCGGGCGATGCTCCGGAGGTAGATGGATCTGAGATACGGGTCTTTGCAGTAGGTGATCAGGGGCAGATAACAGCGGAAGGCGAGCTCGTCGTCCCAGGGCACAACCATGTCGGGCGGGAAGGTGAGCTTCTGCCGGACGGTGTAGGTGTGGTACCGCCATTTCATGAGCTGGTCGAGGCCGGCCTGGTAGCGGGGATCGCCGGTCAGGCCCAGTGCGGTGATCATATAGGTCTGGGCTTCCATGCCGTTGAGGCCGCGCGCCTCGAAGCCGTAGGGTTTCAGGAGGTAGTCGGGGTCCCAGCGGCCCCATCGGGTGGGCTTGCCGTCCATATCGCGCAGGACCCAGCCGTTGTCGATGATGTGGGTGGAGAGCCGGGCGATGTGCTGTTTGGCGCGCTCTTTTTCGGCGCCTCGGGCGACGAGGTCGTGGAACAGCGAGACGGAGTACATGTGTCCGTTGACTTCGTCGCTGGAGGTATCGCCCTTCCATGACCACAGGCCGTCGTCGGACGGATACCATTTGGCGGGGAGTCCGCCGGAGCCCCGGGTGGACCGTTGGCCCTTATCGGCCTTCTCGGACCATATGGCGCGGGCGATGAACCCGGGCTTGGGGGTGATGTCGTCGAGCCAGACCATCGCGCGGAATGCCTCGACGGCCTCCTTGCGGTGGTTCTCATCCCGTGTGACGGCATAGCGATAGCTCATGGCGGCCAGGTAATGCGAGGTGTGCCCGCCGTCGTTATCGCTGATCTCGCGGATCCAGCCCTTGTCAGCGTCGGACCACCATAGCTTGTGGACGAACCCCAGTCGCTTGAAGCCCCAGTGATCCATGAGCCTCTGGAAGTAGGCAGCCTTGCGGGCGAGGGTGAACGGCTCGTAGCGGATGATCCCGAGCCCGCGGTCGGTGGCCGCGACGACGGTCCTGCCCCCGACGGCGATGTCGTTGACCCGGTCGGCGGGCAGCCAGTGATCGGCTCCGAAGTAGTGATGCTCGCTGCCGGTCCATCGGATGGCGCCCCGGCTGGTGCCGATCCATATATCGCCGTCAAAACCATCGGTGAGGCAGGTGGCATCCTCGTAGGGCAGCCCTTGCGGCCCCTGTTCCGTGGTCATGGCCATACCCCGCAGGACTCCGAGGCCCCGGTCTGTGGCGATGACGAGGCGGCTGCCGGCGGAGAGCATGTCGCGCGTCGTCAGCGATGGAAGCGAACCCCAGTCGATGGGATCCTCGACGAAGGTGTCGCCTTCGATGACCCCGAGGCGGCCGGGGCGCAGGATGTAGAGCGTGCCGCCATAGGAGGCGATGCGCTGGATCGGGCCGATCTGGATCGGATCGGCGATCACCTGTGAGAAATCGTCCATGACGAAGGTGCTGTTGTTGCTCAGCCATCCGGTTGCGGGCTTGATGTTGGCGAACCGACCGTCCTGATAGACGTAGAGGTCCTGGTTCGTCGCAGCATGGACCTTGCCTAGATGCACGATCATATCGACCGCGGCGAGGTCGGCGACCTTCTCCCAGGCTCTGCCGGACAGCCGATGTACGGCATTGGGGGTGATGGCCCAGAGGTCGCCGGCCAGATGTTCAAGGCGGCTGATGCCCGTCGGCGCGCCCGCCACGGGAGTCAGGGTCTCCTTTTCGAGCCGAAGCAGGGCTCCGTCGACGACGGCATAGATCTCGTCCCTATGGACTGCGACCGCGGTTACGGATGAGTCGGTGCGGATGCGCTGGCCGATTTCCTGCAGATAGGGCGTGTCGGCCACTGGCTTCCATCGGCGCGTTTCGGGTTCCGCGGCGCCGCCGGCTTCCATGGCCATGACCGCAGTGATCGCGACGAAGAGCAGGCTGAGGAGAGCAGGGCCGAAACTCGGACGGAGCCAGGCTGAGGGTTCCATATTGGTAGGCCTCCCATAGAGCATTGTGGTATCGCCTAGGTTCGACATCGGCCCGGCCAAACCTTCGCTAACATCAATACCGGACCAGTTCACGGCGGGTTGAAGGAGGATACCGTTAGCCGTCGAACAATCGGCGCGTTACCAGAGGTCGATCCTCAGGTCCGCAATGAGGCTCGATTCTCCGACGACCCGGGTGATGCCCGGTCGGTTTATAGCGCAATCTATATCCCAGCTGAGGAGCAAGAGACATGGACCGAACTCTGGAGCGAACACTGCTGGAGCGGCTTGCGGAGTCGCCTCGATCCCCAAGCCCGGATATGTGGATTGCCTACTGGGGCGCGGATCCGGACGATTCCAGAAATCCCCGGAGCGCCGGGCACATCCTTCAGGAACTGAGGACCAGAGACGAGACCTGCACAGTGCTGATCTACGGTCGGTACGGCACGGGCAAGACCAGCTTCGCGCGGATGCTGCAAGAGCGGTTGGAGCCGCCTGCTTCCGACAAGGGCGCCGTCGGCGCCAGCGAGCCTACGGGCAACGGCGAGACCGAGCCTCCTCCAGCGGCTAACGCGGATGCGCCTGCGGACCGAATACGTAACAAGAAGATCCGTACCGTGTGGATTCCCATGGCGACCGCGGTATCGCGCGCTCATGTTTCTGCATCCGCAGTGGTGTTGGCCTGGATCTGTGACTCGTTGCTGCGTCGCGGCAATGCCGCCGAGCAAGTCGCATCCGAGGAGCTCGCCGCACTCAAGCGGGCGACCGAGGACTTCTGGCATCTCGAAACCACGACCCCGGATCGAGCTCCGCTGCAGGATGCGCAACCCGGGCGGCTGTTGCCGTGGCAGGACCGTATGGTCGGTCACGATGGGAGCGAGCCCAGTCGGTACACAGCCGCCATGGGCGTCGAAATGGCTCTGCAGAAGCTGCTGAAGAAATCGGAGACGAATCTGATCGTCTTCCTGGACGATCTCGACCGATGCCCTCAGGAGACGCCCATGCAGGTGGTGGATCTATTGCTCCGTTTCTCCGGCAGAAAACGAGTCCATTTCGTGATCACCTGCGATTGGGACGTCCTTGAGCAGGGCGTTCGCGACTGGATGGATGCCAAAGGCAAACGAGACGACGGAGCCTACCTCGTCGCTCCGAACTCCGCGCTCGAGAAATATGTCCAGTATGCGGTGGAGCTTCCGTCCATGGGCGCTCGTTTGGGCCGCGGCGCCGCGTTTCCGTCCGCGTACATCGATGGCCTTGAGGCCCTGCTCAGGTCGGAACTACCAGATCGATCGGACCGAACCCTTGCCGATCTGTTCGTAGCCACGTTGTTGGGGAAACATTGATGATACAACAAGAGGATAACGGCAGTAAACTCGCGGGGCATCCAGCCCAATCGGGTGCAGACTCGGAGAAGGATAAGAGTCCGTTGGGACCGGACCTGCTCGACCCTACCAAAGTAGAGAGTGACAGCAAACAGCGCAAGATCGGGTCGCCGGTTTTCGACGATACCTCGCCGATCGATGTGGCGCTGCAGACGATCCTGGTGTGGGATCCGGGTGGGGACGGATGGCCTCCAGGACCCAGGATCAGCGCCCGGTATCGGCGGCTCTTTCATCTGCTCACACCAAGACAGATCAAGGCTTTCCTTCGCGATCGGCTGCTCGCCGCCGAAGCGCGTACGTCGGAAGGACCGGCTCTGACGCTGCTCGATCGGCACTTCCGACCTCTATCGCTGCTGCGTGAGTGCGATCCCGCATCCTTCCGGCTGCTCGCCCATGCGGCGACGGCGACGGTGGAGAGCTGCGGCGGAGGTCGGGTAACGTCCCAGGCGTCAGAGATGTTCCGCGCCTATCTCCACACCATCGTCCAGCAATCGACATCGCTCAGCGAGCAGGACATGCCCTCACTCTGGCCACAGAAGGGTGAGGAACGAGAACTGTTGCTGCAGCTTTTGATCCTTGCGATAACCGACAATGACCAACCGCACTCTCCCGAACCCGCTGGCGCTGAGACAGAACAGACCTTCACCGAATGGGTCGAAGCCCATATGGGCCAATCGGTCACGGGAGTCACCATTGCGGAACAGGTTGCGAGTTTTACCAACATGGTGGTGCAGGCACGCCTCACGGGCGCCGTGGATGCCGCCTCGATGGCAACGGCGTATGCCGATTCGTGGCTCGAGCGCCATCGTCGCTTCTACGCCGCCTCGGTTGCGCCCTCGTTGTCGAATCTGGCCGTGGTGCTTGATGACGTCGCGGGCAGCGAGCTGCAGTGCTATCGGCTATTCGATGTGGCTTCCGAGGTCGATCCCGACAGGCATCGTATCCGCCTCTTTTATGCGGAGTTCCTTCTCGATGTCCTTGATGACAAGGAACGATCGGTGCGGCTTACGGAAGGGCTCCATACGGACGAGGCGACTCTCAGGGATCAGGTAGTGCGCCTGCTCGATCCGATACGGGATGAGGAAATATCCGCCATCGATCGGCTGTATCGCGACACGCTGCACTACCGCGAGCAGGTCTTGCATGAGTCGCTAGATTCCGCGTCTCATGCCCGGCGCACATGGGCCATGATACTGCACAATGCAGAGGCGCTGCTCGCGCCCCAGAGCGAAGGCGTGACGAGGCTGAACGCATTGCTGGACTCGGCGATCGGCGAGCGAGATGCCGCATTGCGCGTCAAGGCTCAGTTGCTAACGATCCTATGGTGGGCTCGTGTCGCGCGGCTCGGGGCCGATTACGAAGTAAGCCTGCGTTTGGCGAACGACCTCGTTGGAGAGAGCGCGGCCGACTCCCTTGAGGAAACAGTGGGTCTAAAGATGAATGCCGGGCATCTGATGGATCCGGCGTTTGTCGAAGCGCAGGGAGCCCAGATCCTCGGCGGTCTCTGGAGCCAGTCGGGCATGACGATCGCAAGAAGAGGGCAACGTCAGGTTCGGGTCCGCGTGGCCCTGAGCTTCATCTGTTCCGACGCGTATGGCGATACACCACGGAACCAGGCTCGACGCAGTGAGGCGTGGACCTACCTCCAGACAGGCCAGCCCTATAACGCAGACGCATACAGGGAGATAATAAGCAGGGATCCGACCGCGATGGAACTCCTGAGCAGGTTCGTACAGAGCCCGGAGGCCCCGGAGCCCCGGGCCGCACTGGTTCAGCACGTCTTCAGCCCCGATTGCTGGCCGCCCATCACGAACGCACAGGATCTGATCTCGGCATTCGGATGGGCCGGGATCGACTGGCTGGACGGACAGACCATTCAACAAGCCGCCGAGCAGCTGCTGGCGCATCAGGAGGGCGGTCATGAGATCCGTGGAACCGATGTCTAGCGCCGGGGCGGATCCCAGCCCCGATTACGCGGCTAAGCTTCTGCAGCTAGTACAAGACAACGATACCAGGAACGTCCTGCTCGCTGGCCCATGGGGATCCGGGAAGACCCATACACTGAGACAACTGAGGAGTCTGATCCCGACCGATACCGGGGTCATATGGCTGGAGCCGTCCGCCTTTATCGGCGCCAGCGATCCAATGCTGGACATCGCCTCCCATCTCGTACACCTGGCTCGACATGCCGAAAAGAGCGCCGATAAAGCCCTTAACGAACGATTGAAAACGTGGGGCGAAAGGGCTAGGTCACGCCTCAGGCGTATACGCCGCACAGCCGGGACAGCGGCGGTGAGGGCGCTGCCGTTGATTGTGCCGTTGTGCAAGGTATACGGCGGCCCCGACCTGCCCGATGGTGTCAACGAATTGCTCGACGTTAGCGTTGCGGCCACAACCCCCATTAATCCAACTGACACGTCTAGCGACACTGGTCCAGCTGAACCACTTCACCGCACGTCGATGCGTGCGCTACTGATGGATCTGTGTAAGGCTTACGGTAAGAAGAACGTCGTTCTGATGGTTGACGATATGGATCGTACGCGACCGGATGTGGCGTTCCAGGTTCTGCACGATCTCTACCATCTGATCCTGCCGCACGAAGACGATGAGCCTAGTAACTGGCCCCTCAAGAGCGTCTGGGCGGTGAACGTGCCGGTCCTCGAGGACTATCTTCGACACGTGTTTCAGGACATGCCAACCTTCGATCCGAACGCGTATCTGATGAAAGTATTCGGG
The DNA here is from genome assembly GCA_013360745.1 of Chthonomonadales bacterium. Classification (GTDB taxonomy): domain Bacteria; phylum Armatimonadota; class Chthonomonadetes; order Chthonomonadales; family CAJBBX01; genus JABWBA01. Next base: position 43,901 of record JABWBA010000012.1, on the reverse strand, counting down.
CGTCGGTTCAATCTGCCGCCGATCCTGCAATCGGACGGTCCCACCCTCTGGAGCGCCGACTTTCCGGACGACGGCGAGGCTCTCGGCAAGATCAGCTATTCCGTGCTCGGCAACCGCCGGCTGCACGCCCGCGTCCGGATGGATCTGAAACGAGCCGTGGGTGCCGGTGTACAGAACAGGGTCAAGGGCGCGACCATGGAGACCAAAACCGTGCGCCTCGCGCGCCTCGTGATCTTATGTGTGGCGTTTCCCGTATTCCGGGATCGGATCGCGCCTTATGACAGCATGTGGCCGGTGTTCGTGAATGCGCTGAATCAACGCTGGCGTTCCAGCATGCTCGATACGATACGTAACCCGAACCTGATCGACACCGATAGCACGAGTTTGGGGACGTTGCTCGTGGATCTGGGCGCGCTGACGTTCACTGCCGACAGCGATTGGCCGTACGGAATAATCGGAGACGAGATTCAAACGCTCCAGAACGAGCTGACCGAACTGTGGAAACACGGCATTTGATGCGGGGAGCCGATCCCACTATCATGAGTGTGTCGGTAGGCGCGCGAGTTTCCTTGGAGCAGGCCTCTCCGCATTTCTCTCTGGTCGATCACCGTTCCCGAACCGGGACGCCCATGCCGCTTCGGTCGGGATAGGGCGGACGGGCGATGGGCTTGTAGGTCCGATCCTGGATCGAGTCGAGCATCAGCTTGATGGCGGCGTCGAGCTGGGGATCGCCACCCTCGAGCATCAGAGCCGGATCGTCGAGCACTTCGATATCGGGGTCGACGCCGTGGCCTTCGATACCCCATTTCTTCTCGTTCTCGAAGAAAGCGAAGTTCGGGGTGGTCACCACTGCGCCGTCGATCAACGCAGGGAATCCGCCGATCCCGACGACTCCGCCCCAGGTGCGGGTGCCGATGAGCTTGCCGATCCCCGCCGCGCGGAAGTAGTAGGGGAATAGATCGCCGCCGGAGCCAGCCAGTCCGTTGATGAGCATGCATTTCGGGCCGCGGTGCGCATCGGGGGGCCAGGCGGTCGGCTGTCCGTAGCGTCCGGTCCAGTAGTTGAAGAGAGGCCGTTCGAGCAGTTCGACGAAGCGATGGGGCACCTGTCCGCCGCCGTTCCACCGCTCGTCGATGATGAGAGCCGCCTTACCCCTCTGGCCCACGAGCTGGCGCACCAGGTCGTTCTGGCCGGCAACGCCCGTATTGGGCACGTAGATGTAGCCGACGCGTCCGCCCGTCTTCTTCTCGACATAGGCTCGATTACGCTCGATCCAGGCCCGGTACCGTACGTCCCGATCGGAGGACGTCAGACGAACGGGCACATCGCGGGCGCTGTCGTCCCGGATCGGTTTGCTGCTCACGGTCAGGCTCACCGTCTTATCGGCGAGGCCGATGAAGGCCGCCCATGGATCCATCGTGGTGTCGATCGGAATGCCGTTGACGGCGAGCAAGTAGTCGCCTTCCCCGATCTTGAGCCCGGGCTCGCCCAGCGGGCCGCGAGCGTCCGCGTCCCATGGAGCGCCCCGATAGATCGTGCTGATCCGATAGGCGCCGTCCTTGATCTCGAAATCCGCTCCGAGCATACCGACCGACACGGAGGGCTGCGAACCCGTGTCGCCGCCGCTGTAGTAGGCATGGCCGACGTTCAGCTCGCCGATGAGTTCGCCGATGACGTAGCTCAGATCGTCGCGGCTGGCGCAATCGCCGAGCATCGCGCTGTAGTGGGCCTTCATTTTGGGCCAGTCGACGCCGTGCATATTGGGGGCATAGAAGAACTGGCGCATTGTCCGCCAGGCCTCGTTGAAGATCTGTCGCCATTCGACTCGCGGATCGATTCGGACCGTCATACCTGCCGTCGCGACGGCTGTGCCGGATCCGCCTGCCGAGGCGTCCTGGATCGCGGCGGAACCGCCCCGCGCCACGAGAAGCTTCTTGCCGTCGGCCGAGATATCGAAGTCCTGGGCTCCGGCTGCGACCAGCTTCTCTTCCTTCTTATCGTCCTTGATGTCGAAGAGCTTGATGGATGGCTGATCGCCTCCTCCGAGGGATGCACGGCGCGCGAAGATCAGCTGATTCCGGTCGTTGACCGCCAGCCTGCCGAAGGCCCCGGGTTTGGGGGCGAGAAGGATCGCCCGGCCCTCAAAACCGGCCGGGTCGATAACGACGTTGAGCGCCTCCCTGGAGCCCGTCGCGGGAGCCGCTGGACCCTGCGGCTTCGTCCGGGGAGCTTCGGGCTTTTCCTTCGGCGCGGCGTCGCGGGTCATGCGGATGCGGATAACCTGTCCCTCGGCCTCGGCGGTGCCTTCGGCTGTATTGCCGGTGACGGTCACGGTGATCGTCGCCACGACCCCGATGGGCAGCGGAACGGTGAGGGTCAGTTTGCGCGCGTCCGGATTCCAGGATCCGGTAATGCTCGAAGAGCCCATCGGCGTGACCAGGCTCCCCTGTATGGCGTTGCCCGCTGTGAGCGTCAACTGCGCGGTGAAGCTGATGGTCCCGAGCCCGATCGGGGCCGCATCGGCGGTGCCGCTCCAGGCGCCTGAGACGGGGTCATCGGGTTCCGCAGCGAGAACCGTCCGTGCAGCCGGGATCGAGGAGGTCCGGTCGGGCGATAGGGCGATCTCGACGGCGGCGGGCGCCGGCTTCTCTGGCTTCGTTTCGGTCCAGGTTTCCTGATCGACCTTCGGCAGGTAGGGAGACGGCATGTCGGCCTTCAAGGAGGCGGCCATGAGCGTCTCGCTGTCGGTATAGATCCAGCTCGTGCCGAAGTCCTCGTAGGTAGGCTGAAAACTCCGGCCGCTAACCCAGTAGAGGTACTCGCCCTTGCGATCAAAGACCGGACGCGTATCTTCGAACATGCCGCTGGTCAGACGGTGTTTCTGACCGTTCTTCAGATCGTAGGCCCGAATGGAATGGAGGCTCGGGGTTTCGTCGGTCAGGGCGTAGGCGAGCCAGCGGCTATCGGGTGACCACGATGGCTGGGGCCGGTCGCCCCACGGGTCGGTATCGATCAGCTTCGTTTCGCCGTTCGCCACGGAATGGACGAAGAGCGCGCCGCTATTGTCCGTAAAGGCGAGCCGGCTGGAATCCGGCGACCATGTCGGGGCATAGCGGAAACGATCGCCGTCTCTGGTCAGCTGTCGCGTATCGCCCCGCCCGTCTGATTGGGTGATATAGAGCTCGTACTCGCCCGCAGCGTCCGAAAGATAGGCGATCCAGCGGCCGTCGGGGCTCCAGGCGGGATCGCGCTCGTTGGAGCCGTTGCTGCGGGTCAGGTTGCGGGGCACGCCGTCCTTTGCCGGTACGGTCCATATGTCGCCGCGGGCTTCGATCACCGCCTGTTTGCCGGTGGAGGAGATGCCCCATCCGGTGATGAATCGACTTGCGTCGACGGCTCTGGCGGCGAGGTTCGGCCGTTCGCCCGGGATGGTCACCTCGACGGTCCGCACCTTGCCGGTCGGGACGTCGAGCACACAGAGCTCGGCGCCGTGCTGAAAGACGATCTCGCCGCCGCCCCTGGGCCCGGGACCCTTAGACGGCCATTTGATATCGAAGTCGTCGTAGTGGGTGATCTGGGACCGTTTGCCGTTCTGAGGGTCGTACACCCAGATGTTGCCCCGGCGTTCCTTGCCCGCGTCGGTGACGTAATAGACCCTGCCTCCGATCCACATCGGCGCGGTATCGTTGCCCTCCCAGTCGGTCATCCTTTTCGATTTGCGGGTGGTCAGGTCGAAGAGCCAGATATCGGTCTGCATCCCGCCCCGATACCGTTTCCAGGTTGCGAAGTCCTGAGTGTGCGGCGTGTAGGCGAGCAGCTTGCCGTCGTCGCTGATATCGGCCAGGGCTCCGTAGGGCACCGGCAGTTGGATCGGAAGACCGCCCGTCGGCGCCACCGTGTAGAGTTGGGCCTGCCGGCTCAACCCGCTGATGCCTGCAGAGAAGAGGAGCCGATCGCTCTTGAGCCACCCGCAGAGCATCTCCTGCGATGGATGATGCGTGACGCGCGACGGTATCCCGCCCTCGATGGGGAGGACGTACAGGTCATTGCCCCCTTCGTAGTTGGCGAGATACGCTACCTTCGTTCCGTCGGGGCTGAATCGCGGGAACGCCAGCGAGCCGCTCGGCGCGGCAAGGGGAAGGGCCGCGCCCCCATCGCGGGAGACGATCCAGAGCCGGTTGGCATACCGGAAGACGATCCGGTCGGCGCTGATGGCCGGATAGCGGAGCATCCCCGCATGCGGCTTGAGCGCCTGGGCGCCTGCGGTCTCCGCGTGAACCATCCATCCCAGCGAGAGGGAGACGATCAGGACTCGCATCATATAACGCATCGAGTTACCATCCTTCGGAAAAGGCGATTGTACTACCCATCAAGGGCGTCGAGATTCGTTCGCAATCCATTAGCCGGCGGTCCGCGCATGTCCTCGTGCGCCCGATCAGGAGGCGGGATGATCGGAAAGGCGTCCCGACCCGACGAGCCGCACCGATCCTTCCCGCGTCGCATGGAGCACGCCGAACGCGCTGCCGGCTTCGCGCGGACCCTCGACCATCGCCGCGAGCGTGATATAGGCGATGCCGCCGATGCGGCGCAGGTCGTTGTCGTGGCTATGGCCCATGACGACCGCCACGACGCGGCGCGAGCGTTCCAGAATCGACCGGATCTCGTCGGCGCTGTGGATCGCATACGGGTGATCGGCGGGCAGGTCCAGCCGCTGATGGACGTAGACGAGCGTCGGCAGTCGCGTTCGGGCGAGGTCATCGGCGAGCCATCGTCGCTGTGTATCCGGGATATCCGCGTCCGTCCAATCAAACGGCCCCTCATCGTAGGAGACGCCGTCCCGTCGGTAGCATCCATCGAGGATCACATGATGATAGCCGGCCCGGTTGAAGCTCAGGTGCGCTCGACGCTGGCCGACGATGCGGAGGAACCGGGCCTTCTTGATCGTCGCGACGCAGTGGTTGCCGAGGACGTAGTACCGGGGCGCGTGCGCCTTCTTGATCTCGTGCGCCGCCGCCCTCAGATACCCCTCTTCTGCGTCGGCGTCGGTACGAGCGCCTGCATCGATCAGGTCGCCGAGGTGGATCACCATGTCCACACCCGAGCGGTTCCAGGCCTCTACGGCGTCCCTGAGACGGTCCAGTCCGAGGCGATAGTGCCGGCTGCCCCGCGTGTCGATATCCGCGTAATGGAGATCCGTGCAGACGCCGACGCGCAGCCCTCGATCGATCGATCGGATCTCGGGGGCGACGGCGCTGATGCTAAGGAGGGCGGTGGCCTGCCCAATGAACTCTCGGCGGTGCATGATGAGCGATCCCGGGACACGATTCGCCATCGCGCGGTCGACTCCTTCCGCCTGTCGTATCGGGTGGTCCGATGCTACACTGAACCGACGATGCAGAATGGAGGAACGCTGGATGATCAACGCCTTCGCGCTGACGGCGATCGCCCTGTGCGGGGTCCCGATCGTTACTGAACCGGGCGCCGAGCTGCGGAAGTTGGCGGGCGGCTTTGCCTTTACCGAAGGGCCTGCGGCCGATCGAAGCGGCGCCGTCTATTTCACCGATCAGCCCAACAACCGTATCCTCCGCTGGACCGTAGACGGTCGCCTGGAGACGTTTCTTGAGCCCGCGGGCCGGTCCAACGGTCTCTTTTTCGACCGTAAGGGGAGGCTATGGGCGTGTGCCGATGAAAAGAACGAGCTATGGGTCATCGCGCCCAGGAGCGGAACCCACAGAGTCGTCGTTACCGCGAACGACCTCGGGGGGCGCCTCAACGGGCCGAATGACGTGTGGGCGGCGCCCGACGGTGCGGTCTACTTTACCGATCCCTATTACCGACGTGAGTACTGGCCTGATGGGCGGGAGCTGCAGGAGCCGCAGGCGGTCTATCGCCTATCGCCCGACGGCCGTCATGTCACCAGGGTGGCATCCGACCTCCAGAAGCCGAACGGCATCGTAGGCACGCGCGACGGCAAGACGCTCTACGTGGCCGATATCGGAGCGGGCAAGACGTATGCCTATACGATCGCGAAGCAGGGCAGCCTGACGAATCGTCGGCTATTCTGCAGCATGGGGAGTGACGGCATGACGATCGACGAGGAGGGGCATCTCTACCTAACCGGCCCGGGGGTTGTCGTCTTCGATAGGACCGGCCGCGAAGTGCAGCGCATACCCGTACCCGACGAGCGCTGGACCAGCAATGTCTGCTTTGGGGGCAAGGACCGTCGGACGCTGTTCATCACTGCAGGGAGCGGGCTCTACGCCATCCGTATGACGATGACGGGATCCTTCTAAGCTCGTTGGGCAGAGCGATGCTCGCCCTGCTCGCTAATCCGAGTCGTCGTGATGATATGCGCGTTCCTGGTCCGTTCCGCGCTCGGTGCAGCGCCAACCGGGAGCGTCGGATCGCGGCGTTATTTGCTTTTGGGCTTAACGAAACGCGGCCCGCGGGTCTGACCGACATCGTACTGGGTGCGCTGCATCACCAGATAGCCGACGGCGAGTACGGCGGCAACGATGATCGCGATGGCCACGGCCGGATGGATGTTCCGTTTCACTCTGGCGCCTTTTCGTGCGAGCGGGGCGACCCGAAGGCCGCCCCGCGATGTCGCACCGAACCTACTTGTCCTTCTTCTGAGCCTTGATGGTCTTCTGTGCCGGCTCAATCTCCTTCTTCTGCGCACAACCCGGAACGATCGTGCCCAGAAGCGCGAGCGCCATCAGGGCAAGCAACGCCCTCGCGCCGTATCTCATGGTTGGCGCCACGCCCTAGAAGAGCTTGACGCGATTGGCCGCGAGCATCTGGGCAACAACGCCGCAGGGGTTCGGGTAGCCATAGCCGCCCGTGCGCTCCTGAACGGCGTTCACGTTGTAGCAGTAATGCGCGATGAGGTTGCCATTCTCCGGCATTAGATCGAAGTCATCCCCATCAGCAAGGAAGGAATAGGCTCCCATCTTGATCGACTTCGCATGGCCGTCCACGTAGCAGAACTGGTAGTTCGTGCCGTGGCGCAGGGCGCCTGGATTGGTGCCGTCAGCCGTCTGGAAGTAGAACGCCAGCGTGTACATGTTCGAGTCATTGGTGTCGCCGATCATGATGGTCTCAGCCGGATGCACGAAGTCGGCCATGGCCCTTCCCCGCCACATGCTGTCGCCGGGCGGGTTCGGCGCATTCTCGCGCTGATGGAACAGACCGTTGCCGTTCATGTACGAGTAGATGCCGAAGTTCGGGGCATAGCCGATACAGCGGCCCGAGGGATCGACGGAAGTGTCGCACCCATAGAGATTGCGGGACGGGCAGTAGACGATCTGACGGTTCTTGATATAGGGCTGGAGGAGGTACTGGAACTCGCCGCGATCGTTCAGAGAGTCGGCGTTGAACTGGGTCACGAACGTCTCATCGTAGTCCTGGTTGTACATCAGGAACGCAAGGCCGAAGTTCTTCACGTTGCTCGTACACGTGATGCGCCTCGCCTGTTCGCGTGCCTGTGCAAACACCGGGAAGAGGATCGCCGCCAGAATGGCGATGATCGCGATTACGACGAGAAGCTCGATCAGGGTGAAACCGCGGCGCGACCGTATAACGGACCGCATCGTCGTCTCCTTTTGCTCCATCCGCGCTGCTGGCGCGGGAAGCATATTGATGTAGGAATGATTATGCCATTCTAGATCAGGAATATCAACGCCGGAGCAAAGCGATTTGTCATGCAGTTTGTCATGCAGCTGGAACGATGATCATAAAGTATGGACCGCGAAAGGCGGCAACGGCGGATGTGCCCGGCATCCAGCGGATCGTCAGCGGCTTCGCTGCGCAGGGGTTGATGCTCCCGCGCAGCCTGAGCCAGCTCTATGAAAGCGTACGGGACTTCTTCGTGATCGAGGAAGCGGGCGAGATCGTCGGTTGCGCTGCCCTGCATGTGAGCTGGAAGGACCTCGCTGAGATCAAATCGCTGGCCGTTGCTGCAACCGCCCAATCACGCGGCTACGGGCGCGAGCTGGTTGAGGCATGCCTTCGGGAAGCCCGACCGCTGGGCGTGACCCGAGTATTCGCTCTAACCTATGTGCCCGAGTTCTTCGCCCGTCTCGGCTTTGGCGAAATCGATAAGGCTCTGCTGCCCAGAAAAGTATGGACCGAGTGCGTCCATTGTCCGAAGTTCCTCAACTGCACCGAAGTTGCGGTGATCAGAGAGCTGAAGGATGGCTGATCCGTCGCGTCCGCACTGCAGCGGCGCCGGGATCCGTCGTTGCCAGCGGCACGTTATAATGACCGGCTGCAGCGCGCTGAAGCCGTTGGCGCGGGCCTGACCGCATTCAGGCGAGGAGGCAAGGATATGAGAGCCATCGCACTACTGGGGGCATGGATCATGATCGGCGCGGTCAGCGCCGCGATGCCGAACGACTATGAGGCGGCCTTCCGGGCTGCGCAGGAGGCCAAGACACGGGGCGATTGGGCGGCAATGGAGGCCGCGTTGACGAAGGCCCTGAGCCTTGGACCGGGTACCGAATATATGTGGCGCAGCCTTTCGTGGGCGCAGATGCATCAGGGCAAGTGGCGCCTCGCTCTCGATAATGCGCGGGAGAACGTTCGCAGGAACGGCAGCACGACCTGGTCGCTCCAGCAACTATATGCGGCCGGAATGGCCGCCGGTGATCTCGAGATAGCCCGAAAAGCCCTGGCCGATGAGGCGAATCTGCCCGAGTCGAAACGAGATCGGGAACCTCTCGACGCCGAGCGAAAGGCGTTCCGGGCGGCGACCGTCGCCACGGTCTACGATCTGACATGGACGATCAACGTCGCGGATTATGAAGTGCAGAAGGACGAGATCATCATCAATATCCCGTTCCGCGAGCATCTGTGGCAGAAGAGCTCCATCACCATTGAGGGCGCCGAGGGAAGCAGAATCGAGAAGATCGGTCACAAGGACGTCGCGTTTATCAAGCCGGGCTCGGCGTCTACGGTCACGATCCACGCCCGCATGGTCCATAAACCCGAGGTGCGCGGTCCTTCGTTTGCAGACCGAACCGGGCCGATCCAGATCACGCCCGAACTCCGGCTGGCCCTCGGACCGTTCCGCAACAATCTGGACTACGATCCAGCTGATCCTGAGCTGGCTGCGGTGGTCGCCCCGCTGCGTCGCGGCACGCCCGGGCAGCGGGTTCAGGCTGTGCTCGATTGGCTCGCGGCCAACGTCAAGTACGAGGCGGGATATCCCGACGATCTGGCCTCGATCCTCAAGAACCGTAAAGGGGTCTGTCATCATCAGAGCAACCTGATGGTGGCCATGTGTCGGGCGCTCGGCGTACCGGCTCTGGTGGCCCACGGCGTTCGGCTTGGGGCTGGCGAGACCGAGTTCAAGGATGCCGTCGGTTCGCACGGATGGGTCGAGGTGTATCTGAACGGCAAGTGGGTCGGCGTCGAGCCGCTGAACCCGAACTCGCTTCGGTACTTCGATTCCGGATATCTGATCGTCGATGCGACCGGCAGGGGCGGCGGACCCGGCGATGATCACTTCCGGATGTATACGCCGGATGGCCGCCATATCCAGGGGCTCCAGGGTGTGCCCGTAAGCGGGAAGTCGTGGTTCGCCGAGTGATCCCTGTAGGGTAACCATTCCCAACGGCTGCTGCCGTACCCAAAGGGGAGTCGGGAGCCCGAAGTCGAGGGTGGGTCAGGCGCGCGCCAGGACGGTCTCACGGCCTCGGCCGGTTAGATCCGCTGCTTGGTCCCGTTGTTTTCGATCTTTGCGCACCCGGGATCTTCACCATATCGGCAGGGAATCGCCCGTGACCGGCGAAACAACGATTGGCGCGAGATGACCAGAACGGACGAAGCGATAATCTACACCGATGGGGCCTGTCTGGGAAACCCCGGACCGGGCGGCTGTGCGGCGGTGGTCCAGATCGGCTCGGAACAGACAGAGAAGGCCGCCGGCTATCGGCTGACCACGAACAACCGGATGGAGATCCTCGCCGCCATCATGGGGCTGAAGGTCCTGGACGGGCCAAAGCGGGTCCGACTCCACTCCGATTCGCAGTACGTCGTCAACGCGATGCGCCAGGGATGGGCCCGCCGCTGGAAGCGCAACGGCTGGAAGCGCAATGCCCGGGAGCAAGCTCTGAACCCGGATCTGTGGGAGGAACTGCTCCGACTGGACGATCTCCATGCGATTGATTGGATCTGGGTCCGCGGTCATTCGGGCGACGATCTCAACGAGCGGTGCGATCGCCTGAGTACGCGCTGCGCCCGGGCGCACGCGGACGCCGTGGATGTCGCCTACGAAGCGCTCCATCGTCGTGTGTCGGATGCGAACCGATGAGCCCCCGTCGGGTCCCGCTTTTTCCGCTGAACACGGTGCTGTTTCCCGGCATGCCATTGCCGCTGCATGTATTCGAGGAACGATTTCGGAAGCTCGTGGAACGCTGCGTCGACGCCAAAGAGCCGTTCGGCGTGATCCTTGCCACCGATCCCGATGAACGGGGCATCGAGATCGCCCGGGTTGGCACCATCGCCCGCATTCATGCGGTCCAGCGGCTGCATGAGGGCCGGTTTAACCTGCTCGCCGTCGGCGATGAGCGGTTCTATGTCCTCCGTCGAACGGCTACAGCGGATGGCTACGATGAGGCGTTGGTCGAACCTCTATCCGATATGCCCGGTGAACCCGAGCATCTCGCCCCCCTCGCGAATCAGGTTCGCCGGCTCTTCGATCTCTACTTCGGTACCGTGGTTCAGCGAGCCGGCCTGCGCCCTCTGGACTACGAGCTGCCGGAGGATCCGGAAAACCTGTCCTTCGTCGTGGCTGCGATCCTGCAGCTGCCCCTGCCGGGTCGTCAGGAGCTCCTCGAAAGCACGAGCACCGCGGAGCGGCTGCAGCAGGAGATCGCCTGCCTCGAGCGAGACATGGCCCGAGCGCAGGAGATCGCTGAGGCGCGCACGGCGAGGCCGCTGGACGCGGAGAGCATACGGCGGGAGATCTCCAAAAACTAGGGCGTGGATGCAAGGAACGGGAGTCCGCAGTGACCTATCTCCTCGGAATCGATATCGGAACCAGCGGCACGAAAGCCCTTCTTCTGGATGCGGAAGGCCGATTGGCCGCCAGAGCCACGGCAGAGTATCCGCTCCATACACCCAGACCCCTCTGGTCCGAACAAGACCCTGAGGATTGGTGGACTGCGGTCGGCGTGACGATCCGGGAGATCCTGGATCGAAGCGGGATCGCTGCAAAGGATATCGCCGGAGTCGGGTTGTCGGGGCAGATGCACGGCGCTGTCTTCCTCGGTGAGGGCGACCGGGCGCTGAGGCCGGCGATCCTCTGGAACGACCAGCGCACCCAGAAGGAATGCGACTGGATCACCGAGACGATCGGTCGGCAGCGAGTGGTCGAGCTCACGTTGAACTCCGTTCTGACCGGTTTCACTGCGGGCAAGATCGTCTGGGTGCGGGACCATGAGCCCGAGGTGTTTGCCCGTGTGCGTCGGGTCCTGCTGCCCAAGGACTATATTCGGCTGCGGCTCACGGGCGAATACGCCACGGACGTCTCCGATGCGTCGGGCACCGCGCTGTTCGATGTCGCTCGCCGTCGATGGTCCGATGAGATGCTGGACGGCTGCGGCATCCCGGCCGCCTGGATGCCGCCGGCCTTCGAGTCGCCCGAGATCACCGGGCGAATCTCGGCGACGGCAGCCGCCGCCACGGGCCTTCCCATCGGCATCCCGGTCGTCGGCGGCGGAGGAGATCAGGCGGCCGGCGCTGTGGGGAATGGAATCGTCGAGGAGGGGATCGTCTCGTCGACCGTCGGCACGTCCGGTGTGGTGTTCGCCTTTGCGGATCGGCCGGTCCTAGATCCGGAAGTCCGCCTCCATACGTTTTGCCATGCCGTTCCCGGCGCATGGCATGTCATGGGCGTCATGCTGTCCGCCGGCGGATCGCTGCAGTGGTACCGCGACACGTTCTGCGCCGAAGAGAAGTCCCAGGCTAACGCCCGGGGAATCGACCCGTATGAGGTAATGACCGCGGCTGCCGCCGAGGCGCCGGCGGGCTCCGAGGGCCTCCTGTTTCTGCCCTATCTTACGGGCGAGCGGACTCCGCATCCGGACCCCTACGCGCGGGGCGTCTTCTTCGGCATCACCCGGCGGTCCAGCAAGGCGCATTTCACGCGCTCGGTGCTGGAGGGCGTCGCCTACGGCCTTCGGGACACGCTCGAGATCATGCGGGAGCTCCGATTGCCGATGCGTGAAGTGCGCCTATCGGGCGGCGGAGCGCGCAGCGAACTCTGGCGGAGCATTCTGACCGATGTTGCCAACATTCCGCACAAGACCCTTGCCGTCGACGAAGGCCCCGCCCTGGGAGCTGCGCTGCTCGCCGGTGTGGGTACCGGGCGATATCCTGATGTGCCGGAGGCCTGTCGTGCAGTGGTTCGCGTGACCGGTTCCACCGAGGTCTGTTCGGTGAACCGGGTGGCCTATGACCGATTCTACGGAATCTACCGGTCGCTGTACCCAGCCCTGCGTGAGTCGTTTGCCGAGGTCGGAAGGATCATGGCATGAGCGCCGCACTGGCGAGGATCAGGGAGGTTGTCCCGACCGACCGATTCGTCGTCCTGGACACCGAGACGACAGGGATCGACTACGGCGCCGAGATCGTCCAGATCGGCATCATCGACCCGCGCGGGGAGACGCTGATCGACACGCTCGTTCGCCCGACACGGTCGATTCCGCCCGACGCAACGGCGATCCACGGCATTACCGATGCGATGGCCGCGGGAGCTCCGACGATGCCGGACCTCAAGGATGCGATCCTTGAGGCCATTCGGGGTCGCACGGTGGTCATTTACAATGCCGAGTATGATATGCGGCTTCTGCATCAATCGATGCGAGCCCATCGGCAGGTCGTCAACTGGAGGGAAGAAGCCTCTCGGTGGCTCTGTGCGATGCTGGCGTATGCCGAATACCGGGGTGAGCCGGGCAGGCGCAGCGGGGAGTTCAAATGGCATCGGCTCGACGCCGCAGTCCGCCATGAGGGCCTGACCGTGGTGGCTGACCATTCGGCCATCGGCGATTGTCGCGCGACGCTGGCGCTGGTGCGTCGTATGGCCGAATCAATCCCCTGATGTCCGGCGATTCATGCACGCGGAAGCGCTGATCGTCGCCGAAGGACCGGAGTTCGCGGTCCGTCCGATCACGCTGCCCGATCCAGGCGACGAGGACGTCGTCGTGCGCACCCTGTGGTCCGGTGTTAGTATCGGTACGGAGTTCGCCCTGATACGGAAGAAGCTAACGTGGGGGCCGTTCCCGCTCTGTACCGGGTATCAGGGGGTGGGCGTGGTCGAGAGCGTCGGCGCCGACGTCCGTGGATTCCGCCCGGGCGATCGGGTCTACTACCGGGACAATCGCCCCTCGACGCTCGTTGATGGCACCCCGGTATCCGCGGTCTCCGGCGTCCATGCCAGCCGGGCGGTGATTCATCCCGGGAGAACCCATGGCCTCGCGGCTCTGCCGGACGGGTGCCCTGTTGATGCGGCATCCCTGTTCGTGATGCCGGCCGTCGGGCTGCATGGCGTCGATCTCGCTCAGGTACGCCTGGGCTGGAAGGTGATCGTGCACGGCGTCGGGCTTATTGGCCTTGGCGTGGTCGCTTTCTGCGCTCTTCGGGGCTGTCAGACGCTCGCCATCGATCTCAACGATCGTCGGCCGGATGTCGCCCTCAAGTTCGGCGCCGACGTCGCAATCAATGCCCGTGCGCCCGATGCGCGGGAACGGATCCATGCGTTCGCGACGGAAGGCGCAGACGCCGTCTTCGAGACCACAGGCATCCCGGATCTGATTCTGCCCTGCATCGAACTGTGCCGCCCTCTCGGGGTGTTCGTCTGGCAGGGAAACTACGGTGGAGCCCCTTTTCCCTTCCACTTCCTGCCGCCGCACATGCGCCGCCTGACCATGGTATTCCCGTGTGATGACGGATTGGAGCCGAGTCGGCAGGCGGTTGTCAAAGCCATGACATCCGGAGCCTTGCCGTGGCAGCAAACCATCACCCATCGGGTCGAGTATCGGGATGCGCCGGGGCTGTACGGTCGGATTCTGGCGAACGATCCTGACGTTCTGGGCGCGGCGATTCGGTGGTCGTCGGACGGAGCTGTCGACGAGCAGCCGCTTTGAGGCAGAGATGCCGAAGGCGCCGGATTAGATCCGGCGCCTTCGATTGAATCGTCTGATCGAGGATTGGTAACTAAGCCTTGATCCTGCGTCGGAGCCAGAAGAGGCCAGTGGCGAGGAAGCTCCCGAAGGACGCCATGGTTCCGGCTTCTGGAATGACCGGTCCTTTCCAGTGGACATTGTCTAGCCGATAGGTCTCAACCATGCCAGCCACGACCTCACCCCGAAAATAGACTCCGCCCATGTTCGTGAGCGCAGCCAGAATCTGGCCGTTCGTAGCCAGAGCCCCGGCCGTCGATCCGATCTTCCACGCAGTTGATGGATCGAGGTTAACAGAAAAAGTGTTCCAGACACCCGCAGTCGGAGACACCGCCGTCACATCGGCGACGATCCACCGGTTGTTGAGCGTGTCCCGGATGGCGATATCGCCCCATGCGTTGTTCCAGGGGGCCGTAGTCGTATAGTAGTAATCCCAGGTGATGCTGCCGTTCATGAGAGAACTGCGGTTGCCGTTCCACGCGAGTGGTGTCAGAAAATACTGGTAATCTCCGATATCCGAGGTAACCCCGATGGAGCCAGGAGGATTACCCAGTCCACCGAGAAACGGCGCACCGACTACGGTCGTTCCCGGATACGCCGGCCCCGAGCCGCTATTGAAAGGTGATGCCATTGTGGCGAACCGCCAGCTCTCGTTATTGCTGTCGAATGTGCTCGTGTATTGTGCTTGTACAGAGATGGATAGAACGGCCAGACCAACGACTGCGGCGATGTTGCGTATCATCATGTAATACCTCCACGACCGGTAACCAATGAAGTAGATTGAGACGCGCTACAATAGACTGATACTATACGACACGGATGCCCTTTTGTCAATAGGGCACCGTAAAAATCCCCGGTTGCTTTTGTCCGCATCCTGTATTCGCTCATCCGAACGTCTCTGGCCGCCCGTTCGCAGGCGATTCGCACACCGCAGTATACTATAGCGGTGATGACTCCAGCCCTTCTCATCCTGCTGCCAACGCTCCTGCCGTACTCGGGGCCTGCTCCGATTATCGCGGACCTGGACGCGGATGGGCGCAGCGAAACGGTCCGGCTCGTCGCCGACGGCGTCGATGCCCTGCAGATTCGGCGCGGCAGGGCGCTGATCGCGTCGGGGGTGCCCCGTCGGTGGAAGCCATGGCGCGTGGAGGCAGGCGATGTGGACGGCGACGGCGTGCAGGAGATCCTCGTCGGAGTCCATAAATCGACGAGGTACATGCCGCGCCCTCATCACTGCCTTTTTGTCTATCGATTCCAGAGGGGAGCGCTCAAACCGTTCTGGCTCGGGTCCGCCTTGAGCCGGCCGTTTACGGATTTCGCTGCCGGGTTTCCCGCCAGGGGCGAACCGAGCATGTTATATGCGATTGAGCTGACGGCTTCCGGCCGTCGTACGGTTGCCCGGTACCGGTGGAACGGTTTCGGTTTCACGCTTCAGCGCCGATGGGGCGATTGGAAGTCGGCTCGGCTTGTCCGAACCTCGTCGGGTGATCTGGCTGTCGCTGCGGACGGACGGATCTGTGTGGTGGATCGGGTCGACAGGACCGTCCGTAGACCAGTGTCATCCTCGGGTCGAATACGATCCCATGGGAGGAACCAGTGAGACGATTGCCGCTGTCGGCGTTAGTCTGCATGATCCTGATCGGATGTGGTCCGAAGAAACGCACGAACGTCGCGAGGCCCGAGCGGCCCGTACACTCTGCCGGGAACGCAGCGCCGGCGAGAAGCACGCCGGACACCCTCGGCCAGCTCGCCGTCGAACAACCGAGTTCGCATCGGCCCGGTTCCCTGCGGCCGTACACCGTATCATCGAGCCTGAAGGAGGTTGCCAATCTCGCCGCATTCGAGCGCATCCTCAAGTTGACGGATGCCCAGCGGACGATGCTCGCCCGACAGCTCTTCGCGGCTTCCCCCACGGACTACCGTCAGCTGTTCTGGGTGTACGAGAATAACGACTACCACAACCTCCCGTCCTTCGTCACCACAGACGTCGCGCTCCATCTGTACCATTGCTTTTTCGATTACGCCCTCCGGACGATCGAAGGCGCGAAGCTCGTGCCGCTCCTCAACGAGTTGACGTCCGAATGCCTCAAGGCGTCCATTGCGCAATGGCGCGAGGCCCAATCGAACGATGTCAAGACAGCCGCGCTGAAGACCGTCGCCTATTTCGGGGTGGCCAGCCGTCTCCTGAACCGTACGGATGCCGTGCCGGGCCCGGCCCAGGCCTTAATGCGGACGGAGTTGGCTCTCGTCAGCCGACACGCCGGCTATGCTAAGGGGAGCCTGCTGCCCTATAAGATCGACTATTCCCAGTTCGTGCCGAGAGGGCATTACACCCGATCGCCAGCGCTGAAACGCTACTTCATGACGATGATGTGGTACGGGCTAACCCCGTTCGCGACGCGATTCGGCGACAACAGCCCGTCGCGGGCGAGCGCGCTGCAGGGGCTGTTGATGGCCCGAGCGATGGACCAGGCGGGCATGCTTCTGACATGGGGCAATATCTATGAACCGACGACCTTCTTCGTCGGGAACGCCGATGATCATATCCCCGCGCAATGGCTCGGCGTGGCCGAAACCGTGTTCGGCCGAGGCATACGCCTTGCGGGCCTGGGCGACGCCAACCGCCTTAGTGCGTTTATATCCAGAGTCGAAGCGCTGCCCGGTCCATCGATCAGCGCGAAAACGCTCTCCGGCGCTGATATGCCGTGGCCTGCCCACCAACTACGGCTGATGGGCCAGCGGGCGATTCCGGACAGCGCCGTTCTGCAGGCCCTCTCGGAGCCGCTCAAACGTCCGTTTCCCGCCGGTCTTGACGTCATGGCGACGCTCGGCTCTTCTCGAGCGACCCAGCTGCTCGATGCCTACCCGGACCAGTACAACCCGAACAACTGGTCCGGCTATCGGCCAGCGCGCGATCAGCTGGTCCGGGAGTACCGGTCGATACCCGACCGCCGCTGGACCTCGACGCTCTACTGGAACTGGCTGTACGCCCTCCAGCCCCTGCTCGATCGCCTGCCTGAGGGGTATCCGAGCTTCATGACCAACGAAGGATGGCGCGATAAGACGCTCCAGACCGCTCTGGCATCGTGGACGGAGCTCCGGCACGATACGATCCTCTACGGCAAGCAATCGTCCGTGGAGTGCGGGGGCGATGAAGAAGGGCCTCCGCCAACCGGCTACGTCGAGCCGAACGTCCCGTTATATGACCGCCTGCTGAACCTTGTGCTCCGGACACGGTCGGTCGTAAGCAAGAACGACCTGATGACCGACGAACTCGACAACGGCTTCACGGAGTTCGCCTCGCTGCTCAAGTTCCTCAAGCGGTGTTCGGAGAAGGAGCTCAAGGGCGAGAAACTCAGCGAGGACGATAATCGGGAGATTCGCTATATCGGCGGCAAGATCGAGTATCTGACTCGAACGACCATCGAAGGCCAGCCCCAGTACTGGGAGCTGGTCGATAAAGGGGATCAGGACATGGCGGTGGTGGCCGATGTGCACACGGCCACGCCCCGTGTCCTGCAGGAAGGGGTCGGCCGAGCGATCGAGATCCTAGTTATCGTGCCGATAGGCGGCAAGCTGGTCCTCACGCGCGGCGCCATGATGAGCTATCACGAGTTCCAGCAGCCGATGGACGATCGACTGACCGATGAGGCGTGGCGAGCGATGCTCGACAGCGGCAAAGCGCCGAAGGCGCCGTTCTGGACCCGATCCTTCCTGTTGCCCGCCGGACCCAGGAACCCGAAGGACGATCGGACCAAGAGCTACAGCAGCGGCTGTTGATGCGGCCGATCGTCCCTCGTGCGGCCTAGCGCGGCGCCGCAGCGGCAAGACGCTCCTTCAATAGCCGGAAGAAGGTGTAGGGATCCACGACCTCGATGTTGAGCTCCGGACGTTTGCGCCGGAGCGCATCGATGGTCTTCTCTACGTTGCTGGGCGAAGTCCAGACGATGCGGAAGAAGCGGAAGCTCGGCGCGGCGGCGGATCTCCGGTCGAGCGCCGACGACATGATCTCGGCGGTTTCGTCCACAGCGCTGAAGTTGCACGCCTCGTTGATCAGCTCCGTGACCGGCATCCCCTTCCATACCTGAGTGTCGGGCGCCCGTCCGCCCGTGCCGTGCAGGTCCATGACGATGGTCGCATAGCCGTCCGGTGAGAACACCCGGAACGCATCCTTAACGGCCTCGGACGGCTGATCCCAGTCGAGGACCATGGGCGACATCGACATGTCCGCTTCCCGATAGTACTTGCGGTTGTGGCGGATAAAGAGCGGGAGGTGCTCCGGCTTGATCCTGTTCGGGTTCATATATCCTGCAGCGCTGGCGTCGGCGGCGAAGTGATCGTTGGGGGTAGCGGTCTCGTAGATTCGGCGGATGATGTCCGGATAGGTATCGAGCAGGTTGGGGTTGATGCCCCAGCATAGGGGAAGCCGCCCCCGCGCCGGATCGTCCCAGTGATTAGGCAGGAAATCGTAGAGTGGCAGGGCGGAGTCGTAATCCGCCATCAAGATGCACAGGTAGGTCTTGTTCTCCAGCGTTCGGGTCGGAGCCGGGCGCGATTGTTTCAGAGGCGTTCGGGGCGCATGGCAGTGGAACGACTGGTTGTAGCAGTCGCTCGCGGCCGTGTTCTGATAACAGTTATAGGGCGAGATCAGCCATACCGTCTCCCATTCGGTGGGCACGGGATCATGCCGGCTCGGATGGCCTGGCATATTGCTGTACTTATGAAAGGCGAAGAAACCCGCCAGCTCGGTCATATGCTTGCCGCCGGACTGTCGGAGCATCGCTTCGAGTAGGAGCTTGTAGGTAGCCAGATCCGTGCCCAGAGGCTGCTCCTGATCGTCGCCCGGGACCTCGTCACCCCATGGCGACAGATCGTAGGTGAACGCCCGCTTCATCACCGCCAGATCCCGAGTAACGACGTAGCCGATGTTGGCCTGGCTTCGGGTCGCGTAGGAATCCTCGAAGAGACAGAAGAGCCGCGAGGAGCATCGTCCCTGGTTCAGATGCGCCTTGATGGACCATCGAATCGCATCGTTCTTCGCGCTGCCGGTGACCGATCCGTCGAATCGCCCTCGGAGGTCCTCGAGAACCGGCAGTTTCCATCGGGTCAGACAGCTCTCGGCCATAGTCGGGCTCAGCACGACCGCGTCGTAGATTCCGGCCATCGTGGTCGCCACGTTGACGCTCGCGGGGACCTCCGGATCCCAGATGATCGCTCCCTTCAGCCGTCGGCCGGCCAGCGCCACGACGGCATCCAGATCCGCGAGGGCCTTCTGTTCGCGGCCATGCAGCCATTGCCCCGGCTCGGAGAATGTCGCGAGCCAGTAGGCCGGGCGGTTGTTGCGTCGCGACAGGATGTAGAGGGTGGGCGCTCGCCGGTTGATGAGCCCCTGGATCGTCGCGATCGCCATGGCTTCGTCATATCCGGCGGCGCCCTCATCATGAGCGATGGTGTAGGTGTAGATGGGGGGCGGCGCCGGGGGCGCATACATCATGATGGTCTCCTCGCTGCACGAAGTCATCGGAGTCGCCCAGCGGCCTGTTCTTGCCGTCGGGCCGACCTGCGGTCCTGATTAGATTCGGGAACGGGCGGCTAGGGACCTTTCTATAACGAGCCCGACGGAGCGCCGATCAGCCGCACGCCGCTATCAGCGCTCCGAAAAGCTGCCGGGAAGCCCCGCAGACGCCGACCATCTCCTCAGGATGGTACTGTACACCGACCACGAATCGACGGCCCTCCATCTCGACCGCTTCGATCAGGCCATCCTCCGCCCAACCGACCACGGTCAACGCCGCCGCTGGCTGCCGCACGGCTTGATGGTGGAAGCTGTTGACCCGGAGTTCCGTCGCGCCGAGCGACCGGGCGAGCAGGCTGGCGCCGTGAACGGCGATCGAATGCGTAGCCGCGTCCCGGGCCGCATCCTGTCGATGTGCGACAGCGCTGGGACGGTCGGTGGGTAGGTCCTGATAGAGGGTGCCGCCGAGGGCGACATTCAACGATTGAACCCCGCGGCAGATGGCAAGGATCGGCAGATCCATTTCGATCGCCGTTCTGATGAGCGGCAGTTCCCGGGTATCTCGATCATGATCGAGCTCAACGCTCGGGTGTGCCTCGGCGGAACCGTAGAGCGATGGGGCGATATCGCGACCGCCGGAGAGGATGAGGCCGTCGAGGATGTCCAGAAGTGCGTCCGTCTCCGACTCCTTCAGGTTCGGGATCGCAAGGGGCGCTCCGCCCGCGGCCAGCACGGCTCGGACATAGCTGCGCGGTAGGCGGTCTGCGACTGCCTGCTGGTTGGAGTCGTATTCGGTTCCGCAGGTGATGCCGATGATCGGCCTTTTCACGTCGTTGAGGTCCTCCCATGGTTGGGCGTTTCGAAGCGATTGCTCTGTGTCCGTAAAGGTATACTCGCGGGGTACTCAGGAGACGCCCTATGCGCATCAATCTCGATGATCCAACCCCCGAGAAGTCAGGGGTTATCCCTGTCCTCGATGACGAGAGCCAGGACGATGACCGCGTCACTGCCCAGGGCGCCGATGAACTGATCATTCGCCGCGATCAACCGCAGAAGCGCCGTCGTTCGGGACCCAGACCTCTGACCCAGGGGCAGCAGCGGGCGCTCCTCGCGTTTCTGATCGTCGTCATCTCCATCGCCGTCATCGCCTTCGGCTCATATCTTCGGAACGCGTATCTCCTGACCCGCCGATTGCCCGAGCTTCCCGACGCTCCGGCTCGCACGCGCCCATCATCGCCGACCCAGGCAGCGCCGCAGATCCAACGGCCCGCAGGCAGGCCTGTCTACGAGGGACCCCCTCCGGTCAACACACGGCCCCTCGCGGAGCCGGATCCTGCGGACGACAACCAGCCCACCGAAGGGATCCATTGACGTCCGGGAGCGGGCTCAGCCGCAAGTCCGTCCCGGTCTCAGCGTCCGAGGAGATTGCCGCCTCCGAGGTCATCCCTGATGTCGAAGTCCTTGCGGATTTTGTTCTTCTCGCATACCGAGGTTAGCTCCTGATCCGCCTGGTCGCACGCCTCTCGGATCTCCTGCGACGCGGATCCCAGCCCCGAACCCTGCATCTGGGTGAGGGCGTCGATCGCCTTGCTCGGGTCGCCGCTGAGCGCGTCTGAGAAACTCGTACCCACGCGCGTCATGGCGGTGCTCGTGGCGCCCAGCATCGCGTAGTACCGGTCTCGCAGCGTCTGGCATGAGGCCGGAACCGCTCTGGGGTAAGCCAGGAAGGCGGCCGTCAGCTCCTGCCACTGCGCGGACCACTGGGCTAGCGACTGCTGGAACTTGCCGTAGATCTCCTGATACCTCTTTTCCGGTTCGTTCGTGGTCCAATCCGCCATCCCGCCCGCATAGGTCAGGGCGCTGCTCTGTTTGAGCAGTTCCGCCATTTGCGACTTGGCGGTCAGGACGCGGCGGCGTTCAATGTCCTTCAGGAACTTCAGGTAGTCGATCACCTCCGTCGGCTCAGGTGTCGTCGTACCCTGTGCCGTGGCGATCGGCGCGGTCGGCGCGACCTTCCCGGCGCTCTCCGTCAGCGGTCCGACCGGGGCCTGGTTGCCCACGGCCTTGACGACCTCGCCGGACGGTGCGAACGCGCGCCAGCCGAAATAGGCCGCCAGCGCCAGGGCCGCAATCGCGACGATGCTGACACCGACCATCGCACGATTCGGCCCCGTTTTCGCCGATGCGCCTCGCAGGGGCGGCATGGTTGTCGATGTGCGAACGCCGCAGCGGGGGCAGAACTCCCCGGCAGCCTCCGATTCATGTCCACAGGACCCACATTTCACGGCACGTACCTCCCTCTACCAGGGCTGAACTGTACTCTTCATCATACCGCGATAGGGCGCAGAGGGTTTCCGAAGCCATCGGAGCGCTGGCCCTCAGAGGCGCCTTCGGCTCGATCGGGTATAGTGATCCCAAGCAGCGGCGCGGGCGCAAAGGCGCAGGAAGCCTATATGCCAATGCAGCTCGCTCGTCCGGCGTTTGCCGGAACCTGCAACGCTTCTATGCGACGACGGCGCAGACGCGTCGGCCCGGACGTGTCCGGGTGCACTGTACGCTGGGAGAGCATCCTATGGAATGAGGTGAACAAAGCTATGGCAGGTACTCGCGTCTCTGATCTTGCCAAAGAACTCGGCATGTCCAATGCCGAGATGGTGCAGGCGTTGACCGAACTGGGTATTGCCGTGCCAGGGCCGGCCGCGCTCATCGACTCCGATACGGCCCAGGACCTACGCGAACTATATGCGCCTGAGGGTTCGACAGCCGAAGCAGTCGAGCTTCCAGCGAACGCAACCGTAAAAGACCTTGCCGAAGCCCTGGGCATCGCAGCTTCCGACCTGCAGAAAAAGCTGATGGACCTGGGGGTGCTCGCTTCGATCAACCAGCGAGTGAATCCCGAGGACGCAAGGAAGCTCGCGGCTTCCTACGGCAGAGCCGTAAAGATCAAGGTGGCGCCCAAAGTCCAGGGCGCACCGACCAGGCGGAAGGGGCCCGCCACTGGACCTCAATCGCGACCCCCCATCGTTACGGTCATGGGGCACGTCGACCATGGGAAGACCACGCTGCTCGACAATATCCGGCAGACGAACGTGGTCTCCGGAGAGTACGGCGGCATCACCCAGCATATCGGAGCCTATCAGGTCGAAGTTCACGTCGAGGGTGAATCCCGGCGCATTACGTTTCTGGACACCCCCGGCCACGCAGCGTTCACGGCGATGCGCGCGCGGGGCGCTTCGGTCACCGATATCGCGGTCCTTGTCGTTGCCGCAGACGACGGCATAATGCCCCAGACCCAGGAAGCGATCGATCATGCTCGGGCAGCCGAGGTTCCGATCGTCGTCGCGATCAATAAAATGGACCGTCCGGACGCCAACCCCGATCGAATCAAGACGCAGCTCGCGGAGATCGGGCTCGTCCCGAGGGAATACGGCGGTGAAGTCGAGTGCATCCCCATCTCGGCGTTGAAGGGCGAAGGGATTGCGGATCTTCTCGAAAACCTGGTGTTCCTTGCCGACGTCCTCGATCTGAAAGCGGATCCGGCAGCCCCAGCCACGGGTGTGATCGTCGAAGCGCGCCTCGAGGTAGGCCGGGGCGCGGTGGCGACCGCCCTCGTACGGGAAGGGACACTCCGTTGCGGTGACAGCATCGTGTGCGGATTGGCCTCGGGCAAGATCCGGGCGATGACGGACGACCGGGGCGAACGGGTCAACCGTGCAGCGCCGGCGATGCCCGTTGAGATCATCGGTCTGTCTCAGGCGCCGCAAGCGGGCGATGCTCTTGAAGTCGTTCGTGATGAACGAACGGCGCGCCAGATCGCCCAGAACCGGGCCGAGGCGGCCAGGTCGGTACGGACCAGCCAGAAGACCAACCGGGTTACGCTGGAGTCCCTGCTGAGTGGAGTCGCCCAGGGCGAGAAGCCTGAACTGCGCATCGTCGTGAAAGGAGACGTCCAGGGGTCGGTCGAGGCCGTGGTGGGCTTGCTCGATACCCTTCCCATGGATGAAGTCGATCTGAGGGTCCTTCGGTCCGGCGTTGGCGCAATCACCGAGAACGATGTGCAACTCGCTGCCGCGTCCGGCGCGGTCATCATCGGCTTCAATACCCGAGCCGATCAGCAAGCGCAGGCTGCAGCCGAGCGTGAACACATCGATATCCGCACCTACCAGGTTATCTACGAGCTGAGCTCCGCAATCGAGCGTGCGATGAAGGGGCTCCTCGCACCGGTATACGAGGAGGCGCACCTGGGCAAGGCGGAGGTCCGAGCGACCTTCCGAACGCCGCGTGGGACGATCATCGCCGGATGCTATGTGATCGACGGCAAGGTCGTGCGCAACGCCAACGCGAGAGTTCGGCGTGGACGCGATGTCGTCTTTACCGGTAAGATCGATTCCCTCAAGCATATCAAGGACGATGTCCGGGAGATGGCGACAGGATTTGAGTGCGGTATCGTCCTCGATGGCTATACCGATGTCCAGGAGGGCGATGTCATCGAGGCGTACGAGAGCCGGCAGGTGGAACGTGTGTGATCGGCTGCCTGACGGTCTCGCTTCATATTCCCCATGCGCAGTCGCTCAAGGAAAAGCGGCAGGCGTTACGGAGTCTGATCGAGACCCTGCGTCATAAATACAATGTGAGCGTTGCCGAGATGGATCTGCAGGAGCTGCATCAACGATCGATCCTGGGCGTGGCCTGCATCGCCAACGAACAGGCGCACATCCGCCAGGCGCTCGATACGGTCTCCAAAGCGATCGAATCGCGACCGGAGCTCGTCGTATGCGACGCTACCATTGAGATGTTATAGCTGCGGGATCGTACCATTGAACGGAATGGAAGGCCATGTCCACCATACGTCAGGAACAAGTGGCTCAGCGCCTCGTGGAGGAGTTGAGCGACATGCTGAGGCGAGACCTCCGGGACCCTCGTCTCTCGGCGGTCACCGTGACGGGAGCCGAGTGCTCCCGAGATCTCAAGTACGCGCGCGTCTTCGTCAGCGTTCTGGGCAGCGGGGATCAGCGAGACGAAGCGCTGCAGGCGCTGCGCCGCGCGAGCGGTTTCCTGCGCGGCGAGTTCACTCGGAGGGCGCGCTTGAGAGTGGCTCCCGAGCTGGACTTTCGCGCCGACGAAGGGATCGCCCACGGCGCGCGTATCTTCGAACTGCTCAAGGAGATCGAAGCTGAAACCGACGGCCCGCACCCTGACCCTGACTGAGGCAGCGGACGCCATCCGCGGCGCAGAACGGATCCTCATCGCCGGTCACGAAAACCCGGACGGCGACGCCCTCGGGTGCACGCTCGCTCTGACCCATGCCCTGCAGCACGCGGGCAAGCTGGTCTACCCGCTGTCGGCTGATCCCGTACCCGATATCTACCGGTGGCTGCCGGGAGCCGACATGATCAGGGCAAGCGCGGATGGCCCGTTTGATCTGGCCATCGTCTGCGACGCCGCGACGCCAGGCCGACTGGGATCGGTCGGCGCTCTGGCGATGACCGCTGAGCGGTCGTTGGTGATCGATCATCATGAAGGCAACGGGGGCTTCGGCGATATCCAACTGGTCGATGCCTCCGCGGCCGCCACCGGTGAGATCGTATACGCGCTGCTCCGCCACATGCGCCTACCCTTCAACCGCGCCATCGCCGACTGCCTGCTCTGCGCGATCATCACGGACACCGGCTCCTATCGCTTCATGAACGTCAAGGGCGCGACGTTCCGCGTCTCGGCGGCCCTCATGGCCTACGGCGCGTGCCCGGCCTCCATCAGCGAGCTGGTCTTCGAGACAAGGTCACTGCAGAGCCTCAAGCTTCTCGGCCGTGCGCTGGACGCTCTAGAGGTGACCGCGGACGGCCGGATCTCGTGGTCCGTCATCACCGCCAGGGATTTCGGCGAGCTCATGGCGACGGACGAGGATACGGAGGGTATCGTCACGCACATTCGCGCCGTTCGGGGAACCGAAGTCGGCGTTCTCCTTCGCGAGCTCGGTGACGGCTCTGTCCGGGTCAGCCTCCGATCGCGGCGCGATGTTGATGTAAGCCGCGTGGCCGAACGCTTTGGAGGCGGAGGACATCGCGCTGCTGCGGGCTGCACGCTCAGGATGCCGCTTACCGAGGCGATTGCCGCCATTCTCGGGGCGCTCCAGGACGCATAGTGCCGGATCGGCAAGCCAACATGCCGGCTGTAGGGAGCGAGCCCTTTGGCATTCTATCGATCGATAAGCCGCCCGGTATCACGTCCCATGATGTCGTGAACCGGCTCCGGCGCCGCCTCTCCACCCGACGAATCGGCCACACGGGCACGCTGGATCCGATGGCCACCGGAGTGCTGGTGTGCTGCGTGGGAGCGGCGACCCGGTTGGCCGAGTACATCGGCGCGGGCGACAAGGTCTACGAGGCGGAGATAGCGCTGGGGATGACGACCTCGACCCTCGATGTCACGGGAGAGCAGCGGACCTGCGCCGACGCCTCCGGTCTCGAATTCAGCGATATTGAACGAGCGCTGGCCAGCCTCACCGGCGATCTCGCACAGATACCGCCCATGCATGCGGCGGTTCGCGTAGGCGGCGTTCGTCTGTACGAACTCGCCCGTCGAGGCGAGACCGTTGAGCGATCGGCCCGCGCGGTCACCATCCATGAGCTTACGCTGAGGAGTTATCGACCGGGCAGACAGGCGCTGATTGAGGTCACCGTACGGTGTTCCGCCGGCACCTACATTCGGTCGCTGGCTGACGACCTCGGCGAACGCCTAGGCGTCGGCGGGTGCCTTGCCGCTCTCAGGCGCACCCGGGTTGGCGCATTTCGCCTCGCTGATGCCTATCCTCATGATGGACCGCTTCCGTTGATGCGACCGGAGGATGCCCTGGCCTCCTGGCCTCTGGGCAGGGTGGATCCGATCGTGGCCGACGATCTTCGCATGGGCCGGGCTGTGGGCGGATCTGCCATCGAGTGGATCCGACCGCCGAATCGGACATCGGAGCCCGTTCTGCTGATCGGGCATGAGCTGCTGGCCGTCGTGATGCCCGAAGGCGATCGGTTTCGTCCGCATAAGGTCCTGCACGCTCCGCCGATGGAACCGGCGCCTGAGACACGCCCATGCGGATAATCCATGGTCTGCCGGAGCGGGGGCTGCTCAACAGTACGTCGGTTGCCGTTGGAACCTTCGATGGAGTGCACGTCGGCCATCAGAACCTCATCAAGCGCGCCAGACAGGAGGCCGACGCACGGGGAACCGATACAGTTGTCCTGACGTTCGATCGGCATCCGCTGGAGATCATCGCGCCTGAACGGGCGCCGAGGCTGTTGACGACGCTTCCCGAACGCTGCGCGTTGTTCGAAGCCTTGCGGGTCGATCATGTGGTGATCGCGGATTTCGAGCACGAGCTTCGCGACCTGTCTGCCCAGCGATTCATGGACGACGTCCTTGTGTCCCGGCTCGGCGCCACGGTGGTCTGCGTCGGTGAGCGCTTCGCGTTCGGCCAGGGGCGGGCGGGGACAGTCGAGACGCTGATGACCGGCGGTGCGGCGCTGGGATTCGAGGTCCGGATCGCCCCGACCGTTGTGGTGGACGGCATGCCCGCATCGAGCAGCCGGGCGAGGCAGGCGATTCTGACGGGCGAGGTGTCGGTGGCCTCCGCGATCCTGGGCCGGCCCTATCGACTGGAAGGTCTTGTTGTGCGCGGGGACGGTATCGGACGGACGCTCGGGTTTCCGACAGCCAATCTGGCGACCGATGAACGGATCATTCTGCCCGGTGACGGCGTCTACACCGTGACTGCGGCCGTCGACGGCGAACGTTGGATCGGGGCTTGCAGCATGGGCTGTCGCCCGACAGTTGGGGGCACGCGCCGTGTTCTGGAAGTGCACCTGCTCGACTTCTCGGGAGACCTCTACGGCTCTACCCTTGTCGTTGAGTTTGTCTCTCATCTTCGGGCGCAGGTGCGCTTCGATCGCCTCGAGGACCTCATCGCGCAGATGGCGATAGACGCCGAAGCCGCTCGACGGCAGACGTCCATCGGCCTGCGATAACTCCGACGGCGTTGGGGAACCGGCTGCAAATAACCGTCCGTAATCTTCAACGACAACGGCTGAGAACATCAACCGTTTGCGGTTTCGAGGAGGTTACTCTCAGAACATGAGCGATATCTGGACAAAACCAAAGGTGCGATATGGCATGCTGGTCAGCGCCTTTCTAGTGGGATGCGCATTGACAGGTTCCTTGTTGACGCGGCCGAGTCTTGCCGTGGAACAGGAGCAGGAGGCCCGGATATCCCACGCTGCATTGACACAGCGGACGGCGGGCCTTGCGTCTCTGGAAGACGGGTTCGTGGCCATCGGTGAGCGTGTCCAGCCAGCTGTGGTATCCATCCGTGCGAGTAAGACGGTCAACGTCGGACAGACAGCGCCGGATCTCGGCGAGCTGTTCCGGGGCTTCGGGTTCGACGCTCCGAACGGCCTCCAGATACCGAGGCGCTTCCGAACTCAGGGCGGCGGATCGGGTCTCATCGTCCGATCGGACGGGTGGATCCTGACCAACGATCATGTCGTCGGCGGGGCTGATAAGGTGACCGTGAAGCTCGAGGACGGCCGGGAGTACGACGGGACGGTGCGTCGCGATTTTCGGAGCGACCTCGCCGTGGTTAAGATCAAAGCCACGGGTCTGCCCGCGATCGACTTCGCCGACTCCAGCAAGGTCCGAGTAGGCCAGTGGGCCGTCGCCTTCGGCGCGCCGCTTTCTCTTGAAGATACGATGACCCTGGGGATTATCAGCGCCAGGAAGCGACAGCAGGCGATCGGCTCGGGTGATGAGGGGCGGTTCTATCCTGAGCTCCTTCAGACGGACGCATCGATCAACCCTGGCAACTCGGGCGGTCCGCTGGTCAACATTGAGGGGCGCGTGATCGGCATCAACGTAGCAATCGCCTCGCCTACCGGCGGCAGTGTCGGCATCGGTTTCGCGATCCCATCCAACACTGCTCGCAAGGTCATGGATGATCTGATCTCGTCCGGCAAGGTGGTCCGGGGCTTTCTCGGCATCATGCCCGCCAACCTCGAGCCTGCGCAGCGGGATAAGTACGGCGTGGCCAAGGGCGGCGTGCTGGTTCAGGGCGTGAGCGAGGGCACACCCGCGGCTCGGGCTGGACTCCAGGTCGAGGACGTGATTACCCGGGTAAACGGCGCTGCGGTTGAGGATGACGCGGACTTCCGCAATCGGATTGCCTCCGCAGGCCCCGGGGATACCGTGACGATGACCATTAAGCGGGACCGCAAGGAAACGACGGTTAAGGCGACGCTTGAGGCCGCTCCAGATCCGACTGCACCAGCAGTACCGGCACAACGTACGGGCGTCGAGAAGCTGGGCCTCAAGGTCGAGGCGATCTCAGCGGAACTCAGCAAGCGGTTCAATCTCGGCTCTCTGAAAGAGGGAGCGGTGGTCGTTGGCGTGGAGCCGGGCAGCCCATCCGATGAGGCTGGACTCCGCACCGGGGACGTCATCCTCCGCATCAACGGCGAAGCGATCACCGGTTCGGAAAGCGTGAGCCGCATCGTCGGCCGGGTGAAAAGCGGCGACGGGCTTGCCATGGTGGTTCGGCGCGACAAGCAGCGGATGCTTGTCACCGTCGAGGTTCCGTAGTCCCGTATGCCGGGCCGCAACTAACCGATCGGGGCCGGTCGACCTATCGTCGACCGGCCCCGACGCATTGTTGGATGAGGCCCGAATGGGTGATCGCCGATCAGCGCGGAGGCGCCTCATCAGAGGTCGGGGTGAGGCTCGGGCAACGACCATCGCCGACGCTCGCATCTCGCGGATGGCGGGACCACAGTAGAGGCGCCGCCCAGGCGCGATCCGTCACCAGCAGTCGCTCGCAGTACGATCGGAGCCGACCTCGAGCGTGTTCGGGACCGCCTTCGGACAGCACCGTCCACATTGGATCCACGGTGTAGCCGTCCGGCATCGTCTGCATCATCGCTGCATGCCAGCGCTCCAGCGTTGCCGCGTGACGGGCGCACTCGTCCGGATGCTCCGGCGCGAGGTCCGTCTGCTGATGCGGATCGGCGTCCATATCGAAGAGCATTTCCTCCGGGAAGAGATGGAAACCGTCATGATAGGTGCGGGTGTATAGATAACGCTCCGACCGGATGCTCCGCTGACACACATGGGCGCATTGGCTGAGGGCGATGTACGCGCGACCAGGAGCGCCGTTGCCCGTCACGGCCTCATGAAAGCTCGCTCCTTCCCAACTATCGGCCGGCGGTTGACCGGTCAGAGCCGCAAGGGTCGGCGCAAGGTCCAGGTTGCAGCGTAAGGCAGTGTCGCTGATCCCCGTCCGGCCGCCCGGCCATGCGATGATCAACGGTATCCGACAGGTGGCCTCATCCGCGGTCGCGTGCTCCGCGTAGATGCCGAACTCGCCCTGGTTCTCCCCGTGGTCCGATGTTACGATGATCGCCGTGTCCTCGAGTATCCCGAGCCGATCGAGCTCCGCCAGAATCATGCCGAT
Organism: Chthonomonadales bacterium; assembly: GCA_013360745.1. Taxonomy (GTDB): domain Bacteria; phylum Armatimonadota; class Chthonomonadetes; order Chthonomonadales; family CAJBBX01; genus JABWBA01. The sequence continues at coordinate 13,711 of JABWBA010000012.1, read as the reverse complement.
GTGCCGATCCATGTAGGCGATCCCGCAATCGTAACCATCGATGTGGCGGCGCAGATCCTCCATGTTGCGGACGGCCGGGACGTGGCGCGGCCAGCGAGGATTCGGCGCGTCGTCCCACATATTGATCTCCCGGGCCGTGTGCGGTCCGACAGCCTGTTGATGGCTCTGTACGACCTCCTCCGTCAGCCATTCGGGCGTCGGCATACCTGCAAAGGGATTGCCGAACTCGGCCGGCGCTCGGTACGGCGTATGCGGATCCCAGTAGTTGACATGCAGGAACCAGTTGTCGCTGGCTCCGGACCTCCCCAGCCAATCCAGCACGCAGGGCGTCACCTCCTCGGCCGATTCGAGGCCGGATTTGCCCGGGTTGATCATCTCCCGAAAGCCGGCGTTGAACCACCAGGCTCCGTGCCTCTCCGCAAACGGGCTGATGGAGGCCGTGTAGAGGCCGGCCTTCCTCAATCGGCTGGGCAGGTTGTCCGTACGACACCGATCGGTGAAACCCCTTGATCGACCGACCAGCCTCAGGTCTGCCGCCGTGCCGCCGTGCCCGACGACGCCGGTGTGGATGCCGGGGCGGCCGGTGAACAGCGCCGCGCGACTGGGCAGGCAGGGGGCGTCGGTGCAGTAGTAGCGGTCGAAACGGACTCCCCGGGCGGCGATGGAGTCGATGTTGGGTGATGCAGGCCGCCGATATCCGTAGCAGCCGAGATGGTCCGGCCGCAGTGTGTCCAGATCCAGCATCAGGATGCGCAACCGGGCGTACCTCCCTCTAGCGTTCTATGTCTAACCTCCGCTGCGGCCTGCGCCGAACCGGGCCATCCAGGCCGGATCATTGGGCCGAGGCGCATTCGCGGAGGCCCGGGCCGTACTCCGGATCGTTCAGCGAGGCGAACACCTGCGCCGCCAGGTACGACGGGATGTTGCCAACGTCGCAGCGTCGTTCTCCCGGGCCGAGGGGCACGCCGATCACCCTGCCGCCCCGGCTGATGACGTCGGCGATAGCCTCCGTCACGCCGACCTCGCCGTTGGAGCCCGGCTCTGTTCGTCGGAGCGCTTCGATCGCGGCGCAGCCGAGGATCCATCGGGCGGCGACAACGAGGCGGCTGGGCGCTCGGGCACGTTCGGGCTTCTCCACGATCCCACGAATATCGAACGGTGCGGTCGGTTGTTCCGGGGTGTCGACCGCCGGATCGAGGACACCGTACCGATGGACACTCTCCCATGGCGCCTGTTCACAGAGAACGGCGGCGTCGGCCTTCGCATCGCGATACGCATCGATGAGTCGCTCGGTCGCCGATGGGCCGGCTGTGTCCCATTGGCGCAGGACCGCACAGTCCCCGAAGGCGACCAGAACCGGCAGTCGATCCGATTCGCTGAGGCCCCGCAGGGTCGCATCCCCAACGCCGCGCATCGCAGGCTGCACCGCATAGCGACATTCCATACCCCATCGAGACCCATCCGCGCAGTATCCTCGGATGAGCTCCTTGGCTTCCGAGAGGACGATCGTCGCCGTAGCGATTCCGCTCGCAGCGAGATCCTCCATGATGTGCCCGATGACGGGCATCCGTCCGATGGGGAGCATCTCTTTCGGCAGATGATCGGTCAGCGGCCGCAACCTCGTTCCGAAACCCGCGGCCGGTACCACGGCATGGCGAACCGTATTCTGTCCGCTCAACGCACGCCCACTCGGACCGCATCGATTTCGAGTTCGAAGAGAAGGTCATCGCGGCAGATCGTGCTCTCCGTGACGATCAACCTATCTCGATGGCCGCCCCGATTCCGCCACGGTTCGTCGATTGCTCCCGCGTCAGCAGCGTACCGGAAGTAGGCCACCGCGCGGGTTACATCGCCCCAGTCCATATCTCGGGATGTGAGAATGGCCTCGATGACGTCGAGGGTACGATCGACCTGAGCGACGACATCGTCGCCGTAGATCGTCCCCCCTCCTGGCTCGATGCTGGCCGTCCCGGATACGAGCAGGCTGCGCAGGTCGGGTTCGGTCACCTCAACGGCTCGACTGAAGGAGCTGCCGTATTCGAGAGCGGGACACTGCAGGGGGGAAGGAATGGCCTGGACCGAGACCGTGTCATCAAGCGGTACCATCGCCAGCAGATCCATGGTGATCGCAGCGCCTCTGGGATTGGCCGCTCCGATGCCGGTGCTCGCTGGCACCATCCCGTCGAAGACGCCTCGATCGTGGAAGAACTGGCTGCGCACGCGATTCAGGTCGTCGTACCAGCTGAGGATATCGTCCAGGAAGAGCCACGTGCGATAGACGTCGCGGAAGGTCATTCCGACCAGTCCAAGGGCGGACTCCGCCTGCCGAAACGTCTCGGCCGCCTGTTGTCCGGGATCCGCCCATAGCCCTTCCGCCGAGATGCCCGTTACCGCGACCCTGCGCGCGTGCGAATCCTCGATCAGACTGACGAAGGCGCCTGCGTTCGTCTCGTAGATCGTGGGTTCACACCCCCGCACACCGGTGAGGTTGACGCCCGCCACCTCGCCACTATGGCATGGCGCCCCTTCAACCAAACTGAAGGGCACTCCCCTCGGGATCGCGACGGCGCGGCCACCGGGGCAGACGCCGCCGAAGCCCATCGCTCGAACCATCTCGGCGCCCAGGCGATGCACCTCCGATACACCACGAAGGAGCGCTTCGTCGGCCGTTTCCTCGACGCCGGCAACGACCGTCAAAGCCAGTTCATCCCATCCGCGCCGATGGAGAACGCGAGCGCTCAGGGTTCCAGAATCGCCTGCCAGCGCCCCTTGAGCTGGATGAGCTCCCGCTCCTGATCCTGGCTGAATGATCCCAGCCGTTGGGCATAGGTGTCCATCCATGTGTTCAACCTTTCCATGTCGTCCCTTGTGAGCTCTACCGAGTGATGACCCCGTCGCAGGAGCGCCATCAGCGCGCTGGTCGCAGCCGCCCCCTGGCCGGGGATCGAGCGACCCTCGCGATACCGCGTCTGCACATGGTCCCGAAGGCTCGGCCTTCCATAGCCCACGAGTGTTTCGTACGAACCCGGGCCCTGCAGATTCCACCGCGCACCCGATGTGCCCGGGGCATGACAGCGCACACAGGCTCGGTCCAGCACCGGCTGCACCAGCCGATCGTACCGGTATGGCCACGAACCGTCCGGTCCCGGCTTCAGGCGCGACGGCGGGCGGTTCATCGCCAGTGGGCGTCGGTTCGGAACCGCGGCGCTCCGTCCTTCGTGGCATCCGACGCAGGACAGCGTCTGGCCCGGTTGGGCGTAGGTCACCGTCCGCATGGTCTGCAGCGCGGTCCCATCCTCGCCGAGCGCCTGGAAGAACAGGGGCACGCCCGGCGGCACGAGGAAGGAGGCGGAGCCGTCCTTTTCAACCGGCACGGTGCCGAGCACGCATTTGCCCGGATCGTCCGACGTTACGCCGAGGTTCGGTGCGTTCATCTCCGGCTGTGTCTTGGCGGGCACCGCAACGATCCGCAATCGGGCCACGCGCAACCTCGGATCGAGGCCGAGGCCATTGCGCACATCGGTGACCACCATCGTTGCCGGCCGTTCCCGCTCCTCGACGTTCTCCGGCGGGGCGGCCATCGCGGCGAAGGGCATCGAGCGAGGTTGAATCGGCAGGGCGTAGACGCTGGATATGGTCGGGTCCCGATAGAGCAGCTCAAGGTTGCCATCCGCATCGCCGAGGTAGATGCCCAATCCGCGCACGGGGTTGTCGGCGAGGTTGCCCATGCCCCACGATGTCAGGAACACCTCCTCCGAAAGAGGGTAGGGCGCGGCATAGTAGGCCCTTGGCCATCCCTGAACCTCTGGAAAACAAACCTCGGGGGTCAAGCGCCGTAAGGGCTCCGGCCCGTCGGCGCCCCGGTCCGGATCGAAGAGGATGAGCGTGCCGCCCGTCACCGCGTGATGGGCCGAAGCCGTAAACAGGATCTTGCGCGAGTTCGGCGCCTGGCGGGCCTCAAACGCGCTATGGAACATGGCTGTGTGGTTGCCGTACACAGCCTGCGGGTTGGTCCCGTCCGGATTGGTAGACCATAGTTTCATATACGGCATGTTGTCCCTGTCGACATAGTCCCAGCGCGCATAGAGGATGCGTCCGTCATTACAGACGTTCGGGGTCCACTCGAAGTTCTCAAAGGGGGAGATCGCGACGACGGTCTTACGATCCGGGCTCAACGTATGCAGGGTATACACCGCCACGGGCCGCCATCGATCACCGCCGCAGCGAACGTAGGAGTCGGGGCGATTCGCCGAGTCGGCGACCACACCGGCATGCTGCACCGTCGCCCCGCGCCGAGTCGAGAGGAATACCACGGCGCCCGTAGGCAGATATCTGCCGGAGAAATCATCATTGGCGCCCCGCGTCAGCCGTTTCAGCCCGGTGCCGTCCAGGTTCGCTTCGTACAGATGGTAGAACGCGTCCTCCGGGATGGCATCTTTGGCGGTCTTGTCGCCGTTCGCGGCCAGCCCGGGATAGTACCGGCAATACGCAAACAGAACCTTGCGCCCGTCGTACGAAAGGTCGGGATCGAGGTAGTTGCCGGGAGGCAGTCCCGTCGCGATCGTGCGGACCACGGGTCGGTCGGTCCGAAATCCCGTCAGGATGCACAGCGCTCCGCCCGGTCGGCTCCACCATCCGTAGTACTGATCGGACATATGGTTGAATGAACCGTTGACCCGTTTGACGAATAACAGACTGTCGAACTTCATCAGCGGATCACGGAGCATGAGCCGGCGCATCTCCCAGCGCAGGCGGACGTAGGCTGCTTTGGCGATGGGAGCGGGAGCGCGCGACACCCGTTTCGCCCATTCCATCGCCTCGCGACAGCGGACTGCGCTCAGCCCCGACGCTTCGAGGCGTCGGATCAGTTTCGCTGCGCGGGCGATCAGTGCGTCGAGCGGCAGCCGAACCTCGTCGAGGGACAGGGCGGGAGGCTTGGACCACTGGCTCAGGCTGCTCTGGGCGCAGGGCTTACGGAGAGCGATGTTGACGAGCGGTTTCCCAGCCCCATACACTTCAACCTCGTCGAGATGCAGGGGAGTCGGTCCCGGGATCGTGCAGCGCAGATATCGGGCGGTGCGATTGCGGAGCGGGACGACCAGCGGTTTGCCGTCCGTCGCTCCGTAGAAGGTGGGGCCCGAGTGTTGGTAGACGGTCGACCACGTCGTGCCGTCCTGGGACAGCTGGACCGCCAGTCGGTCCGCCCTCGGGGCGACATCGCAGCGGTTATAGACCTCAACCCGGTTCAGGGGCACGTCGCCGCCCAGGTCTACCTGCCACCACGGCGCCGGATCCTGTCCCGTGTGGAAGCCGTATCCGCCGTCCTTGAGGCCGTCCACGGCGCCCGCCGCATCCTCAGCAGGGGTCAGAGCGGGATTCCCAGACGCTCGGCTCGCCTCCTGCTGGATCCAGTCCGCCTCGATCTCCGCCTGGCGCTGTGGATCAGCCTCCAACGTTCCATGACCGGCAAGCGCGACGCCGAGAGCCAGAAGTACGGACGCACCGATCAGCGTAACCACCGGAGTCTTGCCGCGGCGTCTGACACCAGCCATGTTGTCACCCCTTGTTGGATTGCCCGGGCTGCGCTCGAGGCCGCGGGTGCGCAAGATCAGAGTATCGTCAGCGAGCCGCTTCCATAACCGGCCTCCACCCAGGCATCGCCCCCGAACTCGCACCGGATCGTATGGCTGCCGACGGATTCGACCGTGGGATACAGGTAGCGCGCGACCCCGTCATCATTGGTAACGACAGTCTGAACCGGCGTTCCGTCGACCTTGAAGGTTACGGTCTTCGCCTTCTGTTTCTGCAGGTCATACAGGCGTCGGAAGTAGGCATACAGGTTGGCAACGCCGCCCGACGGCACGGATTTCGACAGGACCCAGATATAGGGCAGGGCTTTCTGCACGGTCAACACGGCGGTGTTGCTGCTGGCGCCGTAGCCTCCGTTGCCGGCCCACTGGCTCAGAATGCTCCTTGTCCCGGCTCCGGCGCCGTCCGGCACGTCGTAGTAGGGGTACTTAGCGTAGCCGTTCACGTCGGTGGGGCGAGTGATGACGTATGTCCCGTCGACGGTAAAGCTCACGTTCTTATTGTATAGCGGCGCGTTGTCGCTTCGGAGCAGCCGGCATTTGAGTTCCGTTCGTCCGGTTATGCGCCGGGTCCGATCGAAGCCGATGATCTTCGTCGACCAGCTCACGGCCGTGAGGGCCGCGTTGTCGCTGGACGCGTTGTAGCTGGAGTCGCCCGCGAACTCCGCCGTGATCGTGCGGGCGCTCGGGCCGTCGGTGATGGTCCAGAGCAGCATAGCGTTGCCGCTCACGTCGGTGGTCGCGGTTCCGACCGGGGTTCCGTCAATACGAAAGGTGATCGTCTTGCCGGACAGGTATGCGTTGTCGCTCAGCCGTTTGAGGCTGTAGGAGCGGAGGGCGATGTTCTCCGTGATGGTTCCGGTCCGGTCGATCGTATACAGCGAGGTGTTGGTCAGGAGCGGGAAGACCACTCGCGCGACGAACACATCCGCCTCTCCGCCGTGAACGGTGTCGTAGGCGCCTGCGGTGACCGGAAAATCGGCCGACCACGTATCGCCTGTCAGATAGGCCGCGCCGGATGGGTCGAGCGCGACGCCGTAGCCGACGTCCGATCCTCCTCCGCCGATGTAGCTAGAGAAGAGCGCGGTCGATCCGTCGGCGGATAGGAGGAGGACAAACGCGTCGACGTCGTTGGTCGGGAGTGCGGTGTCGAAGGCATTCGGGCTGAGCGGGAAGTTAGTCGAATACGTGTAGCCGATGACGCTTGCCCGGTTCTGTCCGTCCACGGCGACTCCCAGACATCCGTCCGTCGCGGAGCCGCCGATGAAGGTCCCATAGGCGAGCGAGTTCCCGTTCGCGCTGACCCTGCAGGCGAAACCGTCTCCATCGCCGTTGATCGTCGTATCGAAACCTCCGCCGGTGGTTGGAAAGTTAGCGGAGGCGGTATTGCCGATGACGATCGCATCGCCGTTGGACGCGGCCGCAATGCCGGCGGCGCTCTCGGTGCTGGAACCGCCCAGATACGTGCAGTATACGAGCGAGGTGCAGCCGGAGTTGAGCCGCAGCGCGAACGCATCGTAGTCGCCGCCCTGAAACGCCGTTTGAACGGCGCCCGCCGTCGTTGGAAGGTTGGCCGAGTAGGCCTGGCCCGCGACCAGGATCGACCCGTCCGTATCCAACGCCACGGCGTTGCCGTAGTCACCCGCGGATCCCCCGATGTATGTAGCGCCGACCAGCGAACCGCCATTCGGGGCGAAGCGCACGGCGAAGACATCGCTATCGCCGCCGTTGTAGGTGGTATCGTACGCCCCGACCGACGTCGGCATATCGAGGGATTGGGTGTAGCCGGCGATCACAACACCGGCTCCGTCCACGGCGATGCCATACGCCGCCTCCCATTCCGTCCCGCCGAAATAGGTGCTGAAGGCGAGACCGGAGCCATCTGGCGTGAGCTTAACCGTGAAGGCGTCTCCGTTCGTTCCGTTCAGGGCGGTCTGGAAGGCCCCTGCAGTCACCGGGAAGTCGTCCGAGACCGTCTCGCCCGCAATATAGGCGGAGCCCGAGGCATCCACGGCGATGCCGTGGCAATAGTCCCAGTTGGAGCCCCCGACGTAGGTTGCGTATACGAGCGATTTGCCGTCGGACGCGACCTTGGCGACGAAGGCATCGAGATCGCCGTTGGCCGATTGATCGTAGGCGTTGTTCGTCGTCGGGAAATCGGAGCCGTAACTGTAGCCAGTTACATAGGATGCGCCCGTCGCATCGACGGCAATCCCCGTCGCCCCATCGGCGTTGGCCCCGCCGAGGAAGGTGGCGAAGTCGAGGATCGGATCGATGACAAGCGTCCTCGCCGCGTCATACCGGTCAACGCTCAATCCCGCCGTCACGGCTCCCGCGGGCGCTTCGCGATTCAACGTGTAGCGGCATCCTACCGGAACACGCCGGCCGTCGATTTCCTGATAGGCCAACGGCGGCTTCAAACGCACGTCGCCGACCGAGGTGGTCATTACAAGCGATCCGCCGTCGACCCGCACCCGCCTCGCGCCGGTGAACCCGAGCCTGATCTGGCCGGGATCGGCACCGGCCTGCACAACGAAATCGAACTCGAGCGGTCTCCGGTGGCGTGAGGCAGCCTCGGATCCGTAGTATTGGACGCCGATGCCAGGATAGACGTTCTGGAAATGCGCCTGCCCGTAGAGCGGGACGCCCGTGTGCCATCCTCCCGAATCTGCGCCGCGCAGGTAGTTCACACTCCCTGGACGCCGATCAAGACCGGTCGACGGAGCCTCAGGATCGCCGCCGATGAACGAGATCCTCAGAACGGAACTGCGGCGGGCCCATCGCGAACGGACCCGCTGCCACGACTGCCGAGGCTCCCCGAACTCGAATCCGTCCGCCGACCTGCGCCCAGGTTTGTGCTGGTCGAGGAGCATGACCATCTCCGCCGGCGTCAGATAGACCGTAGCGCGGGGCGATCGAGCCAGGAAGCGCACTGCGTCCGGATAGGCGCCGGTATTTTGTTCCAGCGCGAAGGCCGGGGCGACGGACCCGATGGCCCTCCCGGCTCCCGGCTCGGCCTGGGCAACGCAACAGGCTGCGAATGTGAGCGCGATGGCGAAGAACACACTGGATTTCATTGGCTCAGTCTCCTGCGGTCGGGCGTCTGGACTCCTGCGCTCTTATTGGATAGCGAAATCGATATAGCCGCGGTGTACATCCGTATCGACGAGACGAACGCGGACTCGATCGCCGACGTCGAGGCCCGCCTCGCCCTCCACAACTCGCCCTTCAACGGGCGGATGGAAGATCCGAGCCCAGACACCCTTGGGTTTTGCTCCTGTGATGATCCCGTCGAACGTTTGGCCGATGCGATGGGCGAGCAGCATCGCGGCGGCGGATTTGGCGATCTGGCGTTCCGCCTTCTTGGCCGCGTCTTCCTGCGCCGTACAGTGCTGGGCCAGTTCCGCTAGTTCCACCGGACCGTACGCGATCGTTCGGCCGCCGAGCACCGCTTTCAACAGACGCTGGGTGATGACATCGGGATATCGTCGGTTCGGCGCCGTCGAGTGGGAATAGTCCCGCACTGCCAGACCGAAGTGCCCATCGGCGTCCTGGTTCGGTTCGTGCACCGCGTATTCCCCTCGTCCGAGCAGCTTGATGATCGTCAGCGACAGGTCGGGAAAGCGGACGGGATCGGCCTTGCGCATCTTGAGGAGAAACCGCTGAAGTGCGACAGGATCGGGATCGGGCGGAAGCTCCTCGCCATAGTCCGCAGCGAGGGATTCGATCCGATCCCACCGCTCCGGCGAGCGGACGACCCGACGGAAGCTCGGTGAGCCGTGATGATCCAGGAAGCGGGCGACGACGCCATTCGCCGCGATCATGAAGTCCTCGATGATCTCGTGGGCACGGTTTTTCGACTCCCGTTCGATATCGAGGACTTCGCCGTCCTCCATTATCGCCCGGGTTTCGATGGAATCGAGGACGAGCGCGCCATGCCGATGGCGCTGGATGCACAGCCGCTGGGCGGCGGCATCCTGCAGACGCATCTGGTCGGCGAGCCCTTCCACGGCCTGCATCGCGGCCGGCATCGGCTCCTCTCCGTTCAGCCATGCGCCCACGGAGTTATAAGCGAGTTTGGCTTTGCTATGCACGAGCGCCCGATAGATCTCCGGATCGCTTGTGACCCCTTCGCTGTCCACGGTGTACGCGATGACCACCGCCAGACGCTCCTGGTCGGGATTGAGCGAAGAGAGATCGGTCGACAGCCGTTCTGGCAGCATGGGGAAAACGCGGGCGGCGGTGTAGATCGATGTGGTGTTCTTGCGCGCGTGCACGTCGACGGGACTGTTCTGCTTGACCATGGCGTCGACATCGGCGATGGCTACAAGAACGCGCGTAGCGCCCTTTCCCAGGTCGTCGGCGACCGTTAGCTGATCGAGATCCCGGGAGTTGTCGTTATCAATCGACGCCCAGAGGAGGGATCGGAGATCTCGAACCGTCTCCTCCGGCTTCGGTTTGGCGGGCTCCTGCAGCCTTGCCACCTGGTTGAGCGCTTCCGGCGTAAACTCCGGCTCCAGTCCACGTTCCAGCAGAACCTGCGCCGCCAGTTCTGCAAGGTCGATCCGATTCGTCCGTTTACTCACTCGGGCATCCTCCCTGTACGGGATGATTATCCCATGACATTCGGCGACCGTCAAGGGAAGGCCATCCCCGTATGGCGCCGGGTGTGGGGCGATTCACGGCCGGCAACGGCGCGTCTCTTGCGGCTCCGGCGGGTCGATGCAGCCTTCGGCGTTGGCCATGGGCATGGCCGAGTGCGTCATAACTCACGGGCGATCCGGCATGAATGGCGAAAGCCCGAGTTCATAAGGAACCCGGGCTTTCAGTTCTGCGCGTACCGCGATACGGTACAGCTAGGATATCAAACTCGGGCCTTCCGCGATGTCGGACCAATGTGGCATCTGGCGTAGGACGAACGGAACACGAGGCTGATGCGAAGGATGCGATGACACGGATCTGGCGTTTATGATTCGCCCATCTCCATGGCGCACTCCCGATCCAGCGCGTCCAGGATCTGTCGCGCCTGGTGTAACGCGGCTCGGAGATCCGCAAGAGAGGCAGGGGAGAGGCCCACAGGATGGATATTGTCCAGGGCGACCGCGCAGGCCCGAACCACATCGCCGGTGGAAGTGTCGGTCTGAGCCTCAGCGGCGCGCTCGGACCGACGCTCCTCGGCGAACGCGTCTTTCGCTTTCAGATATCCGGAGAACGCCTCGCGCGGCGCCGTCAGGATCTCCTCTGCGTCCTCCGGGTTGAGGCGCAGGGCCCGGACCATCGCTTCGGTATCACCGCTGGTAAGCCGATCTCGCTGAATACGGTCGGCGACCCGTCGCTGAAGATCCGGCTCCTCCGCCAGCTGTTTAATGAAGCGTGCGTGCTTCTCGGTCAACTGCCCATGAGCGGGTTTGTTCGGGCTGGAGACGATCCGCTCGCCGATGTCGCCGGGCAGGTCCATGAGGTCGAGAAGGTTATGCACACTCCGTTCCGAGATGCCGAGCATCGCGGCGACGTCGCGTATGGAGGCGCCGGTTTGGTCCTGGAGGGCAACGATGCCCCGGGCGCGATCCAGCGGCTGCAGGTCCTCCCGCTGCATGTTCTCGATGAGCTGCTGCACCCGCACATCCTCCTCCGTGAGGTGCCGGATGATACAGGGCATCGCTGTAAGTCCCGCCATCTGGGCGGCGCGCCACCGTCGTTCCCCGGTTACGATCCGGTATCCCGCGCCGGAGGGGAGCTCAGCTACCGTGATGGGATTCAGAACCCCGTGGCGCCGGATACTGGCGGCGAGCTCTGCCAGCGCCTCGGAATCGGCATGGGAACGGGGCTGCCCCGTATCCGCGGTGATCTGTTCGATGGGCAGCATGGTGATATCCAAGGTGATGGGTCCTCCTGAGCAATGACGATGGCGGCCGGGTCACGCGATGTAGGCCGTATCCCGAGAGGATACCCCGCCCTGTCGGAGTCGAACGATGAGTGTGCCATACTCGTTCCGTTGGAGGCTCGCTCCGGGTGTTGCTTCCGGTCGCTTCGGGTTCGACGCCCGGGTGTCGCGGTCCGGACGGGCGCGGCGGTGTGGTGATAGGGATGACCAGGAGGCAGTTCGTGCTAGCATCGGCTCTTGCGGCGTCGGGGGTGCAGGCGTCTCGCTCAACGCCCATCGTCGACACGCATCAGCATCTATGGGACCTCAAGCGTCTGAGCCTGCCATGGCTGCCGACGAGCGGGCCGCTGGCCGGAGATCACCGTCTCGAGGACTATATCCGCGAGGCCGACGGTCTGGGGATCACGAGGACCCTCTATATGGAGGTCGACGTCGCACCGGAGCAGCACGAGGCGGAAGCGGCCTACGCGCTGGAACGTTGCGGGGCGCCGGGCAGTCCGATGATCGGGGCCATCCTCGGCGGGCGGCCGGATTCGCCGGACTTCGAGGCGTACGTGACGCGCTTTCGCAGGGAACTGAGGGTGAGGGGGCTCCGACAGGTCCTGCATTCGGCCGCAACGCCCCAGGGCCATTGCCTCCAGCCCGCCTACATCGCGGGCATACGATTGCTCGGGCGGATGCGGTTGGTTTTCGACATCTGTCTCCCCGCTCCGTTTCTTGACGATGCCCGTCAACTGGCGGACGCCTGTCCCGATACGCGGTTCGTCCTTGACCATTGCGGCAATCCGAACGTGCAGGAGGGTCCTGCGGACTCCTGGCGCCGCGCCATCGATGCTGTGGCGCGCCGGAAGAACGTCGCCTGCAAGATCAGCGGTATTGTGGCAACGGCACGCAGAGGGGCCTGGGCCGCGGAGGATCTCGCCCCTTTCATCGAGCATTGCCGGGCGGCCTTCGGCCCGGATCGTATCCTGTTCGGTTCCGATTGGCCGGTGTGTACGATGGTGGCGAGCTTGCGGGAGTGGGTTACGGCGCTCCAACGGATCGTCGCGGGATGGCCGGACGATGAGCGCCGGAAACTCTTCAGTCAGAATGCCGTTCGCTGGTATGGCCTGAGCCGATTGCTGTCGGGATCTGCAGCTTAGCGCAGCCGGAGAACTATGCGGCGGCCAGGGCGGCCGAAGGCGTCATGCGCTGCTGCTGCCAGCCTCGCGCCGGACCGTTCGGGACAGGCCGAACCCGCGAGCGGTTCCTGCCGAACGGGAGATCGGCGGTCATGCGTGGTCATGAGATTGACACGGAACACTTATCATAGCTAAACTATAGGCTCCCTTTCGCTCGGTGTGTTCCAACCCCTCTCGTGACACTCGGGCTATTTCCGACAAGGAGAACAACACATCATGGCGTTGGACGAAAGCCGACTCAAGTTCGATACCCTCGCGGTCCATGGCGGGCAGACGCCCGATCCCACGACGACCGCGCGTGCCGCTCCCATTTACCAGACGACATCGTTTGCCTTCCACGACTCGGATCATGCCGCGGATTTGTTCGCGCTGCGGAAACTCGGCAACATCTATACCCGAATCATGAACCCTACCCAGGACGTCTTCGAGAAGCGCGTCGCGCTTCTCGAAGGGGGCGCCGCGGCTCTTGCGACCTCATCGGGGCAGGCTGCGGAGACGCTTGCGATCCTGACGCTGCTGCAGGCCGGCGATGAGATGGTCAGCAGCACGGCGCTGTACGGCGGCACCTATAACCTGTTCCATTACACCCTGCCGAAACTCGGCATCAAAGTCCATTTTGTCGACCCGGAGGATCCCGAGAACTTCCGCACGGCCCTGACGCCCCGTGTCAAGCTGATGTACGCCGAGAGCCTGGGCAATCCGAAGCTCAATACCCTGGATATCGAGGCCGTCGCGGGCATCGCCCATCAGGCGGGTGTCCCGTTGATGATCGATAACACCATGCCGTCGCCTGCGCTCCTGAACCCGCTGAAGTGGGGCGCGGACATCGTGGTTCATTCGGCCACCAAGTTCATCGGCGGCCATGGCACCAGCATCGGCGGGATTATCGTCGACGGCGGAACGTTCGACTGGACCAACGGCAACTTCCCCGCATTTACCGAGCCGGATCCCTCCTATCACGGTCTCGTATTGATGGACCTCCCCGAGCCGCTCCGGACGATGGCCTTCGCCCTCAAAGCCCGTCTGCAGCTCATGCGGGATATCGGCGCCTGTGTCTC
>JABWBA010000124.1 GCA_013360745.1 Chthonomonadales bacterium | reverse complement strand
AGTTTGTTCGGTCGAGCCGCGCGCAGAGCGTCGACGGTCGCACGAAGCTCCGGAAAGGCCGCGGCGCCCGGTTCATCGCGGACGAGGTACCCCCATACGACGGGATCATCCGGAAGTTGGTCCGGCTTTTGCCCGGCCATAGCGACGATTGCCCGCAGATCATGCTGCTGGCACAGGGCTATCTGCCGTGCAACCGTCTCGGGAGTCGCCGCCCCGAAGCCGCCGAGCACGAGGGTGAAGTTGGCATCTGCGATCTCCTGGTAGCGGCGCGCCATGGTCTGATCGGCGGGCGGATCCACCCAGAAACCGATCACGAAGCGGTCCTGGGCGAAACGGGGCGTCCCCTGGCCCATGATGGAGACACAGGCGATGTACGACATCAGGTTCATCATCGGTTCTGGTCCTTTCGGGTTATCCACGAGGCGGAGGCGGCCACGCGGCCGGTACCCCTCCTAGCCTTTCCTATCGCGCGTCCGCGGGTCCATATCGAGCTTCTGCATCGCAACCACACGGGGCAGCGCCTCCATGATCGTTTTCTGGTACCGCTGGAGGAACTCGCGAAGGCTGAGGCGGCCGTCCATATAGCGCTGGGCCCAGACGGTCCATTCCCATACACTCTGCTGCTCATCCATCAGCCCGCGCCACGAGAGCCGCTCAAAACCCCGCCTTTCGAACGGACGAAACAATCGCTGTACGTCGTCGGGCAAGCGTGCGCCCGGGATCAGCATCGGCCCGGTCAAGGGCCGTCGGTGACGAATGGCTTCGTCGACCAGGATCCGTGCCGAGGCCGGCGACGTCAGGTACATAAGGAAATCCATAGTTCGCGCCACCTGCTCCGGCTCCTTCTTGACCACGCCGAGGACGAGCCCGGGACCCCCGACGCCCCGAAACGGCGGCACTCGGTACCGGCTCGACGTTAGGGGAGGAACGGGGAAGATGCCCCATCGGAAGCGGGCGCGTCCGGGCAGGTCCTCCATGTCCTTCAGGAGCTGCCCGATCTGCGCGGAGGTGTCGAGCAGCGCAGCCGCGCGCCCGCTCAGAAAGAGATGGTACGCGGTCTGGCTAGTGGCGCCATGGTAGCCGCGCTGCCAGTAGCGCGCAAAGCCCTTGATCCGTTCGTATACTTCGCCGAAACGGGGACTGTCGACGCGGATCTTCCCGTCTCGAACCGCCGCGAGCAGCCGTTCCGGGTTGGTCACGACGTAGGCATCGTTGTACGGATCCCGGAGATTCAGGCGGAACCCGCGGTTGCGCCGGGCGTTGTAGTCCCAATCCCCCGGGCGCGACAGGACCATCGGCACCAGGTGCCGCGTATAGGCGTCCGTGAAGAAGCGGGCGATCCAACCGACCGTGCCGGCCCAGTAGGAATCGGCGTTCCCGGGGACCGCAAAGGGGATGTGCCCGGCGCTGCGGATCACCTCCGCCTGCCGGAGCATATCCTCCCACGTGCGGGGCGGAGCCAGACCCAGCCTTCGGTAAAGATCCGCGTTGTAATAGAACGCGATCTCGATGAAATCGACGGGGATGAAGGTGACATCGCCGCCGACCTTGTACTTCTCGATGAACTGTGCGCTGAGGGTCTCGATCCAGGGGCGGTTCGTATAGGGATTGCGCTTCTCCAGCCACGGTGACAGATTGACGAGGAGCCCCTTTTCGTACATCCCCCAGGCGTAGTTGGCGTTGAAGAGATCGGGTGCGCTTGAGGACTGGCCGGGGATCTGCGTCCGCAGCCAGGTCTCGTAGCCGTTTGCCGGCATCAGCTGGACCGTCACAGTCACATCATCGCGACGGCGCGCATACTCGGCGGCGATCCGCTCGAAGCCCTCTTTGTAGTTCATGTTGACCGTCGCCAACTGAACCCTGTGCCGGGGGCGCGCCCGGGCACACGCAGCAGCGCCGACCAATCCGCCCATCAACAACGATCGTCGAGAACAGGCTTTGAGGTCGGTATGATGTAGACTGGAATACAGTGGGCCATCCATACCGGCATGGTACCCGTGCGCAGGTACGGTCCTGGCCGATCGCCCACGGTATCCGATCTGTTCGGCGGGAAGCATCCGATCATCACCTGAACCGCCCGCGATCAAACGTGCTCTACCCTCCCAGGAGGGGTGTTGACGACACCGGTCGAGGCGCCTTTGAGTACACGGTTCGGGCTTAGTCTGCGACAACGTATCTGGATACCCATCGCTGCGGCGGTGGTGGCACAGGCAGGGGCGGCGCTTGTGTTGGGCAGCCGATGGCCGTTCCGGGCAATCGGCGCTGCGACTGCGGCTCTCATTGGCATTATCGTCGCGGAACGCCTGATTCATCGTCCGATCCGAACGCTGGCGAACCAGCTGCTTCGCGGTGACTCCGAACTCTCGGTCGATCCTGGACATTCATCGCAGGGGCGGGATCCGTTTCGGAGCATCGTGCTCGGCATGGAGGCAATGACGGCAGCGATTGAGGCGCGCAAGGCGCTCTTACAGGACGCCGACGCCTCACTGCGGAGCAGCGAAGCCCGGTACCGAGATCTGTTCGAAACGAATCCCCATCCGATGGTCGTGTTCGATACCGAGACACTCGAGATCATTGCAGCCAACGACGCCGCCGTGCGTCAGTATGGCTACTCCCGTCAACAGTTCCTCCGCATGACCGTTCGCCATCTGATGTCCGGACCGAGTACCGACGATGTTCCATCCGCCCTCGCCCGGATGGGCCTGGACCACGACTCATCGGTGGAAGCGGAACACCGGCGTCGCGACGGCGTGATCATCGTTGTCGAGATTACGTCGAATCGGATGCGCTTCCCCAATCGAAACGCCGCTATCGCGATGTTTGTCGATATCACCGAACGCAAGCTGGCCGAACGGCAGAACCGCCGACGAACAGAGATGCTCGCCGGACTGTACGAGGACGCCCGGGACCATGCGGGCAGTCTTCGCCCTGTCGACGTCGCCGCCGGTATTGTGCGCACCGCTGCGGATCGCCTCGGCGGCGCAAGAGCCTGGATCATACGCGTGGAT
>JABWBA010000074.1 GCA_013360745.1 Chthonomonadales bacterium | reverse complement strand
GGACCCTATGCTGGCTGGGCCCAGCAGTATATATTCGAGTATCAACGACATACTGCTCGAAAACGACGACGTGGGGAGAGATGATGGCCGGATTGAGATTGTACAATACGCTCACTCGCAGCGTCGATGAGTTCATACCGCAGGACCCTCAACGAGCAGGTATGTACTGCTGCGGTCCGACGGTCTACAACTATGCCCATATCGGCAACCTCCGCACCTATGTCTTTGAGGACACACTCCGCCGAACACTACGTCTGAACGGCTATACACCCTTTCACGTTATGAACATCACCGACGTTGGCCATCTGGAGTCTGATGCCGACGAAGGCGAAGACAAGATGGTTAAGGGCGCCCGTCGGGAAGGGCTCGATGTCTGGCAGTTAGCGCGCAAGTACGAGACCGCGTGGCTTGCGGATATGGCTCTGCTCAATATCGAACGCCCCGAAGTCATCTGTCGTGCAACGGAGCATATAGACGATATGGTGGCTCTGGTCGAGCGTCTACTCGAACGGGGCCTGGCATATGTAACTTCTGACGCAGTGTATTTCGACACCGGCCGATTTCCAAGGTACGCCGACCTGGCCCGGCTCGATCTTCACGGTCTTCAGGCAGGCGCCGGAGGGCGAGTGTCGCAACAGGGCGCCAAACGGCATCCCAACGATTTCGCGCTATGGTTCATGGGCCGGCCCAGGCATATCATGCAATGGGATAGTCCGTGGGGCCGTGGATACCCAGGCTGGCATATCGAGTGCTCAGCGATGAGTATGAAGTACCTTGGTGCGACGATCGATATTCATTGCGGCGGGGTCGATCATATCCAGGTCCATCACACGAACGAGATAGCGCAGAGTGAGGGCGCTACGGGCCAGCCGTTCGTTCGTTACTGGCTGCACGGCCAATGGTTATTGATCGATAGTGAAAAGATGTCGAAATCGGGGGAAAACTTCCTTACCTTGAAGACACTGTGCGATCGAGGGTACGACCCCCTTGCCTATCGGTTCTTCTGTTTCCAGGCTCATTACCGTTCCGAGCTCCGCTTCACCTGGGAAGCGCTCGATGCCGCGCAACAAGGGCTGCGGAGGATCTACTCGATGGATCCCTCAGATGATCCGATCAAGGAGCCAGCCGAACGTGCGGATGCGCGCGCTGAGGTACTCGACAGTTTGAATAACGATCTGAATATCCCGCAGATGGTCGGGTTGCTCAACCGTATCGGGAGTCCAGCGTTATGGCTGGAGTTCGATGCGGTGTTGGGACTCGACCTGGCAGCGAGGCTTGCGCAGCGCGATGCCGATGTGCCTCAGGAGATCCAGAATATTGTCGATCAGCGCAACGAAGCCCGTAAGAGGCGGGACTGGAGCGAGAGTGATCGCCTTCGGGACGAGCTCACCGCGATGGGCTATGATGTTGCTGATACGCCCAGGGGCACCGAGATCCGCAAACGCGTCATCTAGAAGGTTACGCGCAGGATCCGCCTGACGAATCGACGCGGCCTTGCCTCTCTGCACTTCGTGTAGCGTTGCGCATCGCGGCGATGGCCATCGGAACGGCCTTTGATGCGATCTCGCGTCCCTCGTATTCGAGGTTGATGTAACCGCGATAGCCATGCGCGGTCAGGAGAGATACGAGATGACCGTAGTCGACGGGCTCAAGGACACCAGATCGACGAACCTCTGTTTTGACATGAACGGAGACCGTATAGTCCATGCATCGCGCTAAGTCCTCATAAGGCGAGTCGGAGTCGAAGTTGCCCGTGTCCAGTTTCACACCGAGCCATGGCGAACGAATACGTCGGATGATCTCGAGTATGCCGTCTGGACGCTGAACCACGCCTCCGTGATTCTCCAACGCGAGCATGACACCTCGTTCCTCGGCGTAATCAAGACACTCGAGCAGGCATTCGATCACCCATCGTCGACCCTGCTTCATTGAAACTCCCGAGGGGGGAGCTCCGGCGAACACCCTGAGACAAGGGGCTCCCAGGTCGGCGGAAAGGTCGAGCCAGTGCCGTACCAGATTCAGCTGGGCATCACGATCCGGACCCGGAGGCAGCGCGAATGTATTACCGACCGCGGTCCCGGTGATATCGAGGCCAGAAAGGAAACAGCGTCGACGGATCTGATGCAGATAACCGCTCGTTATGGGCCTCGCAAAGTAATAGGCGGTAAGCTCAACCCCTTCGCAGCCGATCTCCGCTGCGGTATCGATGAATCGTTCGAGCGACATCCCGGCTGAGGCGTTCGTCAGTAGGTCTCGGTAGGAATAAGCGCAGCACCCTACGCGGATAGCCGACCCTTGTGCTCGCGTATAGAGCTTCTTCACGCGATCGTCCGTCATACCAACCGCCTTCCAACGGCCTCCGCGACCGGCCGACATTGTTGGAGGATGTCGGCGAATCCCGCGTGGGTCATCGATTGCGCGCCATCCTTCATCGCTTTGTCCGGCTCAGGGTGCACCTCGATCAACAGGCCGTCCGCGCCGGCGGCAATCGCGGCCCTGGTCATCGCCGGCACCAGGCTCCATCGACCGGTACCGTGGCTCGGGTCAACGACGATCGGTAAATGGGAAAGCTCGCGGACCGCAGGCACCGCTGAGAGATCCAGGGTGTTTCGGGTGTAGGTCTCAAATGTCCGAATACCCCGCTCGCACAGGATCACGTCGTGATTGCCTCCGAGAAAGACGTACTCAGCGGCCTGAAGCCATTCCTCGAGTTTGGCCCACATGCCCCGCTTCAGCAGGACTGGCCGCCGCGCCTTACCAACCTCCCGGAGGAGATCGTAGTTTTGCATGTTGCGGGTCCCGATCTGTAGCACGTCTGCGTACTCGCACACCATCTCGACGTTGCGCGGATCCATAACCTCCGTCACAACCGCCATTCCGACAGCATCGCCGACGTTGCGCAGTATCTTCAGACCTTCGATCCCAAGGCCTGGGAACGAGTACGGCGATGTGCAGGGTTTATAGGCCCCACCCCGTAGGACTCGGACGCCCATCTCCCGCAGCGCCCTTGCAGTCTCCAGCGTGAGCTCGTAGGTTTCGATGGTACACGGGCCAGCCATCATCACGATATCCGTTCCACCGATCTCCACGTCGCCTATTCGTATCCGGGTGGTCTCACGGTGCAACTCGCGGCTTACGAACTTGTAGGGTCGAACGATGGCGATAGCCTTCTCGACATAGGGCAGACGCTCCAGTTGCGCCAGATAACGAGCCTTGTCGGCCTCCGGAACCCCGACAGCGCCGATGACAGTCCGCTCAGCGCCGTAGATAGGATGAACCCCATAGCCCCATTCCAGGATGCGATTCTCAACATCCTTGATCTGCTCAGGTGAAGCGCCGATCGACATCACTACGATCATGGTTTACTCAGTACCTCGCTCAGGGCTGATAGCAGTTTCTCGTTTTGCTGGGCGGTGCCGATGGTGATCCGAAGATAGCCAGGCGCGTCGAACGCATCACCCGTCCGAATGATCACGCCGCAGCGCAAGAGCCCATCGAAAATCCACTGCGAATCACGGTGCGTATTGACCCAGAGGAAGTTGCCCTCGGAAGGATAGACCGTCATGTCCATTTCCGACAACCGTCGAGCGAGCATAGGGCGCTGCTCCAGAACGAGGGACCGTGATGCTTCTAGGTGAGCGCTGTCATCGAGCGCGGCCACAGCCGCCGTCTGCGCAAGCGCGTTGGTGTTGAAAGGCTCGCGAACCTGCTCGATGTGGCCGATGATCTGCCTCTTAGCGATCCCGTAGCCGATCCGAAGACCAGCGAGGCCGTAGATCTTGGAGAAGGTGCGCAGAATAATGACATTACGATTCTGGCGAACATACTCGATGGCCTGGGGATAATCCGGACGAGCCGCGTATTCGTAGTACGCCTCGTCGATGCAAAGGATACAACGATCTGGTAGTGAATTGATTAAGCGGTTCACACCATCGGTGGATGCGTATCCGCCCGTCGGATTATTCGGATTGGAAAGAAAGACGAGACGCGTGCGATCGGTTATGCTGGCAACCATTGCCTCGATGTCAAACGCCCAATCGCGCAGGGGAACGCGCAGGGTATGCGCGCCCGCAAGAACCGCTGCGCTTTCATAGCGCGAAAAGGTCGGGTGCGCAACCACAACCTCGTCGCCCGCACAGAGATAGGTCAATCCCAACAGGTGGATGATCTCATCCGATCCGTTTCCGAATACCAGTGAATCTGGACTGATATCGAGCCTGGCGGCGATCGATGTACGCAGATCGTGACATGCCCCATCTGGATAGACGTGGACGCTGGCCGCGGCCGCGATAATCGCGTCGATCGCCTTCGGCGAGGGCCCAAGCGGGTTCTCGTTCGATGCTAGTTTGACGATTTCGGTCAGGCCGAGCTCGCGTCGCACTTCCGAGATCGGTTTGCCGGGATGATATGGGACCAGCCTTGTGATCCGGTCATCGACCGTAAGGGTGTTGTTACTGGGGGACATTGCGCTCCGTCTACGCGTAGAATGCTCGTAGTGTACCTGTTGGCCATGGGCAAGTTTACAGGTGCGCTGTCCAAACGGCAGTCTGGTACACTCATCGGTCAGTGCACAATACACCGACTATAAGGTAATCACATCCCAGTGGTGAACTCGGACGATACTCGACTGACCACGCTTGCGGAGCTTAGACGGACCTATCCGAACACACCCTTCCTGGCCCTTGGCCAGACGATCTGGTGGGATGAACCGATGAAGGCGGTTCTTCCGGCCCTGCTTGATCTGGGCGGACTTGGCGGTCAGCTTATCCTTGGGGTTCACGATACCGACTACTTCGCGAAACTGCACACGCGTCTTCCCGGAGAGTCCCGATTCGAACTGCTTCCGCATAACGATGGCAGGACGCGAGATCTCTGGTCTGCCGCCGGTGAGATTGCGCAGCTGTTCGGCAGTGAGTGCGTACCGACGAGACATGATCTGGTACGCCACAGCGTAGCCCTTCGTCCCTTGATGGATAACCGAGGACAGGGGCGTGATGAGTTTCTAGATACTGCGACGGAGGCATGGGGCTGGCGTGGTCTGGTCTACTTTGGATCGCGTGATACCGTTGTCAGCGAACTCGGTCTGGCCGAAGTCGCAGAGGGCATCCGAACGATGCTTGCCTATGGCTTCGATGGTACAACGGCTTCCATACGGACGCATAGGATCGCCGAGAACGCGCGTGCGATCGCTTACAGCTTGACCAGCGCCTGCGCCGAGTTCTGCAGTAAAGCTCCCGGTGCGACCTTACCCGAGCTGTATCGCCATCTGTATCCCATACTGATGGATCTCGTTCGCGGCAATGGTCCGACAGACTACACCGTTACGAGCACCTCCGATCTTCTCCGTTTCGCACCGGACACCGCAGAACTCCCTCGCTTCAGGCTGCTGCACCGTTTCCTGGATCCCGCGAGCGCGAAAATCGCTCGAACCGCGTACGACTCAGCGATACATGGCAGCGAGATGTATTCGCTGGAGCGTTTTGGTACCGGCGCCATACCGTTCGATGTGATCGTGCCCGGAAAGGGCCGGGGCACGCTCCGGATTACGCTTCGTGCAATCCATATCGAAACACCAGATCCGATCCGGTTACCGACTAGAAAGCCGATCAAGGATGTCGTTTCGCTGGCCCACACGCTCGCGAACGAGTTGGGCAATGATCTCGTGGTGGTAGGTAAGGCCGTCGCGCTGGTCTCGATGCTGTCGTCGGAGTTCATTTTCGTGTTCTCCGAGGAAGGATCGGGATATGTCTGTCGCACGAGGGCGATGAACGATGCCCTCGCGCGGGCTGGCATCGCACAATCGATCCACCCGATCCTCAGGCTGCACTATAGGACCTGGGACGCTGCGGACGACACTCCTACCGAGGTGAACCTTCCTGAGCCCATGATCGAGCCCTTTGGAGCGCCTTCCCTTGCGATGTCGGAGTTAGCTTGCCGTTGGCGTGATGTCGTCGAGGCTCAGGAACACCGGCTCAGAGAGCTCGCCGCGCTTCGCAGTCCAAGGCGTCTTCTGGCTTATCTGGCTTTGTCGAGACCAGAGCAATGGTGCCCGCTGATTCAGCAATACGCCGAGTGCACGCTAGCCATCCTGAAGATACGAGAGGACGGGGTCCTATTCGATGATTCCGTCCGGCGTCTGCATGCAGAGCTTCGGCTCCAGCGCGATCGGATTCGCAGAGCGGAGGCTGCAATGTCAGCCCACTACCGCTCCGTTCAACGCTGGGATCCGGTCGAAGAAGCCAGACGCACCGCGCTTGGTGCAGAAGTGCGCACAGCCCATGATTCCCTTCGTAGGATCAAAGCCGAACTGCGGAGAGCACGCAAGGCCCGACGAGACGCGGGACGCAACGATCACCTTCGATCGCTCCGTGAATCGCGCAGAGCCATTGAACTGACGGCCGAAGCGGAACGCCTGCGACTGGTTCGAAACGCCTTGCTGACTTCTCGCGGCCTGCGCCATGCAAACCATCGGCCTTCTGCCTGGTGGTTACCCATGATTGATCCGTCAGGACGCTGGTTCGAAAGGATTGTCGAGACCACACGCGTCTATGTCGAGCCGCTGATCTCAGGTCCATAACGGTTGGTCAGACGGGGCCGAGATGATGCCCCCATGACGCCACTAGTTCCTTGCCACGCTGACTGAGCCCCGCGTACTCCGTTGAGGTGAGCGGACGATACCCTTTGGCCACGGAGACCGCTTGTCGGAGCTGCTCCACAAAGTTGAAACCGATTACGGCCGTAGCGACCCCTTCGAGGCCAAGAGCATAGCGAATGGAATCATTGATGTGATCCTTCGGCATCAGGGCAGGTATCGGGTTCCTGTATGCGAAGTTCGGCGCTCCTCCGAGGACTTTCATCGCAACGATACCCATACGGCGCTTTCTCGCTTCGGGCAGAACGCGCGTCTCGTAGCCATAGATATGCTGGTCGACGAAGTTAACGGCTGGCATCACCACATCAGGGATCCCAGTCCGCACGGCGGCGACCATCTTCTCGACATAGTTGTGCCCGCTGACACCGATGAACCGCAGCCAGCCTTTGCGGCGCGCCTCCTCGAGGCCGCGGAGCGGACTGTCACTCTCAAGAAGCCGGTCGATATCGAAATCCCCGATATTATGCAGATGCACGAGATCGACATGGTCGGTCTGGAGAAGCCGCAAGCTCTCGGCGACCGTATCCATGGCCGCGTTGCGCGTCATACCCCGTGTCTTGGTCGTGATAAAGAGCTTCGACCGGTGTGGCCGAATGATCGAGCCCAGGCGTTCCTGGGCAACATCATAGATGGTGGCCGTATCGATATAGTTGACGCCCAGATCAATGGCCTCGCCGACGACTCGATCGAACGTTGCTTGATCCTGAAAGCTGTGGCCTAGGGGGGCCGAACCAAAGCCGATGATTGAGACTCTGGCTCCGGTGCGGCCCAGGCGTCGCATCGGCATCTTCCGACGGAGAACCGCATCCTCCGCGCGGACATCATCCAGCGCTGACAGTCCTGCCGCGATGGCGGCGCTGGTCTTGAACAAGGTCCGACGAGTGATTTTATCCATGGCTATCTCCCCGCGCGGCGACGCACGCGTGCGATATGCGCCTCATCGACGGCGTGTTCAAACGATCGAAAACCGTCGAGAGCGAACCCGTGCCGGGTGCAGATACCGTTGATCTCATCGGCCTGACGAACCGTGACATCCTTGCCCAGGGTATAGCTCTCATACCGCCCTTCCAGAGCCAGCCCCATGGTCTCCGACATACACGCATAGGCCGTCCCCGGAGGAAACCCGAAGCTGAACGCGGCATCGCCCCCATATTTCCGGCACTGCATCTCGCCAGGAACGCGTACTACGCCACCTTCAATGACGAGAACATCCTCTCGCTCCCGTGCGACGCGAATGGAGACATCTCGCGGGCGGGCCACGTCACACACCACAGAACCGGGTTTCAGATCCGAAGGCATGATGATCGCTTCGGTAGCGCTGCTCACCGCAATCACGACATCCGCACGTTTCAATCCCTCGCTGATTTGCGTCGTAACGCTTACCCTCGCGGGAGCGCTGCTGGCGACCATGGAGCGCACATGCTCGAGCCGGTCCACGGATCGTCCGATCAATACAATCTCACCGGCGGAGCGTCCCAGAAGCAGCGCACAGGTTGCCCCTATGGAACCTGAGGCTCCAACGATGGCGATGACGGCCGATCTGATATCGATGCCCATCTGTTCGGCAGCCTTGCGAGCGCCGTCTACCGCGGTGGCAATGGTATAGGAGTTTCCCGTAGTAACGGCAATATTCAGCCTCTTAGCGAGCGTGATTCCCCCATCGCCTACCACAGACGTAAATGCGCCGAGGCCAATGATCCTGGCCCCTAGTTCCTCGGCGATCCTTCCGCATTGTTCAAGACGATGGTAAACGAAGTCGAGAGGCAAGGCGTTGAACTGTCTCGGGCTGAGCGGGCACCCGATCAGCCATCCATGAGTCTCAGCTCCGGTAAGAGACCGGACACCGGATATCTCCGCGACCGGCAGCGGACTCCTGCGCTTGAGGAGCCATTCGATCGCCGGAACCGGCAACAGTCCGAGTACAGGATACTTTCGTGCGACATCCTTTCGCACATCGATGGGATGGATGATAAACGCGAACGGGTCCATGGATTGTTACGCCGTTGGGCGCCCTTGAAGCGGTTGGGATTCCAGGGTAAAGGCATGATCTGATTGAAGACAGCGAACCGATGGCCCCCAACCCAGTTTGCGAAGTGTACCCAGATAGTCCTGCGGGGTCAACTCGTCCGGCGCTCGCTCCAGAAGCGCAACGAGCGCTGCCTCCATAACATTCGTCGCGAAGGCCTCGCCGCCGATCTCCGGTGTCGTAGTCACGAGCTTGGCAACACCGCGATCCTTCAACATCGTCGCTTCCGCCTGGCGGCTCGATTGTGTAATGATGATCTTCCCATCCAACCGCGAGGGCATATACCGACGGATCAGGTGCCAATCGCCGGCGATCACATCGGCCTCTTCAAACCATCGGGTGAACCTCGGTGTATTCACCTCCTGGCGCGCCCCGGTCGGATAGATCCATTCAATCGGTAGACGCGTGACGATCGGAAGGGCCAGACGGGCTAACCGCTGAACCGTGGTCCATCGGTGGATGGGTATGGGAAGACCCAGACCATAGATGAGGTCACCGTACACCACGGAGCTGGCCCGTTCTGACAGGGCGCCTGCCATGCCGAAACGATCGACCGCGGAGACCAGAAGCACGCGCATGTCTCGTAGAGGGACGGCGCCGGATGCATCGAGCAGCCGTATCGTCTCCCGCTCAAGCGTATCCTTGAGGCCGCTGCCATCGACCCAGGGTGTTAGGTGAGCTCCCTGCATCAGCCGCAACGTTTCCTTGAAGGCGTACCTTCTCTGCCCTGCGTAAAGATACGCGTCGGTGCCGCCTACGCCTATGCAATCCACGGTTCCGTCGTACTGGCGAACAAGAGATGCAAAGCCGCGCTTGTCTCCGTCGGTACCGATGCGACGGATCTCAAAGTCAACGCCGCCGATGTTGGTGTGCGCCGTCTTATCGCGTTTCGAGGTTCCAAGGCTGATGCTTACGACACGCTTCACGGATTTATCCCTCGCACATCTCGCGGCGTCACGGCAGCGATAAGTGTAAGAAACGCTTCCTCAGTTATCGCATCGGTCCGAAGGCGCTTGGATGCCAGCGCTATCATATCCGATATCGGCCCAGGCTCACCGCTGTAGCCTCCAATGACGAGGCGTGCCGCGCCTATGAGATCCCCTTCGCCATAGGCCTGAAGAGCCCGATCAGCAAAGGGCCGCCGTCGAACGCTTGTGGCAATAGGAGTAGTCTTGCGTGGGCGGCCGATCAGTCGTAAGCGGCGCGCTATGCCTTCGTCTCGAACCATCGGATCTGATGAGAGCCACCGATACAGCTCCGAATCTTGCAGCAAAGAGCCGATCGCGGCTGCGACCTCCCTTCTAAGGCTGGCGACCTCCAACGTGTCGAGTGCTTGATAGATGGATGGCAGCGCTTCGATACACCCACATTCGGCAAGAGCCACCGCCGTTCGCGCCTGAACGATATAGTCTTCAGCGGCCAGTAATGCCGCGCCGAGCGTCGGACATGCCGATCGATCCCCTATCTCGCCAAGCGCCTGAGCCGCCGCCAGACGAAGAGATCGCGGACCGTTCGGCAGGAGCCCAAGGAGCGCCGAGATCGCACCCTTCGATCCACACGCACCGAGCGCCTGGACAAGTACGGTCGCGAGCTCATAGTTCTCGCTCGTCATGGCATCTTCGAGACCTGCTAATAAATAAGCGTCGGCTTCCGGACGGGCGATGCGACCCAGCGCTCGCGCTGCAGACAGCCGGTCAAGGTCATCACCCGATTGCAGGATCCTCGCGATCGGTATTACGGCCTCCTCGGCGCCCAGTCGCCCCAGGGCATCCAGCGCCTCGAGCCGAACATCACATTCCGGCAATGAGACAGCTTCGAGCAGCGGCGCTACAGCGACCGGATCCCCGATTTCGCCAAGAGCGATTGCCGCACTCCTGCGAACCTTCAGGCTCGGATCATTCAATGCCTGAGCGAGTTCCAGGACCGGGAGCGGCGACCGGATGGCGCTGAGAGCGGCGGCCGCCTCGTGGCGTTCCGTCTCACTCGTGCCTTTTTGCAGACGCCGAAGGTGACGAAGGGTGTTCATGCGTACGGTGCCAAGCTGGCCGATCACTTCTCTAGGGGTACGGAGATCCCGCGATGGAATGCGCTGGAGGAGGGGCAGTGTCAGTATTCGTATGAGGGCATTCACAAGGAATAGAGCATGGTAACCATGTACTGGTATACCCACGCTCATGCCGGACGACGAGCGGAGCCATTCGAGACAGATCCCTCCGACGATGGGCGCGAGCCCACCGGCCACACCTGTAGCCGCCGATAAGGCGCCGACGTAGAGACCGCGCCCCGAAGCCGGTGTCGTCTCGATGACCATATTGAACTGGAGCAGGCCGACACCGGCCCATACGGCCCCGCCGAACAGGTTATTCAGAATCAGAATGACGAGTGTAATCTCCGGGCGAGAAGGCGATGCCAGGAGCCATGGCAAGGGGGTTAGAGATACGCCGATGACGGCGATGGCCAGCAGAGGTTTATTGCCGAACTTATCGCCAAGGTACCCCCAGAGCGGCATCGCTACCAGCGCTGAGAGACTAGCGGCGCCGCCAAGCGCCTGGAGCCACATATAGCTCAGGTGCAGATCCTCGATCGCATAGACGGTATAGAACGGGGCAGCGAAAAATTGACCGATAGAGAAGATCGCGCTGAAGAGCAGTAACTGCCGAAAGGGCTCACGGCCGATGACCGAACGATACAGTGACAGCGTTCCGACAAGCCCTGAGCTCTCTGGCGATGGGGACATCGCCATGGGAGGTTCCGGTTGGCGCATCAGAAGCACGAAGTTGACGATACCAAAGACGACCGCAATCGCAAACAGCATTGAGAGTCCGTGCCCCTGCGAGACAGCTCCTTGCTCTATCCCTCGATCAAGCAGCCAGGCCGCAGGCAGCGTAGATACCAGCGCCGTGAGACCAGCGAGCATGTTGCGTCGACCAAAGTAGCGACCTCGATGATCAGCTGGAACAAGGTCGGATAGCCAGGATGTGAAAGCAGGAATCGGTACCTGTAGCGCGAGACAGGACAGGGCAAAGAGTATGAGAAAAACGGGAAGCCTCAGTACCTCAGGATGCAGCCACGAAACGAGCAGTATGGGGAGCCACATCGATCTCGATAGCAGCGAGAACCACGCTGTTACTCGGCGACGTTCACCGAGGCGCTCGATCCATATAGACGACGGCATCTGCACCAGCGCTGCGAATGTAGGCAAGGCTCCGATGACGCCGATCCAGAGACTTCCGGCTCCTAACCACAGCGCAAAACCGGTCTGAAAGGCGCCTCCCGTTAATGATGTATGGACAGTTGCGGTGATCGCTTCGAGATTTGAGATCCGGAGAGCCCGGAGTACCTCCAGCCGGGATAACGGTCGTCTGGAAGCCTCATTGCCGCCAGGCCCTTGAGTCGCCTCTTCGCGGGGCGCTTCAGAAGACGAGCCGCTCATGGCGCATGGAGATACCCACTAGCAGCCCGACGGCGGCAAGGGAGACGATCATCGAGGATCCACCATAGGACATGAACGGCAGCGGGACGCCAGTGACGGGCAGGAGACCGATCGTCATTCCGATATTCACGGCCATGTGAAACGAGAACATCGACACGATACCCGTAGCTACATACCTGCTCATTGGCTCGCGGCTTGCTCCAACGATGGCCCATCCGCGGAGCAGTAGCCACACATAGAGGGCGATCACACCGAAACACAAGACAAATCCGCCCTCTTCCGCAAGAACGGTAAACAGGAAGTCGGTCTGTCGTTCAGGGATGAAGCGTCCGTGGGCTTGAGTGCCTCGACCGAACCCCTTGCCGAGGAGTTGCCCCGACCCAACAGCGATCCGCGCTTGCCGTATCTGGTATCCGGCTCCTCGAGGGTCCGCATCGGGATTCACGCACGCCGTCAACCGCGCGATCTGATAGTCGTGTATGAATCCGATCCGCCAGGCGATGAGAAAGAGACCCAGCGCTGCAACAGCGAAGATGATGTGATACCGGAGTGGCAGACCAGCGATGAACGAAATGCCGACCCAGACCGCAATGATGGAAACGGCTGTGCCCAAATCGGGCTGCTTTAGTACAAGTAGAACCGGCAGAGCTATATGACCAAGAGAACGCAAAAAGACCGCGGCGTGCTGTGTCGTGCCTGCGCGCCGATTGAACAACGATGCGAGCGACACGATGATGAACAGCTTGGAGAACTCGGAGGGTTGAAACCGAAACGAGCCAACCCCGATCCACCGCACGGCTCCCTTCGCCTCATTCCCGGCAATGGCTACAATCAACAATAGACAGAGATTGACTCCGTAGATCACCCCGACATATCGGCCGAGGCGTTCGCAATCGATGATGAGACCAACAAGAAGAGCGCAGAGACCGATCAACGCCCATAGTATCTGACGATTGAAATACGAAGGCGCGCCGCTGAGGGCGATGCTCCTGAGGCCAACCAGACCGATACCGAGCAGAACGGATACAAGGATAAGGATCACCCAATCCGCGCGCCGAACCAGCCTGAAATCAGTCGTCGCCGCATTGAGCTTCGCTCCTACTGGCCTGTTCACTCCACAGTATAGCCCGATCGCCAACGTTCGACCGGCTTTGACGGTGTAATGGGCGCGTGGGTATACTCTTTTGTGAACCCTCTCACCGATGCCGAGTAGCGCCAGGATGATCGATACTGGTCCGGGGTTACTATCCAAGGATGCTGCATGACTGCTTTCCTTCGACGTGTTTTCGACAGTAACGAACGCGATCTAGCCAAGTACCGCGCCACGGCGGAGAAGATCGGATTACTGGAACCGGAAGTTCAGCGCCTGACCGATGCACAGCTGCGCGAGCGAACCGATGAGCTCCGCGAACGTGTCCAGACCGAATGGCGCCTGCGGATCGAGGCGATGGAACGAGACGGTGTCCTCGAATCCGAACGTAAAGATCGTACGCGGATCCTGCTCGACGAAGTGCTGGATAAAACACTGCCCGAGGCGTTCGCGATCGTTCGGGAAGCCGCGAAACGGACACTCGGCCAGCGACATTATGATGTGCAGTTGATCGGCGGCATGGTTACCCACGACGGCCGAATCGCAGAGTTGAAGACCGGCGAAGGCAAGACGCTGATGGCTACCCTTCCCCTCTTTCTGAACGCCCTTGCCGGACGCGGCGCTCATCTTGTCACAGCGAACGACTATCTCTCGAAGGTTGGCGCCGTGTGGATGGGCCCGATCTATCATCTACTCGGTATGTCGGTGGGGATTATCCAGGGCCAGAGCCCGGAGACCGGCGACGAAGGCGGCAGTTTCATCTATGACCCGGATTATGAGGATCCGGATCCGCGTTATACCTACTGCCGGCGCATTACGCGGCGGGAAGCGTATGCGTGCGATGTCACCTACGGCACGAATAATGAGTTCGGCTTCGATTATCTGCGTGACAATATGGCCTTCCATCACGACGAACTCGTTATGCGGGATCTGCATTACGCCATTGTCGATGAGGTCGACAGTATTCTGATCGACGAGGCGAGAACACCTCTGATCATCTCCGGTTTCGTCGACCAGGACACAAGCCTGTACTATAAGGTGGACAGGGTGATCCGCCAGCTGCGTCGGGGTAAGGACGCGACCACCCAGGCGGAACGGGATGACCCGGAACATGATAGGAACAATCCCAGCATCCATTATCTTGTCGACGAGAAGCAGAAAACAGTTGCACCGACGGACGCCGGTATCACCAAAATCGAGCTGATGCTCGGTGTCCGGAACCTCGCCGATGATCCGCAGATGATGCACTATGTTACGGCCGCTATGAAGGCTCACGCCCTCTTCAAAAAGGACATCGATTATGTGGTCCGAGAGGGAGAGATTATAATCGTTGACGAGTTCACCGGGCGCCTGATGTTCGGCCGGCGGTACTCCGACGGACTGCATCAGGCGATCGAGGCTAAGGAAGATGTCGAGATCAAGCATGAGTCGCAGACGCTTGCGACCATCACCTTCCAGAATCTCTTCCGCCTCTACCTGAAGTTAGCGGGTATGACGGGAACGGCCAAGACAGAGGAAGATGAGTTTCGGAAGATCTATGGCCTCGATGTGGTCGTTGTACCTACCCATCGACCGATGATCCGCAAGGATCAACCGGACATCATCTATAAGGTGGCGGAACACAAGTACCGGGGTATCGCCGCGGAGATTCTGCGGTTGTACGCGAAACAGCAGCCAGTGCTGGTTGGAACTCGATCTATCGAGATGTCGGAGAGGGTCTCGTCCCGCCTGACCTCCGAGAGTCTGCAGCTCCTGAGTATGGTGTCGCTGATCAGGAGCAAGATGGAGAATGCAAAGATCGATAAGGCGGTCAAGGACAAATGGTCCTCTATCCTGAACCAGAATCTGGATGAGCTGACCGCAGGACGTCTTGTGCCTATGGCAAAGGAGTTGTCGTTCCCAGCCGACCCTCTCGACGAAGAGAACCTCAGAGCCATCTGTACTCTGCTCGAGCTCGCCCCCGAGGAGGAAATCCTCGACGGGCTTGATGAAGCTCTTCGCCACGGCATCCCGCACAATGTCCTCAATGCCAAATACCATGAGAAGGAAGCGCTGATCATCGCGGAAGCGGGCCGTAAGGGCGCTGTAACCATCGCTACCAATATGGCAGGGCGTGGGGTCGATATCCTACTCGGCGGTAAGCCCGTGCAGGAAGCGGACCTGCAGTCGGCGGCTGCGCCGCAGACGGCGGCCGCATCAGCGAATGGCGATACGGCGGCGGGCGAAGCTGATGCAGCCGATGTTCCGGAGGCCCCGCACGAAGCGATCGTATTGTCCCATCGACGGGGCGGCAAGCCTTCGGTTCTCGATTCCGTGACGACCGAGACGCCGGAAGAGCATCAGCGGGCCGCAGATGAGGTCCGAGCTCGAGGCGGTCTCTTTATCCTCGGGACCGAACGCCACGAGAGTCGTAGAATCGATAATCAGCTGCGAGGCCGCTCCGGGCGTCAGGGTGACCCTGGCGAGAGTCGCTTCTTCGTCTCCCTCGAAGATGAGTTGTGGCGCCTGTTCGGTGATCGAACTCAGCATCCGCTGCTGCGCACATGGGCGGAAGACCAGGCGATGGACGCGCGAATCCTCTCTCGGATGATTGAGCGCGCACAGAAGAAGGTTGAGGAACACCACTTCGAAATACGTAAGCATGTGTTGCAGTACGACGATGTGATGAACAAGCAGCGGGAGATTATCTATTCAGAACGTCGGCGTATCCTGGAGGGTGCAAATCTTCGAACGACGATCGTTGGATTCCTTCGCGAGGTCGTCTCCGGCGCGATCGCCTTATTCTGCCCCGATGCCCACACCGGTCTCGATTGGGACCTTGACGGCTTGTATAAGGGCCTTGCCGAGTACTTCCCGCTTGCGCTGATGATGCCACGCGAACACCTCGATCACAAGTCTCGTGAACAACTCGAGGCCTATCTAGGCGATGCGATCGAG
>JABWBA010000073.1 GCA_013360745.1 Chthonomonadales bacterium | reverse complement strand
GACGAGCGCCGCGCGGCTTTCGGCGAAGTCGATTCGCAGCGCCACCCGATCGCCCGAGGCCGCCGTCGTCGCGCCCGCCACGGTGCCGCTGTAGGGCAGCAGCACGGAGGCCTGACCCGATCCGAGGAGCGTCACCCGGGCCGTGCCCGAATCCTTGCCGATAAGCAGGTAGACATCCCTCCCGCCGATTCGCCGGTGCAGGTAGCGCGCAACGCCCCGGGCATGGGCGGGCAATCGGGCCACGGTCGCCCCCACGAGATTCGCGGTCGATTCCGGCGCAACCAGCAGTCCCGGAAGCGCAAGAACGGAGCCCTCCGCCTCCGCTGTCGGCGCGGCGGCTGTGAGGGCGCGAACGATGTTCCGGAGCGCCGGATCGTCCGCGCCGGCGTCGGTGGAAGCCGACGGCAGCTCGCCCGCAACCGCAAGGAATCCGCCGGAGCGCGCCAGCCCGGCAAGCGTGCGAGCGGCGGCGCGCGGAAGCGTCGTGACCTGTGGGAGCAGCGCCGCGCGATACGCCTCGCCGGCGACGCGGAGCCTCCCCTTCTCGACGCGGGCATGAAGGAGCGACTCCTCGTCGAGGATGTCGTAGTCGATTCCCCTGCGGTTGAGCTCGTCGCACACCGTTCGGAATGTCAGGCGGGCGCGTCTGGCCGTGTCGCTCTCCGACCCATCGAAGCTCGTCCCCGCCCGGATGGTCGAGGACGGGTAGAGGACCGCCAGATCGCAGACGTGACTGCCCTGACTCAGGACGTAGCACAGCCGAGCGGTGTAATCAGCGAAGAGGGAGTAGGCCGCCCAGTACGGCTGACGGAACGACGTATCCGGCGGCCGCCATTCCCACCACCCGCCCAGCGTCGCGTAGTACCATGCGCTGGGGCTGTAGAGGGTGGCTCCCGCGATCAGCGCGTCGTGGAGCTCCTCCGACGCCTCCTCGAGGGACTGCGCCCAGCCGCGGCGGTGGAAGCCGCTCAACCAGGCACGCGGGCGCTGGTACAGATGGGCCAGCGAGCTCAGTGGCCGAATGGCGGAATCGTCGCTGCCGCCCGGGGCATGCAGCCATCGGAGGAGCTGGGGCCGCAGCTCCGAGTCCTCTCCGTCGGCGCCGGGCAGCTCGGCCGCGCCGATTCGGCCGCCGGCCCACCGCACCCGATTGCGCTCGTGCCATGCGCGCAGCGGTCCGAAGTAGGCCCGCTCCAGGAGCCGATCCTGCACCTCGGCGACATCGCACCGTACCCGGGCGGTGAGCGGCCCGAGATCGTACCAGAGGTAGGGCAGCCGCGGGCGGAGGTCGTAGCCCTTGCGCCGCCGGAACTCCTCCAGGAAGCCGCGGGTCCAGCGGTTCATCGGGGGCAGGTCGTCCGTGACGATGCCCGCGATCGTCGAGCCGAGATAGCCGCGGAGCTTCCGCTCATATTCCCCGTGGATGAGATTGATCAGCCTGGCCGCCGCCGTGCCGTTCATATAGTCGAAGCCGCCCGGGGCTTCGTGGAAGAGCATGATCTTCCAGCGGCCCTCGGGCATCATCTTGTCGAGGTAGCCGTCGGTCAGCGACGTGCTGATGTGGGCCACCGGTCCACGGTGGGAGCCGTCGGCATCGAGCGGAACGGCGCAGGCAGCGAGGGCGCGGCCGGGCGCAGCCATCCGGACGCGCACCGGGCCGACGATCTCCTTCTCGATGAGCCGCAGCTCCTGAGCGCGCCACGCTGGCTGCCGGACCATAAGCTGGCCCTGCGCCGCCCCGCTGGCCGAACCGAGCTGATCGGAGAGCCAGACCCGCATGCCCCTGGCGCGGGCCTTCGCAAGGACCTGCCGGAGCGTATTCCACCATGGCGGCGAAAGGAACGGCGGGACATCCGCCTGTGAGCCCTGACGGGGTCCGACTGGCGCCAGATTGGCGATCACAACCTCCCGGACGTGGCCCTCGACCATACGGTCCAGCTGCCACTCGAGGCGCCGAACGTCCAGACGCTCCCCGCTCCACCACCAGATGGGCGCCGGGCCGTAGCCCGCCGGAGGGCTGGCAAATCGCTGAAGGACGGTCTGAATCGACGGGGACGCGCTCGGCTCCGGGACCGCCCCAGCCTGCGACGCCAGAACCGCCCCGACCAAGAGGAACGGGGCCGCAACGGCGATACGGACCCCTGGCCTGAGCGCCATGCGCAACCTCCATCATCGGGCGCGCGGATGGATGCATCCCGGCGCCCCTCTGGACAGTATACTTGCTACGCGCCCGTCGGCCCACCTTGCGCCGGGAACGACCGGTATGGTCGTGCGCGTAAACAGGGTGATGCGCGCCACCCTGGTACGCTGCCCGTCCAGAACTCGAAGGGAGACGCCCGCCTTGCCGCGACGCCATCTTCTTATCATCGCCGGAGCATTGCTCACGGCCATGCCCGCCGTTGCGCAGACCTATCGGAACGTCCTCAACGCGCCCTACCAGACGGTCTCCAACGGCCCCATGAGCGCCATCATCGTCGATGCCCCGAGGACCAGCCGGGCGCCGGCAGTCCAGGAGGCCGTCGCCGCGGCGGTGCGCTCCGAGCGATCGAGACGCGATCCGGGCGTCCTGACCTATCTGGCCGCCCTCCGACGACAGGGCCTTATCTCCGAACGGAGCTCCCCCGGCATTCCCGACATCGTTCTGCTCCGTCAGAACGGCCAGCCGATCTATCCGGATCATCGAGGCTCCGGCACAACCCGCGCTGGCGGCGCAGGGCTTACCTTCGCCTTTCCGACTGCAGGGGCGCCCGGCGCCTGGACGCCCGCCTGGGAGGCCGACCTTCGCGCCGTCGTCAACATCCTCTATGACGAGCTCCGGGCGGTCTTCGGTGAGCCGTCGTGGTCCGGCACGGTTACGATTCTCAACGGCGATAATATGACGCCGATCATCAGCGACCCGAACGCCCTGTCGGGCGGCCTCTATAACGTGTCAACCCAGGAGATCGTCTTCCAGCAGAACCTCTCGGCCCAGTCCGCGGTGTTGAACCTGGCGCAGATGATGGCCCTCGCGTTTCGCGGCTCCGCGACGATCTCCTATGACGCCTGGGAACGGGGCATGGCGCGCGCGGCCGCCGTCATGACGGTCCGCAACGCCCTGTCCGCCCTCAAGGGCGTGCCGTCCCAGGTCTTCGGAGGCACGCTCGGCGACCTCGACGTCTACGATCCTCTGTGGCAGGCTCTGGACCGCTATGACTGGTTGAACCAACCGGCCCTTGCCAACGATCGGTTCTTCCCCGTCTCGCGCAAGGATGCGGTGGCCAACCAAGCGGGCTGGCCGAACATGCTGGTGCCCAGACTGCAGATGGCCGGTACCGCATGGCTCAAGGTCCTGGTCGAAACACCGGGCTTTCTTGCGCGCTTCAACGCCGACTACTACGCGGCGCTCGCGTCCAATCCGTCCCTCCGCAACAACGTCCCCGGCCTCGCGGGCGTGGCCGTCCAATCCCTCGCGGCCCTGGGCGGCGGTACGGTGGAGGGACAGCCCTTCGGCGACTGGTACCGGCGCCAGCACGCGCTCGATACGAGCGTCTCGCTGGGCCCCAAGGTCTACGCGCAGGTGTCCCCGCTCCGGCCCGACCCGGGGCAGGACGACTTCGGGCTCGGCGTCATCCTCCTCTACTACCGGACCGCCATGGCGTCGGGCGGCGTCTCGGATGAGATCGACCTCAACGCCACCGTCTATCCGATCTATCGGGACTACACGCTGGCCAACCGGCTATTCATCGGCGCCCAGTATGAGCAGGTCGACATCCGATCGGGCATTGGCTCCGTCGCGCCGACGTTCTTCAATACGATCGGCGGGGACGCGGGCCAGGAAGGCCGGATGCGGATCACCATGGACTTCCCCATCGCCTCCGAGGGGCTGCGTCTCGAAACCGCCCCCCGCTCCTCCGGCAGGATCGGCTCTCCCAACAACTTCTGGGGCGTCGTCGTCGGCGCCGATGCGGGAACGATCCAGATCGAGGCCGACGGCAGGGCCAGCGGGCCGATACCCGTCGCTCAGGGAGCATTCGGAACAGCCGTGGATGCGGAGCTCTTCAGCAAACCGAGACGTGCGATCCTCACCTTCACGCCCCCGGCCGGCGACCCGGTGGTGCGGCAGATGGTGACCGGCGTCGGCGAGCAGGTGGTCGTCTTCTCGGTCGTCGGCGGCGCAGACGAGCGGATCCATGCGTTCCCAGCCGGTCCCACGATGGTCTCGTTCCCGATCCAGCCCCTCAAGCAGCGGGTCGTCGAGGCGCTGCTAGATCCCACCAACGGGACGCCCCTCTTCCGCGATACCAACCTCTTGATGGCCCGATGGCGGCAGAGCCTCGCCGGCGAAGACAAGTACGCCCGATATCCCAACATGGAGCCGATCGCGCCGGGCAAGGGCTACTGGTTGTCGCTGGAAGCCCCGACCGACATCAAGATCGTCGGGCGACTCGCCTCCCGGGATCGGGACGTCACCGTAGGCCTCCTCTACGGCTGGAACCAGATCGGCAACCCCTACGAGACGGCGGTCCAAACCAGCAGCCTCCTGTTCCAGTACAAAGCCGATAACGTCCCCGTGAACCTCGCTACGGCCATCTCCCGAGGATGGATCGTGGCGCAGAGCATCCCGGGAGTGGGAGAGGCCTCCGTCTGGGGCCACTCTGCCCAGTCCGGCTACTATCCGGCCCAGACCCTGGAGCCGTGGGCTGGCTACTGGATCCGCGTCCTCGTCTCCGAGGGCGTCACCCTCACCTATCCGACGCCCGGCGCAGCGGCTTCCGCCAAACGCTCGCCGAAGCCGACCCGCTCGGCCGAACGTGGCTGGTCCGTGGCGTTCACGGTTGCGGACGGCGCCGGACGCGGTTCGACCGCCTACATCGGTCAGACAACCGGCGCAACATCGGGCGTCGATGCGGCCTGGGATGCCGAGGCCCCGCCGTCGGCCGCCGGCCCGCTCCCCGAGGTCCGGGTGAGTCCGTCGGGCGTCCCTGAAGGGCGGTATATCTCCGATATTCGGGGTTCGGGATCTCGCAGCGCGTGGCGGCTCGTCGTGCAGACGCCCCGACCCGAGGAGACCTATACGCTCACCTGGAATGTGCCCGGGAGCCTGCCGCGAACCACACGCCTCTGTCTGGTCGATACGGCCTCCGGTCGGCGGCAATACCTCCATGCGTCCTCCAGTCTGACCTTCAACTCGGGCCGAGCCGCGACGCGCGTGTTCGAGGTATTGCCCGAAGAGCGCGGCCCGAACGCCTGTCGGCTCCTCAATCCGCGCATCACTCCGTCGCGCGCCACGGGGATCGTCCGGCTTACCGTCGATATAACCTCGGCCGCCACGATCACGGCCTCCGTGGTGGGCTCGAGTGGACGGCCCGTGCGCAAACTGGAGCGGGGGCGAGCGGCTCAGCCGGGCGACGTCACCCTCCTCTGGGATGGGCGGGATGATCGGGGGATCGCGGTGCCCGCCGGCGTCTACACCCTCGTGATCAACGCGCGGACCGACCAGAGCGACTCCGCCCGCCTTGCGGTGCCGGTCGTGATTACCCGATGATGGAGAACAGGATGCGAGGTAGGACGCTTGGGATAGCCAGAGGCCTGGTCTCGGCTGCGCTGGCCGTGGCCCTGATCGGCGGCGCCGGCTGCGGCGGAGGCGGCGGCGGACCGAAAGCCGATATCAGGGGACGGATCCTTCTGGTCACCACAGGCCAGCCTCCGAACCCATCGGCCACGGTTCGCGTGGACGGCGCCGGCGCCGTGACGACGTTCGCGGACGGCTCGTTCACCATCAGAAACGCCTCCGCCGCGGCCACGCTGATCGAGGTGACCGCGGCTGGTATGACGGCTCTGCGCCAGACCCTGCCGCCGCTGACGGAGAACGCAGTGAACGACCTGGGCACGATCTTCATGACCGACACCGCCTATG
The DNA here is from genome assembly GCA_013360745.1 of Chthonomonadales bacterium. Lineage (GTDB taxonomy): Bacteria > Armatimonadota > Chthonomonadetes > Chthonomonadales > CAJBBX01 > JABWBA01. Next base: position 10,294 of record JABWBA010000073.1, on the reverse strand, counting down.
ACGCCAGTGTGGACGGCACCGTCGTTCGGTCGGATACCCTTGCGCCTGTTGCGGGCGCGTCCGTGACCATCTCGGGAAAGAAGACGACGACGAACGCCTCCGGCTTCTTCTCCCTTGCGGACCTTCCCGCGGGGCTGGGCGGGATCGGTATCGCGGCGGGCCTGATCCGCGCGACGGGGTTCGAGGATAAAGTCCTGGAGTTCGATCTGCCCCTGGGGACCGGGATGAACCATCTGGGCGATATCCCGATCAGCCCGCCCGTCGGAGGCATCCCCGGCGGCCCGACGACGATCAAAGGCAAGGTGACCCTGCAGGGGCAGACCGTGCACAGCGGCACAACCGTCACGCTCAAACGGACGTCCGATGGGCAGGTCCTCGGGTCGGTAACGACGCAGGATGACGGCAGCTACGGGTTCTGGGTGCCGGTCGGGCAGTACGAAGTCCGCGCCGAGCGCGCCGGCTTCACCGCCCAGACGGCGGCGGCCGAAGTCGTACGCCTCGATGCGACGATTACCGTGAACATGACGCTGACGCCCTAGATCGCGTGATGGCCGACGCGTGTCCAGCGGGACCGGTTATGGGAGGCCTACCATGGCCCTGACGCTCTGTATCATGGCGGCGCTCGTCGCGTCGCCAGCCGGGCAGACCCGCTGGAAACACGGCCCGAAGTTCGGCCCGGGCTATTTCCCGATCGCGGTCTGGCTGCAGAACCCCGCCAACGCGGAGCGCTTCCAGCGCGCCGGCATCAACCTCTACATCGGACTCTGGCAGGGCCCCACGGAGGAGCAGCTGGCCGCCCTCACCAGAGCCCGCATGCCGGTCATATGCGAGCAGAACGCCGTCGGCCTGGCCCATCGGGACGATCCGATCATCGTCGGCTGGATGCATCAGGACGAACCGGATAACGCCCAGCCCGTCACCGATGCCAGCGGCCAGCAGTCGTGGGGCCCTTGCGTGCCGCCGGAGAAGATCGTGGCCGAATATGGCCGCCTTCGGGCCAACGACCCCACCCGCCCGATCCTTCTCAACCTCGGCCAGGGGGTCATCAACGACACATGGGTCGGCCGCGGTTCAGGTGCGAAGCTCTCCGACTACGAGACCTACGTCAAGGGAGGCGACATCGTCTCCTTCGATGTCTATCCCATCGCAGGCCTCGACAAGCCGAAGCCGATCGACTATATGTGGTACGTCGGCGCCGGGGTTGAGCGGCTCCGCGGATGGGCGGGGGATAGCCGGACGGTCTGGAACTGCCTCGAGTGCACCCGGATATCCAATGGCGTTCGCAAGGCCACACCGGAGCAGGTCCGTTCCCAGGCCTGGATGGGGATCATCCACGGCTCGCGAGGGCTCATCTACTTCGTCCACGAGTTCAAACCGGCCTTCAATGAGAGCGCGCTGCTGGACGATCCTCCGATGCTCCGGGCCGTCACGGAGCTCAACGCCGAGATCACCCGCCTGGCGCCCGTGATCAACAGCCCGGATCTGAACGTGAACATCCGGGTCCCGGGCGCCCAACCGTCAGAGCGTCCGGCGGTGGCCGCTGTCGGCAAACAGGTCGGCGATGCCACCTATCTCTTCGCTGTGGGGATGCGCAACGCCGACACCAGGGCCGTCCTGACGCTGCCGCAGCTCGCCAACCGGGCGGTCGTCGAGGTGATCGGCGAGAACCGGACCCTGCCGATCCGCAACGGCAGCATCGAGGACACCTTCGCGCCCTACGCCGTCCACCTGTACAGAGTTCAGAGGTAGGCCCGACGGATCCTCGTCGTCGCCGTGTCAGCGCCCCGCTTGAATGACCAGGACCCATTCACCCGGCGACGGCGCCGCCAGCGTCTGCAGCGCAGGCTCGATCCGCCCGCGGATCGGCGTCGTCTTGCCGGTAACGGGGTCGAGCCATCGCCCCCGGATCGACCCCCGCACTCCGGTGAGATCGATCGGAATCCCGTCGCCAGACGGGAGGTAGGCGACCACAAGGTCCCGCTCCGGTGTGGCCGAGGCGCAGATCCGATCCCGGGCGGAGGTCGCCCTTGCGTGGATGAGCGGATAGGCCGGCTCCAATCTCCACCATTCGATCGAGGCAAGGAAGTCATGCATCACGGTCATCTGGTCCGAACTGGCCCACCCCAGCGCCTTGCGCCAGTAGTCGGGTTTCGACGGATCGGTGACCCAGAACCAGAGCCCACCGCTCATCCCCGGCGCCTTCGCGGCCGTACGCCCGGCGCCGTAGGTGTAGCCCTTCGCGCCCGAGAGCCACGAGCGCCATCCGAGGGATCGAGCGTCGTCCGCCGTCCATGCGCCCGACCCATGCGCATCATACATCGCTTCAAGGTTGATAACGGGCCGCGCCGGCTTCCGATTCCACAGGCTGAGGTTCCATTCGATCGCCTGTCTCGCGCACCGCTCCCGGTTGCCTCCGTTGTGTCCGGTCTGGTTGCCCGCGAAATCCATATACGGTTTGTCCCGGTAGGCCTCCGCGATCGTGTTGGTCGACCGTCCGCTCGGCGTTCCCGGGTGCTGGGTGATCAGATGGACCGAGGTGGCCTCCCTCACCGCCGCACCCACGGCGTCCCCGAGCGGCATGTAGCCGCTGTCGAAACTCGGCGAAAAGACCACGAAACTGCCATACAGGCGGGCTGCAAGGTAGCGGGCGAACCGACAGGCCTCGTCCTGATCCGGGTATCGGGTCGTCGGCTCCATGACGCCGGCCAGCATCACCATCAACCCGGCCCGATTCGCCGCTTCAATCTTCGCTTCGTATGCCCGCCAGAAGGCGGGATTCGGTCGGTTCAGCCCGGCGCCGAGAAACGGCCTGTTCCCGCGGCTGTCCCGATCGCCCGACCACCATGGCGCGAGGCCGACCTGCGTATCCGTGAAGCGTTTCCGAACCCGATCGGCCAGATAGATCGCCCACTCCTCCGCCGTGGCTCGGAAGGGGACCGCCCATGCCGTATCGCCTATCCAGAGAAACGGCGTCCGATCGGCATGGCAGAGGAACCGACCGTTCGCACTCACCCGCAGGAAACCGTGGCGATACAGGGGATTCGGTCCTTTGTAGGCCGTTACGTCCACGATTCCCGTCTGACCGTGAAGCCCTCCGTCGGTCGTATCGGAACACGTCGTCCTCCAGCGCCACCTTCCGGGCGCGGGGAACGCGCAGCGGACGCGAAACGTCCGATCGCCATCCCAGAACCCCGGGGCGCGGAGCGTCCGTTTCCCGGGTCCCTCGTAGACCACCTGAAGGCGCACGTCCCGGGCCGGGTCGTCGTAGCGGCCCGTGCTCTGCAGCGCCTGTTCCCACCGCTCCCAGACCCGCGCTTTGCTCACCGGGATCGGCGCTGCGACCGTCGGAACAGCGACCAACATCGCCGTGACGGTTATGATATAGCGGGGAAGCGCTCTCATGAGCTGATCTCCTGTTCGGTCCGCGCCTCCTCTCGACCATCGGGCCGCCTCGGCGCGGCTCTATCGACATCGTATCACACGGGCAGGGATCCGTCCAGCCGGCAGCCCTTCCCGAAGGGAGCGTAATCATGAACCGACGGACGTTCTTCATTACAGGCGCCGCGTTCGCCGGCGCCCTTGCCGCGCCGCGGGGCGCCTCCGCCTCCGAGGCTCGCCAGGCGGTCCCGACCGTCGGCTCACCCGAGAGCGGGTACGCGGATCCGACACAGGGGCCCTGGCGGCGACTGTTCCTCGATGCGACCGTGATCGAGGAGATGCAGGGCCTGACCCGGGTGTTCCACTCGGCCGAGAAACGGACGGACAACCCGGTGATTCGCAGGGATCTGCCGTGGGAAACCGACCCGAAGACGTTCGGGCCCTATGTGTACGGCACGGTCATGGACGAGGGAGGTCGCTTGCGACTCTGGTACCAGGTCATCGCCGACGGCAACCACGTCGCCTATGCCGAATCGACCGACGGGATCACCTGGACAAAGCCGGAGCTGGGCCTGATCAACTTCCGCGGCTCCCGAAAGAATAATCTCGTCGTCTCGGCGGCCGATCGGACTGCCACGGGCGGCAGCTGCCACAACCCGAGCGTCCTGCATTGCCCGTGGGCATCAGATCCGGCGCGACGATTCCGACTATACGGGTACGACCACGGCACAGGCCCCCGGATGGCCGTTTCGCCCGACGGCCTCCGCTGGCGGTTCGCTTCCGAGACCGAGGGGACGCCGCTGTTCCCGTCCTCCGATGTGGTGAACTTCTTCCGGGACGGCATTCGCGGGCGTTTCGGAGCTACATGGAAGAGCGTCAACCGACGGGGTCGTGCCGTCGGTGTGGCGTGGTCGGAGGACGGCGACCGATGGACCCGGCCGATCGCCGGGCCGGTCTTCGTCGCGGACGATCTGGATCCCGACGCAACCCAGATCTACGGGATGCCCGTGTTTCCCTATCAGGGTCTCTACATCGGTCTGCCATGGATCTATCACGCTCGCTACATCAAGCGGGGCTTCTACAGTCCCAACGCGTTGTACGCGGCACAGGAGGGGTCGCCCCGGACGGTGGACATCCAGTTGGCCTGGAGCTGGGACCTGATCAACTGGAGCCGTCCGCCCGACCGACGGCCGTGGATCGAGCTCGGGGAGGCGGGCGCCTTCGACTCCGGCATGATCTATACGGCCCGGGCGCCGGTCGTGGTCGGCGATCGCCTCCATTTCTACTACGGCGGCTTTCGCGCGCCGCACGATGAACCCCGGGCGGAGGGAGGCATCGGCCTCGCCACGCTCCGTCTGGATGGGTTCTGCTCGCTGCACGCCGACGAAGCCGAAGGGTCTGCGACGAGTCGGGTCGAACGGTTCACGGCGCCGTCGCTAACGTTGAACGGGGCGGTACGGGCGGGGGGCTACATCGAGGCGGAGCTGATCAACCGTCGAGGCCGACCGATCCCCGGCTTCAATCGTACGGTCTGCACCCGGTTCGAAGCCGACGAGGTGCGGGGGCGTCTGGGCTGGCCGTCGAGCAAGCTGCCCGACTCGGCCGTCCGCGAGGGGGTTCGCGTCCGGTTCTACCTCAAGCGCGCCGATCTATACGCCTATCTGCCCGACGGGGCGGAGGATATCCAGATCGGCCCTCCGCCGGTCGAACCAGCGCCATAACCTCAGGCAGGGGTCCCAGAAGCTCCGCCTCGCGAGCCTCCGCCCCTGGGAAGAGATAACCTAAATCCTCACCCTGGCCTGCTCGAGGAATTTCTCTACGTTATCCAAAAAATCAACCCTTATCGAATCAGCAACCATGCGAGCTACTGCCTCAAGGTACAAATGGCTGGTTCTGTTCCTGTGATCCGCAAATTCAAGCCATCGTTCAGGGTTATCAATCAATCGAAATCTCGCGGCTGCACGGATTACATTCCTGGTTCCTGCGACAGGCACATCCTCAAGGGCTATGATTGCAGCCATGAGCTTCCAGCAAAGCTCAACGGTATATTCGAATCTCTGAATCAGGCTCTCCCTCAGAGGTTCCGTATCCTCAAAGGAAAGCGCTTCCTTGTATTTTTCCTTCGCAAGGAGCAGCGATCGAAGCAGTGATTCGGCCTTTGTCATTGTTGTCTCAATTCAGCGGGATCCTTACGGAGGCAACCTGTTTGAAATCCTCAGAGACATCACAAAGCTGCACAATGTCTACAAGGTACGGGATTGAACTTTCCTCAAAATCATGGAGCATTTCAAAATAAACGCTGCTCTTCAAACGGGGACCGTCGATCGCAATATCGATGTCGCTGAACTGCTGAGCCGTACCGACAGCACGCGAACCAATGAGGTACGCACGATGCTGCTTCGGATCAAGGTATTTCGCAATGATCGATCTGGTTTGATCCAGATATTGCTGCTCCACAGCTGTAATTACCTCAATCGTTCCCCATGCAGCCAGGCGCCGAACTCCCTGTAAACATGTTGATAACCTCCTGATCTGAGGCTGAATGTTGGTTATACCTAAACGATGTCCAATATCGCTGCAAGTGGGAAGCCGACGGATGCTCTTCCGGCTATTCAGACACCGCAAACTCCCTCTGGTCAAAGGAGGCGGTGTATGGAGCGATAGGCGAAGGAGATCAACGAAGAGGATCTGAACCAGATACGTGGAACGGGACGGTACGGGCGGGGGCTGCGCCGAGGCGGGGCTGATCGACCGTCGAGGTCCACCGTCCGCGACGGGGTTCGCGTCCGGTTCTACCTCAAGCGCGCCGATCTATACGCCTATCTGTCCGACGGGGCGGAGGATATCCAGATCGGCCCTCCGCCCGTCGAACCAGCGCCATAACCTCAGGCAGGGGCTCCCAGAAGCTCCGCCTCGCGAGCCTCCGCCCTTGGGAAGAGAATGTAGTTCTCTTTGTGGATGTGGATGTGGGTGTCTTCCTCGAGGGTCGCCAGGGCGTCCATGAGGGCGCGATAGGTGCTGCAGACGTCGTCGGGGGTGCTGTAGCCGCTGGTGGCGTTGTTCATCTTGGCGAGCAGCTGTCCCGCGGTGTCATGCTCATGCATCATCACGCGAATGGGATTCGCGACCGAACCGCCATGGGCCTGCCCGGCGCCGCTTCCGCTGTCGAGCTGACGGATGATCGGGAAGAGGACGTTCTCCTCCTTGAACATGTGGCTCTCGAGCTCGGCCTTCAGGGCCATGAACGCCTCTTCGGCCACGATGGCCTCGGGGTGCTCGGGACCGTGCGCGGCCTTCACCTTGCGAGCCAGATGGGCGATCCGGGGCAGCTCCTGCTTCAGGTATGCGTGGTGGGTCTGCTCGATATGGTCCGCGAGCTCGGTCATGGAAACCGCCGCCCAGTCCTTCTCGCCTTCCGTTCGGGGCTTGGAGTCGTATTCGCTCAGCGCCGCGACGACCTCCGCCTCCGCGACACCCTTCTTCGTACAGGCCTCGCTCAAGGGGCGATGGCCGCCGCAGCAATAGTCCAGGCCGAACTTCTCGAAGACGCGCGACCGCCCCGGCCTCTCGATGACCAGGTCCGCTACGTGCGTATTTAGGTAATCAGTACCCATGGTTCTCCTCTCTGTGCGCGTCAGGCAGCCGCCGCCGACGGATCGCGCACCTAATCAAGATATCCATATCCGTTTATGGTTACGGGTAGTTCCCTGATAATCGTAGAATACCATAAAAGACGACCGTTTTGGTCGCCTTTGCGCCGTTCGGGATCGAATGATGCTCCCAACCGACGTCGGACCGGTCTCTCATCCCTCGAATCCCTTCGGTCTGAGCCGGCGCTGGCCGAACCGATGAATGGGCGGTCCTATCGTCCCACTCTGCAGGAATCCGGCGCCGACGCGGCGAACAAGCGCCGTGATGAGCGTTCCTCCCGATGTGTCCGACCGCCTCCTGGCCGAGTGCCTGGGGAGACCGATGGCCTATGACGCGCTTCGGGACCTGTGCGACCAGATCGGAGGCCGGACGAGCGGCGCGGTATCGGGCGATCGTGCGGAGGACTGGGCGGCCCGGCATCTCGAATCGTCCGGTCTCGAACGGGTCCGCTACGAAAGCCTGGAGATCCCGGTCTGGGAGAGGGGCAGCCTCCTCGCCGAGGTCATCGCCCCGCAGCCCCGCCCGCTGAACGCCCTGGCGCATGGATTCGCACCGGACCAATGCGATGTCACCGCGCCGATAGTCGACGTGGGATGCGGCCTGCCGGAGGAGTACGACCGAATCGGCGAACTCGCGCGCGATGCGCTGGCGCTCTGCGACGAGACCGCTCCTCCCGGCAAGAGGAATCCGCACCGGACCGAACGCCTGGCCTGGGCCGTGGAGCGGGGAGCCGCGGGGCTGATCATCGCCGGCGCGACCGCAGGTTGCCTGCCGAGGACCGGCGTCTGCCACCGGAACGGATCCCCTATCCCGAGCATCGGCCTGACGGCGGAGGACGCAGGCCGGCTCCGACGGGAACTGGAGGCGGGCGTCCGACCGAAGGTGCGGATCCGAATGACCAATACCACTCGAACCGGCACGGCCAGGAACGTCCTTGCCGATATCGGAGGGGCCGAGGACCGGCATGAGATCGTCCTGGCCGGAGCCCATCTCGATTCGTGGGATGTCGCGCAGGGCGCCACCGACAACGGGATCGGCTGCGCGATCGTGCTGCAGGCCGCTCGAGCCCTGATGGCCGTGGGCCGGACGCCGAGGCGGAGCATCCGGTTTGCCCTCTGGGCAGCCGAGGAGACCGGCCTCCGAGGCTCGCGCCAGTACGTTAGCGCCCATGCCGACGAGCTCGGCGCTATCGCCGCGGTGATGAACTTCGACATGACCGGCGACCCCTCGGGCTACTGGCTGCCCGGCGTCAGCGAGCCGCCCCGGCTCTTTCGCGACCTTGCCCAGCAGCTCGCTCCGCTCGGGATGCGGCCCGAGTTCACGTCTCAGGCCGCGCTCCACAGCGATCATCAGCCGTTCATGCTCGAGGGCGTACCCATCGTCGGACTCAACGGTCCGCTGCCCGAGTCGGGAGGCGGACGCTACTACCATTCCGCCGGCGACACCTTCGAGAAGGTGTCGCAGCCGGCCCTGTGTCGGGCCGCCGCCGTCGCGGCCCACACGCTCTGGGCCATCGCCGACGCGCCGGAGTTGCCGATCCGACGGCTCAGCAGGCAGGCGGTTCGACGGATGATCGCCCGCGCCGGCCTGACCGAGGCCGTGGAGGCGGATACCGCATGATCGCCGCCGACCGGGGGACGACGCGGACGCCCGGACGATGCTGAACCACGTTACCGTGCTCGCCAACCCCGCCAAACGGGGTGCGGAAGCCGCCGGCCGTCACCTGGAGCGGCTCTTTGCGGATCGTGCGGTCGAGGCCTCCCTCGTCCGTACGGACGGCAGCGACGCGATGCCCGAGTGGCCGGAGGCAACCGACCTGATCATCACGCTCGGCGGCGACGGCACCATCCTCCGGGCTGCGCGGAAGGCGGCCCCGTTCGGCACACCGATCCTGGGCCTCCACATGGGGCGGTTCGGGTTTATCACCGAAGGCAAGCCCGAGGATGTCGAGGCCCATGTCGACGCTCTCATCGACGGACGGTTCGCCGTCCAGGATCGGGTCATGGTGCACGGTTCCGTGCTCCGGTCCGGCGAGGTTATCCACGAAGCCGTGGGCCTCAACGAAATCGTCATCAGCAAAGGCGCGATGACCCGGATGCTCGGCCTGTTGATGCGGATCGGCGACGGGCCCTCCATGGAGTACCTCGCGGACGGCGCGATCGTCGCCACCCCGACCGGCTCCACCGCCTATGCCCTCTCGGTCGGGGGGCCGCTGATGGATCCGAACCTCAGCGCTCTCCTCGTGGCCCCGATCTGCCCTCATACACTCGCCGCACGGCCCATCGTCCTGCCCGATTCGCTTGAGGTCGACTGCGTGATCGAGACGGACGGCGGCGAGGTGAAGTTCAGCGCCGACGGATCGGCGGTGTTCGCCCTGATCGGCGGCGATCACGTACGCGTTCGTCGAGCAGAGTTCGTCACCCGGTTGGTGGTCTTCTCAGCGGCGAGCTTTTACGACAAGGTGCACAACCGGCTTCTCTGGGGCGAACGGGTCAACGAGTAGGAGCGCAAACGAAACCGCCCCGACGCCGGAGCGTCAGGGCGGCTCGATGGCTCGTATGAGCGACTGCGGCGCTATTTGGTGCGCAGCAGCATCCGGCCCGAGTTCGCGTCGTACTGCACGTTCACCTCGAGCGCGTCGCGGACGAAGGTCAGCGGGACGAGAGTCCGGCCCGACTCGATGAATGGGCTTCGCTCGAGCGTGATCATGCGGTTGTTGACGACGGCGCTCGGGCTCCCGATCCGGAGCTCGATCTCGCGGGTGTCGTTCACCGCGCGGACCATACCCGGCTTGCCGGGATACCAGTAGAGCCGTCCGCCGGTATGCTCGAAGATCTGGCGGATGGGCGCGAGGCCGATCCCCGCCTGAACCCTGGGCGCCACGTCGAAGGCCAGCACCACGCCGTCGAACGCGACGTCGAAGGCGCCCATCTGCGGAACGATCAACGAGCGGCCCTCGGGCAGAGTCGCGTTGGGCCCGGCCTTGACGTTATTCAGTCGGGCGATCTCCGCAGGGCTGACCCCCGTCTTGCGGCTCACATCCGTCAGCGTTTCGCCCCGCTTCACCCGGACGGTGGGCGGCACGGATGCGGCCGCTCGACGGCCCGGTTCGACGGGCCCGACTCCCACCATGCTGGTGGCGACCCTGGGCATCCGATCGGGCAGAGGAGCCACGGCGGGCGCGGGCACATGCGGGATCGACCGCTGCGCTCCGCCGCTGATGGAGGGCTCCGCAGCGGAGGTGCGAGCTGTCGCCGTGGCGCCT
>JABWBA010000072.1 GCA_013360745.1 Chthonomonadales bacterium | reverse complement strand
CAGGGTCGTCTTGCCGTGGTCGACATGGCCGATCGTGCCGATGTTGACGTGCGGCTTGCTTCGCTCGAACTTCTGCTTTCCCATTCGTGATTACCTCCGCCCGCTCGGGTCGTCCTGGACCCGTGGGATCAGTGGGTGATGTACTGCTTTCCCTGGGCTCGGCCGATAATCTGCTCGGCCAGACTGCGGGGAACTTCCTCATAGTGGGACGGTTCGACAGAGGGATCCGCTCGTCCCTGCGTCAGCGAACGGAGCGTGGTCACATAGCCGAATATCTCGGACAGCGGGACCATCGCACGGATGGTCTGCATACCGCCGTGAGAGGGCTCCATACCTTCGATCCGTCCTCGTCGTGCGTTGAGATCGCCGATGACATCGCCGAGGAACTCCTCTGGTGCGACGATCTCGACGCTCATAATCGGTTCCTTGATGATCGGAGCGGCCTTTCGTACGGCAGCCTTGACCGTCATCGAAGCCGCGATTTTGAAGGCGATCTCCGACGAGTCGACCTCATGGAATGAACCGTCGACGACCCTGACACGCAGATCGACTACGGGAAAGCCTGCGAGAACGCCGCTGTCCAGCGCTTCGCGCACGCCGGCTTCGATCGGCGGAATATACTCTTTCGGGATCGCACCGCCGACGATCTCATTGGAGAACTCAAACCCGGAGCCGGGAGCTAGCGGCTCGACGATAAGTTCGCAATCACCGTACTGGCCGCGTCCGCCCGTTTGCCGTTTATAGGGTTCGCGAGCCTTCGCTTCTCTCGACACCGTCTCTCGATAGGCGACCTGGGGAGCTCCCTGCGTGACCTCGACATTGAACTCACGCTTCAGTCGATCGACCATGATCTCGAGGTGGAGCTCGCCCACTCCGGAGATGATGGTCTGGCCAGTCTCCTGATCGGTGCTGATACGGAAGGTCGGATCCTCCGACGCGAGGCGTTGGAGCGCTACTCCCATTTTCTCCTGGTCGGCTTTCGCCTTGGGTTCGATGGCCAGCGCAATGACGGGCTCTCGGAACTGAATCGATTCCAGAACGATCGGATCACGTTCGTCGCAGAGAGTATCCCCCGTCGTTGTGTACTGCAGGCCTACGACAGCGGCGATATCGCCTGCGTAAATGGTCTCAATATCCTCGCGCTTGTCCGCGTGCATGAGCAATAGACGTCCCGCCCGTTCCTTACGCTCTCTGGTCGCGTTATAGATCGTCTGTCCTTTGGCGAGTGTGCCGGAATAGACGCGGATGAACGTCAGGGTGCCGAAACGATCGGAGACGAGTTTGAATGCCAGAGCGCTGAACGGTTCGTTGTCCGAAGCGGTGCGCGTGATCCGGCCCCCGGTTCTGGGCTCGGTGCCCGGAACGGCCTCGAGGTCCAGCGGTGAGGGGAGGTAATCGACGACGGCATCCAGGAGCAGCTGTACACCTTTATTCTTGTAGGATGCGCCGCAGGTCACCGGAACGATCTTATCTCGGATAGTGCCCTGGCGGAGTGCGGCCTTTATCTCCTCTGGAGTGATGCGATGGCCGTCGAGGTACTTGGCCATTAATGCGTCGTCGCAATCAGCGACCGCTTCGATGAGCTTCTCGCGCCATTCGATCGCCTGGCTCTTCATGTCGTCCGGGATATCCTGTACATCGAACTCCCGACCATCCGCGCCATTATAGAGGATCGCACGCATCGAGACGAGGTCGACGATACCTCGGAAGTCGTCTTCGGCGCCGATCGGCAGTTGGATCGGCACGGCGACAGTGCCAAGGCGTGTCCGCATACGCTCCACGACGTGGAGGAAGTCCGCGCCCATGCGATCCATCTTGTTGACGAAGGCGATTCGCGGAACGCGGTACTTGCCGGCCTGTCGCCAGACCGTTTCCGATTGGGGCTGAACGCCGCCAACAGCGCAGAAGAGCGCGACGACGCCGTCGAGGACTCGCATCGAGCGTTCTACTTCGGCCGTGAAGTCGACGTGGCCAGGCGTATCGATGATGTTGACGCGGTGCTCGCGCCAGAAACAGGTGGTCGCGGCCGAGGCGATGGTGATCCCCCGCTCTTGTTCCTGCGCCATGAAGTCCATGGTGGCGGTGCCATCGTGCACCTCGCCGAGTTTATACGTCTGACCGGTATAGAAGAGAATCCGCTCAGTTGTGGTTGTCTTGCCGGCGTCGATATGAGCCGCAATCCCGATATTCCGTATCTTTTCGAGTGGGTACTGCCTTGACATCTTCTTGTCCGGTTCTAGATCGTCATGAGATTGCGGTCTCGCGACTCAGTCTCCGGCCTCCTTACCAGCGATAGTGAGCGAAGGCCTTGTTCGCCTCCGCCATTTTGTGATTATCTTCCTTGCGCTTGATGCTTGCGCCCTGGTTGTTGGCGGCGTCCATCAGCTCTGCGGCCAGCTTCTCCTGCATGCTCCGTCCGGAGCGCTTACGGGCGAAGGTGGTGATCCAGCGCATCGCGAGAGATACGCGCCTGTCCGGCCGTACTTCAACCGGAACCTGATACGTCGATCCGCCGACGCGTCGAGGGCGGACTTCGATCACAGGCATCACGTTCCGCAGCGCCTTCTCGAATACTTCGAGGCCCGAGTCTCCGGTCTTTTGCTCGGCGATGGCCAGGGCTCCGTAGAAGATCCTCTCGGCCACGCTTTTCTTGCCATCGAGCATGATTCGATTGATGAAGCGCTGGGCCATGACGTTGCCGAATACGGGATCCGGGAGGATCACTCGCTTCTTTGCAGGTCCCTTTCTTGGCATCTGTACAGTCTCCTACTTGGGCCGCTTGGAGCCGTATTTGGATCGGCTCGTCTTGCGGTTCGCTGTGCCGGAAGCGTCGAGCGTGCCCCGAACGATGTGGTACCGGACGCCGGGCAGGTCCTTGACGCGACCGCCGCGCACCATCACGACCGAATGCTCCTGGAGGTTGTGCTGGATGCCGGGAATATACGCCGTCACTTCGATCCCGTTGGTCAGGCGGACCTTGGCGATCTTCCGCAGCGCCGAGTTCGGTTTCTTCGGCTGCACGGTACGCACCACAAGACACACTCCGCGCCGGAACGGATTGCCTCGCAGCGCAGGCGCCGCGCTCTTCTTCCGTATTCGGCTTCGTCCCTTACGAACCAACTGGTTGATGGTCGGCATCAGCCCCTCCATACTGAAACAAAAAGCCCCTCTCGCACAGAGGAGGGGCTTACGCAGACACTGCCAGTATCAATACGGTCAGTATCGAGCAGCACTCGAAGGGATGGTACTGAACTCCCTACGCGGCCTCCTGTGTACGTTGTGGGTACATCCGCGCGGCATCACAAGCTCGCAACCGCTCCGGATAACCTTGCCATTATACAGCCACCGTGTCTGTTGAGTCAATGATCCGGCGCAAAGTCGGCTGTAAACTAAGTCACCGGCCTCTTGAGCTTCACGGCCCGAACCGTGTTGCCGATCTCATTGTACTCGACTTGGTCGAAGGATGCGCACGCGAGGAAGATGCCCCGTCCGTGGACATCGATGGTATCGAAGGCGCCCAACCCTTGCAGCACGGTCTGCCAGTCGAATCCGTCCCCCTGATCCGCGATGATCCACTCCGACTGATCCCGGGTGCTGATGAGCTCGATATGAACGGAGCGCTGGCGGCGATCGGGTTCGGCTGCCCTTTCCCGCAGCAGCCCCCCGTACGCGTCGCCCGCAGTGGCGAGACATCGTAGTTTCTCGGGTCCGGTGATCCCTAGATTCCCGTGTTCAATGGCGTTGATGATCAGCTCCATGAGGCCGAGAGTGCAGCCCAGCGTACCATCCCGCCACCGCCCGAGTTCGCCCTCTGCCGTCAGATACTCCGCGGCGACCGCGACGATCGAAAGGTCGTTTTCCAGGCGTACATGGCACCGCTTGGATACGACGAAATCCGGCAAGGCCGTCGGCGCCCGACGGGCGGCGACAACCGGTTGGTACTTATCCAGGACGCCTGTAAGCTCTACCAGTCGGACGGGCTTTTTAAGATAGTCGTTCGCTCGCAGGCGCAGCGCTTCGATCGCAGCGTCTTCGGATCCGTATGCGGTATTGATCACCACGATCGGGTCCAGGCGCTCCTCGCGGATGCTCCGGAGCACTGCCAGTCCGGAGATTCCCGGCAGCATGATGTCCAGAAAGACAAGATCGGGCTCCTCATTGCGGATCAGGTCGAGCCCCGAAAAGCCGTCGGCGGCTTCGATCGTCCGATGACCTCTCCGTTGGACCGCCTCGACCATATAGGACCGTATGTCGGGCTCGTCTTCGATGACGGCTACGAGCATAGTCGCACTATTAGCTTCCTGTGGATCAGCCATTGTACGCTCCTCTCAGGGCGCCTGGGAGTGGTCTGCGCCGGCTGCGGCGGCTTCGTCGGAGGGAACTCCTTGAAGGACTACCGTGAAACACGTTCCTTTTCCGAGCTGACTCTCGACATGGATGCTGCCACCCTGTCGCTCGACCAGCGAACGGGTTAGCGCGAGCCCGATCCCGGTTCCGCCCGCCGCCGTATCCGAGGCTCGATCGACTTGATAGAACTCCTCGAATATGTGTTCGAGATCGTGCTCGGAGATACCTCGTCCGGTATCGCGTACGGTGATGAGAGCGCGATCAGGCTTTTCGAAGCGGCATCGGACTTCGACGGCGCCGCCCCTGGGTGTGAACTTGATCGCGTTGGTCAGAAGGTTCAGCATGATCTGCCGGCAGCGGTTGACATCACCCCGCACCGCCCGGAGGCCGGGGTCGATGGTCGAGGTCACGGTGATGCCCGAACGGAGGATGCGGTCACCCAGGACGGCGATGGCTCCCTCGACCATCAGGGCCGGGGGAACAGAGGTCATGGAGAAACGCAACGTGCCCGACTCGATCTCCGTAAGGTCAAGCATGTCGTTGATGAGCCCTAGAAGATGCTGCCCGGCATCCGAGATGCGCGCAATGGGCCCGCGCTGTGCTCCATCGATGTCTTGATCGAGCAAGAGGTCCGTGTGCCCGATGATCGTCGTTAGAGGTGTCTTGAGCTCGTGGTGCATGTTCCGGAGGAACTTGCGACGGAGGCGGCTTGCGGCTTCGAGTTGGAGGTTCGCCTCTCGCAGTTCCGCGTTGGCCGCTGAGAGCTGCGCGGTGCGCTGCGCGACGATGGCATCGAGGTGATCCCTCTCCTGTCGGAGGGCATCGATCAACCGCAGTCGCTCTGATACATCGCGCAGAATCACCTGTAGGATCGAATGGGACGCAGGGGGCTGGATCAGCGAAGCGGCGGCCTCGATGTAGACGGTTGACTGATCTGCTCTTGCGATCGCCACCACGGTCCTGCCGACGGGCAGGTTGACGGGAGCCCCGATCCCTTCTTCTCCATCCAAATAGGAGGACAACACGTGTCTCGCGCCGGGTGGAAGGATGCTGCTGTATTTCTGGCCGATAAGATTCTCCGCGGGTATCCCGAGCAGCACCGCGGCATGGGCGTTCGCCTCGATCACGCAGCCGGAGGACGCATCGATGAGGAGTACACCATCGCTGGATTGTTCAAATAACGCGTGGAACAGGATCGCTGAGCGGCGTTGTGCCAGCTGGGCGGCCTGAACGGCTTCGGCGCCCTTGCTTTGTCGCAGTAACTGCCGCACCGATTGGCCAAGCCGCGCGGTCCTATCCTTCTGGATGTAGTCATCGGCGCCCAGTCGTGTCAGCTTCGCAAGGGCATCGTCGCCGACGGCGCCTGACATGACGAGGATAGGCACTCCCGGTTGGATCTCCTTAATCAGCTGAACCGCCGCTCGGGGATCATAACGTGGGAGACTGTAATCGACCAGAGCCACATCCGGCCTGTCGTTGAGAACGTCCATGAGGCCGTCCCGGGTGTCGACTCGGTCCAGAGTGACGGTAAAGCCGTCCCGCCGCAGGGTGAGAGCAATGAGTTCGGCGTCGGCTTCCTTATCCTCAACGGCCACGACATAGAGAGGCTCCGGCGGACCGGAAGCGGCGTCGCGCCGGGGTTCCTTATAGATCCGCTGGGCGGTCACTGTTGGTTGGAGAAGCCTCTACTCGGGCTGTTCGGAGACGGCCAAACGAGCGTTGCCGCCAGTCGAGCCAGTACGGCGATAGGGCGAACCTGTGCCATCCGAGTATTGTGCCTCCAGACACTACCAGGCTTTATACTACGCCACCCGGCCGATTCCTCCTATCATGCTGGCGTCAGCATGGGCCAGCCAGGAATCCCGTGATGTGATATAATCCAGCACATCCGACATATTTACGAACGAGGGGGCTCCGGTTGTCCGGTCATTCGAAGTGGCACAACATTCGGCTGCGCAAAGGCAAGCAGGACGCCGAGCGCGGTGCGCGGTTCACGAAACTGGCGAGGGAGATTATCGTCGCCGCAAAATCCGGTGGTGGAAATCCCGATTCGAATCTTCGACTCCGTCTCGCAGTCCAGAAAGCCCGCGAAGCCTCGATGCCCCAGGACAAGATCAAGAACGCGATACAGAGGGGCACCGGCGAGGTGGAGGGCGCCGCGATCGATGAGCTGCTGTATGAGGCGTACGGGCCAGGGGGCGTGGCGATGATGATCCTCTGCGCCACCGATAACCGCAACCGAACGATCGCCGATGTTCGCAGCATTCTGAACAAAAACGGCGGCCGCCTTGCCGAGAACGGCGCTGTTAGCTACCAGTTCGGCCCTCCCATAGGCCTGATCACGATCGAACGAAACGGATCGGATGAGGACACGGTCCTGGCCGCTGCGCTCGATGCGGGCGCCGAGGATGTCAAGACCACTGAAGACAACTATGAAGTATTCGCATCGCCGGGTGAACTCTCCGATGTGACAGAACGGCTGCGTGCTGCTGGTCTTCCCGTAACCTCGTCGGATGTAACACGAATACCGTCGTCTACGGCGAGAGTCGAAGGGAAGGAAGCGCAGCAGGTGTTACGGATCCTGGATGCGCTTGAGGACCACGATGATATCCAGCAGGTCTACGCCAACTTCGACATCCCTGACGAGGAACTCGATACCGGACGCTGAGCGTCGGCTAGCCCTCGAGCCGGACTTGCTCCCATGTACGTCCCTTCTGCGGCATCGGTAGAGCCTCGAACCGCACCGATCGTTACGCTGTCGGTGGTCTTCCTGATCATGATCGTCTTCGGCGTCATCGCTGGAACGACACTGATACTCGGGCCTGCGTTGCCGATTCGATGGTTCGCCGCGCTTGCCCTGACGCCTGAGTCCGTCCGCCCGCACACCCTGTTGACCTACTGGCTGCTCCACGATGATCTCTTCCATGTTTCAGTGAACGCACTGCTGCTGTTTCTGGCGTGTCCGAGCCTCGAAGCGGCCCTGGGATGGCGAAGGTGCGCTCTTCTGGTGATCACGGGTGCGGCGATTACCGGGGGCCTGGAGGCCTGGACGGGAGCCCATGACCGGATCCAGGAGCCAGGCGTCCTCATCATAGGCGCCTCAGGCGTCGCCGCATCGGCGCTAGGCGCTTACGCAGCCCTATTCCATCACGATCGCCTCAGGATCGGCACAAGGCCCTGGGTGATCCCCGCGCTCCCTCTGATCGTAGCATTGGTGATCGTGGAGATCGCGAATATCGGTCTGCGCCCCTATGCTGCGCCAGGATCCGGGAGCGCTGCCGCGGCACACTGGGCTCACATCGCGGGATTTCTGTACGGCATTCTGTTCGCTGCGATCGCCGGCCGAGCCTTCCGCCGACAGCGTCTCCGTAGCCAGCCTCCCCACCAGATGGTGGGCGGCGCCCTTGCCGATGTGGAGCGATGGGAGGCGGTCCTGAGGCTCGTGCCGACCGATGCCGACGCGCTGATTCAACTCCCTCTTGCCCTTGCCAGGGTGGGCGACGGAGAACGGGCCGCCGAACATGCAGCGATCGCGGTACTCGACTCCATGAATCGGCGTTCGCTGCCCGAGGCGGCTCAACGCTACGGACGGCTCATAGAAGAGATCCCATTCATACCCCTGCCTCTGTCGGATGCCATGAATCTGGCGGGCGCTCTCGCGGAATCCGGACAATCAGAGGAAGCGGCCGCCCTCTTCGTGCGCGTGGCCGAGGGCGCCGAGGAGGAACTTGACAGGACCATCGCCGGTGTCAAAGCCGCGGCATGCCTTATTCGGAAGCTTGGGCGTAACGCCGAAGGAGCCGATCGACTGGAGACGATCCTGCCGCACATCGGTGACCGGGAATGGCGCGCCTATGCCGAGCGCCTCTTACGGGAGGCGAGAACCTCTGTGGCGCATCCGTGACAGCGCATCGCGGCTACGGCGCGATGACCCCGCTCATGACGAGCATGATGATGACTCCGCCAACGACGAATCGGTAGAGGACGAAGGCGGTCATCGAGTTCCTTCGCAGAAACTTCAGCAACAGGTCGATGCTCGCCCACCCGACGACGAATGCCGTCACTGTGGCGATGACGATGGGGCGTACCATGCCGGCGGCCATCACGGCCTCCCAGTGTCGGATCAGTTCGTAGAGACCGGCCCCCGTGATCGCTGGCAGGCTCAGAAGGAAGGAGAATCGCGCCGCGGTGGCCCTCTCGAAGCCTGCCGCGAGCGCCGCCGTGATCGTCGTGCCGGACCGGGATGCGCCGGGGATGAGCGAGAAAGCCTGGCCGATGCCGATGATGATCCCATCGATCAGAGTGATGGAGCCGAGCGTCCGCTGTTTCGTGGAGCGCCAGTCGACCCACGCGAGTATGATGGCGAAGCTGATCATCGAGCCTGCGATCACGTTCATGCCACGGAGCGGGCCTTCGATCGCGTCCTTGAATAACAGGCCGCAGATTACGACGGGCAGAGTTCCGGCGGCGATCGGGAGGAGCAATCGTCGATCTGTCTGATCCGCCTCGACGGCCTGACCCATGAACCCGGGTTTCGCGAGGACCGCAGCGATATCTCGACGGAAGTAGATGAGTGCGGCGAGGACCGAACCGAGCTGGCTAACGGCGGTGAACACCGAACCGAACGCTGCCGAATCGCTCAGACCAAAGAGACGAAGGCCGACGGCGACATGCGCCGTGCTGCTGATCGGCAGCCACTCGGAAAAGCCCTGAAGAAACCCGAGGGCGAGGGCTTGAACATCGGTCATGATGTGCGCTCGTCTCGAACGTAACCAACAAAGTCGCCATCGGGCCGCTTGTCATCGCCCGATCGTTCGATCGTCCGATCCGTGTCCTTCGTCGCGGCAGGAGCCTTGCCGATACGACGAAGCGGGATCGGCTGGAGGGGAAGAGGATCGGGTAGATCCGCGGCGGCGACACGGGCCGCGATGTGTCGGTCCATTTGTTCGCTCAGTGCATCCACCACATCCGGCCTGTCGGCGGCCCGGTTGTCCCGTTCGGCGGGATCATGGGTCATGTCATAAAGCTCGATAGGCGCGAAGCCGTGGAGGTCCGGTTCGAGCGCTCGGATCAGTTTCCACTCCCGTGTTCGGATACCTCTCTTCTTCATCCAGGTGTTCTCCGTAAGGTGGATCGCCTCGCATATGCCCGACGTCGCGGCCTGCGGATCCTCGATCAACGGACGAAGCGACCGACCGTCGAATACCATATCCGGGGTTGGAACCTCCAGGTAGTCAACGATAGTAGGCGTGAGGTCCGTCATGCGCGTCAGACCGGGGACCCTCACGCCTGGGCGAATGGCTCCCGGAAGTCGGAGGATTAGCGGTATCCGAGTGTTCGTTTCATAAAGTCCGTGGTGATCGAACCAGCATCCGTGTTCGTCGAACTCCTCTCCATGATCGGCCGTCATCACCAATAACGTATCATCGGAGAGCCGAAGATCGTCCAGCAGATTGAGTATATGGCCCAGACATGTGTCCATATACGCGATCTCGGCATCGTATTGCGCTTTTGGGAACTCGATATCCGTGACATCCGGCATCCACTCGCGAAAGTAGTCGCGGAACTCCTCGCAGGCCCAGACCCGGTCCATGGAACGGTTCTCCGGGCTGGTTTCATCGCCGGTGTAGAACAGGCGATGGAAGGGGCGCGGCGGGAGATAGGGCGTATGGGCGTCCCAATAATGGAGAAATACGAAAAACGGGGCGGATTGCGCCGCGGCCGACCGAAGAACTCGCATCGCGGTTTCGTTGACGGCTTCGGCCTTCCGCCACCCTTCCGGAAGGCTAGTGTCCCATGTGTAGGATTCGTACACATCGAAACCGCGAGTGAACCACTTGCCCAGGTTGTCGGCTGCGCTGGTGTAGTAGCCGGCTGTCTTGAGGATCTCGGCCAGCATCGGCACCCCGGGAGTCGGCAGATAGGCCTGCGACTGGCAGGTCACCTGATGCGCGTAGACATCGCGGCCGGTCATCATGGTCGTGTGGCCGGGATAGGTTGGGATATGCGGGCTATAATGGCTCTCGAAGAGGGCTCCCTCGGAGGCGACGCGATCGATGTTCGGACTCGTCAGGCGGTGGTGCCCATAGCATCGAAGCCGGTCGGCTCGGAGTGTGTCGAGGCTGATCAGTACGAGGTTCAATACGGTTCTCCTGAGTCCGGCTATCGTACCCTACGGTTGACGCACGGACTGATCCTTTGAGATGATCCTCAGAAATCGGTGGGCGGGAACGCACGAGGCGGCTTATCCGGTACCATTACCGACGATGTCTTAGCTGAATAGCGTCGGCGAAGGAGTGCATGTTGTCACGCATAGCAAGCTTTATGATCCTCGGCGTCCTGCTGGTGATCCTGGGCGCCATGTCCTATGTAGTTCAGAACGCAGGGAAGCCCGAGCCGCCGAAGAAGCCCTCAGAGCAGGATGTCAAGGCGCGAGAGCAGGCGATGAAGCAGAGGATGGAGGAGCAGAGCGCCTCACGTAAGCGTATGACTGAGGCGATGAAGGCCCGGCAACAGGCTCAGGCAAAGGCTGGTCAGGGCAGGCCAGGGCGCGAGAAGCGGCCGGTCAATGCGACCGCGCCGACTCCCCCAAAACCGCAGGGAGCCGTCCCGGCTGGCACGCTCGATATCGCTGATGACTGGTTTCGAACGCGTAAACCGGGCGAACAGGGCATCAAGGATCTGGAAAAGAAAGCCCGAGAAGAGGCGAAGTCAGCGACCTCATCGACGCCGAAACCGGCTCCGAACAAATCTGTCGAGTAATCGACGGTACGCGTAACCGGGGATCATCCGAGAGGACGACAGTCGGGGATGCTCCGACTAAATGGCCGTGGATCGACCGAATGCCGAGCGATCGGACGAGCGCGGATCGTACGATCCTTCAGCGATCTCCTCGAGTTCGCTCCTCGGCCAGAGATCCGGCCGTTCTGGCGTCAGACGGGCGCGGATGCCGACCCGGGCAATGTCGTCGCGGTTCTCCTTGGACCGCATAACCTTACGCTGGACGACATGCCGGCAACCGTGGTGGCTATCGTAACGGAAAGCCACCTGGTACGCGGATCGGAGCGGCCTGTACGTTCCCCGTGTCCCATCGTCGATTGCGTCGGGCCCGCGGCCCAGGATATTCAGGACGGCGATCTCGTCCTTGTCAACGGCGGCCAGGCGTCGGTCTGGGTCAACCCGACCGCCCGAATGGTGAATGCCTTCCAGCGCAGCGACAGCGCGGGCCGTTTCCATCTGGACTATGAGCACCAGCCCGTACGGCTGCCGGATGGTCGTCCGATTCGCGTTGATGCGCTGGTGGCCGATGGCGACCGGATCGCCAGTTACCTCTCTGAAGGACCCGATGGTTTCGTCCTCACTTCGTATCGGCTCGAAGAGATCGAATCCGTCGTCTCCGGAGCGCATGGCAAACCAGTCGCTCTCCCTGCGGAATGCGGCTCGGATTGGGCGGGGGCGGCAGCACGCTCGGCGGCCCTCTCCGACATGACCGCACTGCTCCGCTCGGTAACCTCCGGCTACGGACCTCTCGATCTTCGTGCGGACCTCGATGTCGCAGCCGATGAGCTGGCCGCCGAAGGAACGAGAGCAGGACGAGTCCGGGTCGGTGTTTGGATGGAAGAAGGTTCGATCGATCCGGCCGCTGTGTTGACGCCCGGTCTGGAACGAGCTTTCCTGCGGGCGTCCACACTCACCAGCGACTGGCTGGAGGAGGCGATTCTCGCGGCGAAATCGGTCCTGGTGCCCGCGTCCGTTCACGCCGAGGATGCGGATCCATCCGATGCCAAAATAGTAATCGATCTGGGCGTTGCCGGCATCGTCGTCCAGAGCCCGCAGGTCCAGTCCTGGAAGCAGGCGCTGAGGTCGGTCGCTCTCCGCGCCTGATCTCAGGATTACCCCGAACCGGAACCCGAGACACCAGGGTTCACTCAGGCAGCGGCTTGCCTCTCGTTTCGGGGGCGAATAGGAGGCCTGCGAAACCAACGAAGTAGATGAAGGCAACGATCGAGGCTGCCTGCCGCAGGCCGGCCGTTTCGTCCAGAGGATTGGCGAACTGATTGGCGAGGGTTCCGAGCGCAGCAGGAGCGAACGCGGCAAGAATCCTGGCCGAGTTGTAGCAGAACCCGACTCCGGTCGACCGTAAGCGGGTGGGAAACAACTCCGGGAAATAAACGGCGTAGGCCGAGAACGGGGCCAGGCAGAACACTCCGAGCGGGAACGCGAGGATGTAGGCCGAGGTGATATCCCGGACCCCCCAGAATGCCGCGTTGACGGAAAGGAACGCGAGTATCAGGGTCAGCGATAGGGCAGGCTTGCGTCCGATCCGCTGGCTGAGCGCCGCATAACCAAACATGCCGAGGAAGGCGCCAAGCTGCTGGACGAAAAAGACCTTGCTCCTTAGAGCCTGGATCGTGGCGCTGATTGCCGCTTGCTGTTCCGCGCCCGGCAATGCCATGATCTCAGCGGACTTCGATACAATGGGCTTCATCACCGATCCGAGAAGATCCGGTAGGAAGAAGCCAGCCCCCCAGACACCCCCGACTCCCGCAGTGCCGAGAAGCACGCCGGCCAGCGTGTTGCGGGTGAGCGCTTTAGTACTGAACAGCGCCCGGATGCTGCCGAGCTCCTTTCCGACCTCGCCCTTCTCAGCCTCTTTCTTCGCGTGTTCCCAGCTCTCAGGCTCCTTGACGGAGCGTCGGATCCATACGACGAGAAGGGCCGGGATAGCGCCGACCACATAGACCCATTGCCATGCGACATTGCTGAGGAGATAGGTAATGACTGCGGCCGACATATTGCCCACGGCCGAAAGAGCCTGAAGGAATCCCAGCGCCATCGGTCGAGACCGCGCCGGCCAGACTTCGGCGACGAGCGCGGCGCCGGCCGCGAACTCACCGCCGACCCCCATGGCCGTCAGAAACCGACAGATCGCGTATTGCCACGGCGTCTGGACGAGGGCGTTGAGCCCCGTGAACAGCGAATAGATCAGGATCGTTACGACCATGGTACGGGTCCGGCCCAGCCGATCGCCGATCACGCCGAAGAGGAAACCGCCCGCAGCCCAACCGAGTAGAAATACGGACGTTATGATGCCGCCCCATTGTTTGGCAGCCCCGTCTAGATCGGCAGCAGAGACCTGCGAACGAAGGATCTCGGTAAGTGAGCGCTGACGGACCAGCGTGAAGAGATGCTGATCCATCGTATCGAACAGCCAGCCAAGGGCGCAGACGACCAGGACCATCCAGGCATACCGGGATACACCCTGGAACCACCATCTCGGCGCCTGAGGCGCTGCGTCGGTACTCGAAGCCATGCGTCGTCTCCTGAGGTTGGCGAAGTGTCTTATCGGACGGTGATGTGAGGTGGATCTGCATAGGCCGACCAGAGTTGGCCCAGATACTCAGCGGACAACATACCCCGGTAGACCACGAGGCGATATCGGAGCTTCAGTCTGTCGCCCATAGCGACGGTATGATCTCCGGCTCCCTCTGGTCGACCCTGCTCAAAATCGTGGACGCCGAACGGATTGGCGCAGAAAAGGCCGTAGTCTCGGACATGCCAGTAGGTCGGATGGCGAAAACCCGTCGGGCTGTCGAAGATGGCGATGCCAACGGTCGCGCCATCGACGGAGCCGCGATAATCGACCCATGAAGCGCGTTTGCCCCAGGTGGATCCGTCGATCTGCCCCTCGCTGTTGAGAATGTGGCCGTCGCCGCCGCGGAGGCGCATGCTATCGGCAAGCCGCAGTCCGAAACTGCCCTCCTTGGTGTCGCCGAAGACGAGCGGACCGCTGACAGGTTCGACATCGATGGCGAGATCCATGATCCGCATGCCCCGGTATTCGTACGCCGTAACGAGCCGTCGGTCCGTGGCGATTCGGACGCCGTCCGCCGTGATCCAATCCGTAGTGGCTGTGAATGAGGCGTATAGAGGACCCGACTCGATCGTCGAGACTCCGGTAGGCACGGTCTTATTGGCGGTCTCGGCCCAGAAATCGGCTCCGTTGACGGATCCGTGGGTGAACCAGAGGCCACGATGATGTCGATGATCAGTCGTATCGCCGGCCGCAGGCGCCACCGGCCATCCCCGAACGATGCGCCGCTGGCCCGGGGCGTACACAGGATGGAAATAGGGCTTGTTCGGTCCCGTCGTAACATCGTACCGGGCGAAGAGCTCGCCTTTGATGTAAAGATCAAGATCATTGCCTGAGCGTCGTACCTCCGACGTGACCGGTCCTGTCTGAGTCCGAGAGAAGGTCATTGTGTAGACCCTTGTCTCATCCGCCTTCATCGAAGGGAGCATCCACGAAACAGCGAGCTTGTCCCCGCGTCGCGCGCATTGCGTCGCCACGGTCTGGCCTCGATAGGCCGCGGTTGCGCCGTTCATGCCTGCGGGAGGCGTTACGAGCACGGTGACCAGCGCTCCCTCCCGATCCCGATCCCCCGCTTCCACCGTTATCGTTCGGGTGGACGCGGCCCACATGGGCGAGGAGACCGCTGTCGCAAGGGCGAAAGACAACACAAACCGGACGGGCAACGTCAT
The DNA here is from genome assembly GCA_013360745.1 of Chthonomonadales bacterium. GTDB lineage: Bacteria > Armatimonadota > Chthonomonadetes > Chthonomonadales > CAJBBX01 > JABWBA01. The sequence goes on along the minus strand of JABWBA010000072.1, from coordinate 1,721 downwards.
GGCGTACCTCCGTTACTCTCACTTCTCTGTTCCATTCGGCGACTCCTTCGGCCGAACCGAGACTCGCGGGACGAACTCCTGGATTATTGCCTGCTCATGGGCCTAGGTATAATGCCGATATGAGCACATGGGCGCCGCACTCTGAGATCGGATGCCCCGCTGAGGACTTCCTCTGTGAGCTGAACGCCCTCTTTGTTCGATCGGTGCGCCACGGCGAAGAGGACGCATTCCTGATCGATGCCCTGGACCTGGCCATGCGGGCGGTCGGTGGGGATCGTGCGTTCCTCGCGCTGGTTGAGCAGAGAACGGGTGAACTGGTTGTCGTCCATACCGTGGGGCTGGGGTGGACGCCCGAGACCGCACGTCTGCGCCTGTCCCTCGCGCAAGAGGTCGGGCGAGGGATCACCGGTCACGTCGCCGTAACCGCGCTGCCCTATCGATCGGATGACGTATCGAACGATCCGTATTACGTTGCGTACTTTCGGGATGTGCGCAGCGAAGTGGCAGTCCCGATCCTCGGCGTCTCCGGGCAATCCATCGGGGTTATCAACGTGGAGAGCGCCGTGCCGGCGCGCTTCACGCCGCTGCACGAGCAGCGCCTGCTCGCCATCGGGCAGGCGACGGCGTCCGCTTTGCGCGTCAGCGGATTCAGGGCGCGTGAGAGCGCCCTGATCGAGATCGGCAACAATCTCACCACGACATTCGATATCGACGCGTTGATGGTTAAGGTCCTTGAGGTGACCGAGGAAGTGCTCCGCTTCGAGGATTGCACCGTCTTCCTCCTCGACCCGCTGAGCAATCGCCTGACCCTCTCAGCTTCTCGAGGGATTCTCGCCGCGAGGGTTGGTGAGAGCCCGTACGCCGTCGGCGAGGGTGTCACTGGATGGGTGGCGCAGTATGGCCAGCCGATCCGTCTGGAAAATCCGCGCAAGGATCCTCGATGGCGCGGTGTATGCGTTGAGCTCCCGCAGGATGAACTCGCCGCGATGCTCGCGGTGCCGCTTCTCGGCCGCGATCGGGTTCTTGGTGTGCTCAGGATGGTGCGGCGAAAAAGCCCGCATGCGTGGTTCTCCAATGCCTTCAGCGAGGGGGAGGAACGGATTCTGGCAACCATCGGCCGACAGGTCGGTACGGCGATAGAGAACGCACGATCCTACGAGCGGTTGGTGCAGACGGAGCGGATGGCGGCGTGGGGTGAGCTCTCCGCCCGTGCCGCGCACATGATCGGCAATCGAACCTTCGCTCTCAAGGGCGATCTCAACGAACTCGGATTTCTCCTGCAGGAGGGGCTATCTGAGGAGGTTCTGGCGGAGCTTCGTGACCTTGTTCGCAGCATGAAGCTTGGTGTGGAACGGCTTGAGGAGATCTTACGCGAGTTCCGCGATTTCGTCGTGGCGACGCAGATCAGCCGCGCGCCGTGTGACGTCAATGAGGTGGTGCGCGAGGCGGTGGCCGAGACCTTCCCGAAGCGGTCGCCGATCCGGTTGGAGTTCGCCCTGGACGATGGATTGCCGCAACTCCGGTGCGACCGTCGCAAGCTCGGCCGTGCGTTCTCCGAGCTGATCGAAAACGCCGTTTCCTTCCAGCCCGAGGAAGGGACGCTCGCGGTGACCTCGTCGCTGCTGCCCCGCGGAGAACGGGTCGTGAACGGCCTTGGTCAGAGTCGCGACTACATCGCCATCGAGTTTCGTGATGCGGGCCCGGGAGTGCCTGCGGAGGAG
>JABWBA010000123.1 GCA_013360745.1 Chthonomonadales bacterium | reverse complement strand
AGAACCACAATCACAACGACGTCGGGGTCTTCATGGTCGTCGTCGGGCGCACGGCCGTTCTGCCGGACATCGGCGCCGAGGTCTACACCCGTCGAACGTTCAGCGCGAGACGATACGACAGCCGTGCCCTCAACTCGTGGGGGCATGCGGTGCCGGTAATCGACGGACAGCTGCAGCGCACGGGCAGGCAGGCGGAGGCGAAGGTCCTGAAACGGGAGTTCACGCCCGAGCGGGACGCCATCGTGATGGATATCCGATCGGCCTATGCGGTGCAGGGAATCGAAACCCTCGAACGTTCGTTCACCTACGACCGCACGGGAACGGGCAGCTTCACGGTCGAAGACCGGTTCGCATGGGATCGGCCGCGTACCTATGAGACCGCCCTGCTGACCTTCGGGACCTGGGATCGGATCGACGCGAATACCATTCGTATCGCGGACGGACCGGAGGCCGTCCATGTCCGTGTCACGGCGCCCGAGGGCGCCCGGCTCGAGGTCCGCGCGGAGCCTGTGGAGGAGGATCTGAGCGCCCGTCGCCCGGCCACCCGGATCGGATTGAGGCTGGCCGATCCGCTCAAGGCGGGTTCGTTCCGGCTGTTTATCGAGCCGGAATCGAAACCGGGCCCGGCAGCCCTGCGGCGATTGCCGGAGATCGTAGCCCATCGCGGCGCATCGGCGGAGGCGCCGGAGAACACCCTGGCGGCCTTCCGAACCGCCTTCGAACAGGGGATCCGAACCGTCGAGCTCGATGTCTGGCTGACCTCGGAAGGTATCCCGGTCGTATCCCACGACGGCTCGACCGAGCGGACATCCGGCGAGAAGCTAACGATCCAGGCGACGCCGTTAGCCCAGCTGCAGCAGCTCGACGTGGGCCGTTGGAAGGGCGCCAGATGGCAGGGAGAGCGGATGCCGACCCTCGCAGAAGCCCTGGCACTTCTCCATGACGACCGCCGCTGCTTTATCGAGGTCAAAGCGGGCCCCGAGGCGGTGGATCCGGTAGCGCAGGTGATCGAGGCGAGCGGTGTGCCGCTGACCCGACTCACGGTGATCAGCTTCAACGAAGACGTGGTCGGCGCGATGAAGCGGCGACTGCCCGCCGTGAAGACGCAGTACCTTGCGGCGTTTCGGAAGGACGATCACGGCGCCTGGACGCCGGAATGGGACGATCTGGTCGCAAAGGCCCGTTCGATTCAGGCTGACGCGATCAATGTTCATTACGGCGGTCCGATCACGGCCGAGTCCGTTCGGCGCGCCCGAGCCGCAGGCCTCGGCGTCTTCGTATGGACGGTGGACGATCTGGCGACCGCGCAACGGGTGGCCGCGGCCGGCGTCGACGGGATCACCTCGAATCGACCGGCCTATCTGCGTGCGGCGTTGGGGCGGACGCGCGCCGCGGCGCCGAAAACCGGAAAGGGAGAAGGGTAGATCGATGATCCAACTGGGATTTGTCAGCGCCATCCTGCCGGAGTTGACTCTCGAAGAGACCCTGCAGTTTGCGTCGGAGGCGGGATATGATTGTGTCGAGGTCATGTGCTGGCCGCCGGGGAAGGCCGACCGGCGGTATGCAGGCGTAACCCATCTGGATGTCACCGATGTCTCCCATGACCTCAGCATCCGTCTGGAGCTGGCCTGCCTGGATGCGAGCGTATCGATCAGCGGTCTTGGCTATTATCCGAACCCGCTGTCTCCCGATCCGGACGAGGCTTCCATTGCGCAGGCCCATCTCATGCGGCTTCTTGAAGCGGCGGCGATCTCCGAGGTCCGGATCGTCAATACCTTTATCGGCCGGAACCCGACGCTATCCATCGAGGAGAACTGGCCCAGGATGCTGGAGGTGTGGCGGCCCATCGTCGCTCGTGCCGAGGAACTCGGAGTCCGGATCGGCATCGAGAACTGCCCGATGCTCTTTACCCGCGATGAATGGCCCGGCGGCAAGAACCTCGCCATCAGCCCGGTGGTGTGGCGCAGGCTCTTCGCCGATCTCGACTCCCGGGCCATCGGGCTCAACTTCGACCCGTCCCACTTCGTCTGGCAGCAGATGGACTATGTGGCCGCGATACGGGAGTTCCATGACCGGATCGTCCACGTCCACGCCAAGGATGCGAGGATCGATCGTCATAAGCTAGCCGAGGTGGGAGTTCTGGCGGAGCCGCTCCAATACCACACCCCCAAGCTCCCGGGTCTGGGCGATGTCGATTGGGGGGCGTTTTTCTCCGCGCTCTCGGATACGGGCTATACCGGTGCCGTCTGCGTCGAAGTCGAGGATCGGGCCTTCGAGGGCTCGATGCGTGATCGGAAGACGGCCTTGCGGCAGTCGGCCCAGTACCTCCGCCAGTACATCGGCACGCACGATCTGGTGTAGGCGATGGATGCCCCGGGATGGACCCTGCCGGACCTCGCGAGGATGATCGACCATTCGCTCCTGCAGCCGACGCTCACGGACGAGGCGCTGGAGCGAGGACTGCGGGTCGCGCTGGACTACGGTGTGGCGAGCGTTTGCGTCAAGCCCTACTATCTGGCCCGATGCGCCGAGGCCTTGCGGGGCTCAAATATCGCGCCCGGCACGACCGTCGGCTTCCCGCATGGCGGACATGCGACCTCGGTCAAGGTTGCCGAGGCGACGGAGGCGCTGGCCGAGGGCGGCACGGAGCTGGATATGGTGATCAATATCGGCAAGGCTCTCAGCGGCGACTGGGGCTATGTGCGGCGGGACATCGAGGCGGTCGTCGAAGCCGTCCACGCCGGTGGCGGCCTGATCAAGGTCATTTTCGAGAACTGTTATCTGAGTGATGCGGACAGAATACGGCTATGCGAGATCTGCGGTGAGGTCGGCGCCGATTTCGTCAAGACCTCCACCGGCTATGGGACGGGTGGGGCGACGCTGGAGGATCTCCGGCTGATGCGTCGGCACGCTCCGCCCCATGTCCGCGTGAAGGCGGCCGGAGGGGTCCGCACCCTCGACGCCCTGCTCGAAGTCCGATCGGCCGGAGCGGACCGGTGCGGGGCGACGGCTACGGCCACCATCCTGGATGAGGCGCGACGCAGGCTCGCTGCCTGAACGGACCGATGGCGGAACGACAGCTCACCCGGGGCTCCCTTCCCAAGGACCTGGATAACAACATCAACTTCTCGCCGGACGGTCGAAGGGTCGTGTTCGACTGCCGGGACGAGGGCGGCATCAACACCAATACCCGCCTGGGCTGTGTTGACATCGAGACCGGAGCCGTCTCGATCCTCTATGCCCAGAAGCCTCCGGCGCTGGGCGTCGGGGCCGTGAGCTTTCTCAATGAG
>JABWBA010000122.1 GCA_013360745.1 Chthonomonadales bacterium | reverse complement strand
GGGACCTCGAGCGCTATCTCTTCGGGATGCTGGTGGCCGCAGGCAGGTCCCTCGCATGGAAGAACATTCTGGACATGCGCCGGGCGATCGATTATCTCTGCGCAAGGCCTGAGGCCGATCCCGAGCGGCTCGGCTGCTACGGCCATTCCATGGGCTCGACCCATACGTGGCTCGTGGCTCCCTTCGAGCCCCGGCTGAAGGCCGCGGTGGGCAACTGCTGTATGCCGACCTACCGGGCGATGGAGCGGACCAACCTCATCCACTGCTTCTCCAACTATGTTCCGGGTTGGCGGCGCTGGGGAGACATTCCCGACATCGTGGCCCTGGCCGCCCCGATGCCGCTCCACCTGAACTTCGGCGCCCTCGACGACGGGAGCCCCATCGACGAAGTCCGAGCCGCGCTCCCGACGATCGAACGGGCCTATGCGGACCTCGATGCCGCCGACCGGTTCACGTGGTTCATCGAGGAGGAGACAGGGCACGTTCTGAGCCCCGCGATGTGGGAGGCAGCCCTCGCCCACTTCCGGACCTGGCTTCTCGACCGATAGCGGGATGCGGCTCGCCAGAGCGAATGGGGAGCACGAGACATACGCCCTCCGTCTCCAACTTCCGATCCCGGATATGCTCTCGTGCAGGCCTCGTCATTGAAGAGAGGATCCACGGCATGGATAGGATCTCATCACAACGTGATGGATATTCCACCACCTCAACCTCGCGGAGCGACACTGCCGGACTCCGCCGTTTCATCGAGCGGTTGGGCGATCGGTTTCTGCGTGGCGTCGTCCTCAACACCGGGACGGAGATCGGACCCATCGCGGCCAACATCCATGCGCTACCGGTCTCGACCCTCTGAAGCTGACGGCCACGGGACCTGCGGTTGGTCTGGGGGCTGCTGCATGGGAAGGATGGCGATCGGGACCGATCCAGTGCGGCTAAGCGTGTATTATGGGTAGTAATCTGTCGCGATGGACAGGGTGCACAGCGGCATGGAAATCCGATCTTCCATACTGGCGGCTGGTCGTACCGTGAGAGGATGCAGCCCATGGACACTCGAAGGATCCATATCCTCGTAGTCCACGATGAAACGGAGCGAGGCGATCTCGTCTGCCGATCGCTGCAGGACGCCCCGAACATCGAGGTGACCGCGCTCGGAACGCTCGCGCAGTACCGGGATTACATCGCTCGCGTGCGTCCGGATCTTGCGCTGATGGAACTGCGCCTCTCGGACGGCAACGTTGCGGAGGCGCTGCAGCCCCCGCCGGCCTCGGGCGATTACCCGGTGTTGATCATTGCGGATGAGGACGGCGAACGGGATGCGATGGATGCAGTCCGTGCCGGCGCCCATGACTACATCCTCTGCCCTTGCCGGACTCGCGACCTGCAGCATCGCATCGAGCAGACCCTGCGCGAATGGAGCGAGAAGCGCCGATCCGAGGAGGCGCACGCATGGCTGATCGGCCGCCATGCTGAGCTCGAGCGTGCGCTATCTGAGACAACGGACCGGCTGGATGCCGCGGTGGCGGAGCTCGATGCGTTTACCTATTCGGTCGCCCACGATCTGAGGGCGCCTCTCCGAGCCATGGTCGGTTTCGGCGATGCGCTCGCCGAGACATGCGGCCCTGAGCTCGATGATGCCGGACGACACTATCTGAGCCGGGTCATGGACGCAGCGGATCGGATGAGCCAGCTAATCGAGGATCTCCTCACCCTCTCTCAGGTCACCCGCTCGGAGATGCAGAGACGACAGGTGAATCTCAGCCTGATTGCTCAGCAGATCATCGATCACCTTGCCGCATCGGAACCCGAGCGGCGTGTCGCCATTACCATACAGCCCGAGATGCGGGACCATGCGGACCCCGGGCTTGTCACGCGGCTGCTCGACGCTCTGCTGAGCAACGCATGGAAGTTCACCAGCCGTGTCGACCGTATGGCGACGATCCTATTCGGCCAGCGCCAGGATTCCGAGGGGCGTGTCTACTATGTCCAGGATAACGGCGCCGGAATCAACATGGCTTACGCCGACAAGCTCTTCGTGCCGTTTCAGCGGCAATACACCCGGGATCAGTTCCCCGGGACCGGCATCGGGCTGGCGATCGCCCGAAGAGCCGTTCAACGGCACGGTGGACGGATCTGGGCTGACGGGGCGGTTGGCGAGGGCGCCACGCTCTATTTCACGCTCGGGGGTTCCGACGCTGCGACCTGAAGCAGGCCGCAGCGTCATGCCCGCAGACGTCCCTGTCTAGAACTGTTTCCGGTAGGCGACTCCGTACCAGCGATGGTCGCCATAGGTCCCGCCCTTCAGGGTCACCCCGGAGTTCAACGGCATGATCGTCAGGCCCGTGATCCAGTCCCTCCCGTCGTTCTCGACAACGGCGCCCACGACCGGATGGAACAGGAACTGCAGCCCGCCGAACAGGCCTTTATGGCGCCCTTCGTTCAGGAGGGTCCAGTCCTCGGTGCCGAGTCCCGCGTGCAGGCGTACCAGCGGCGGCCCCGGTTTCTCAGGATTCATGAAGAAGGTCTTCGCCGCAGCGATATACACCGACCGCCGCTCCGTCTTGCTCCGCAGCTTTGGGGCAAGGGTCGTCGCCGAACCGGTGATGTTGCGCAGACCGATGACGACGTCCGGGGTATCAGGCCCTTCGTTGACGAGCTTGATCGACCCGACGAGGACGACGGAGTCCTCGTCCCGGTTGACTTTGGCTCGGTGGATGTCGAGTTCGATGCGATCCGTCAACCCCACGTACAGGGTCTGGTAGTAGACGAACTGCGGCGCTCCCGACGGCATGCTCAGGTCGAGGTAGTAGGCGGCGATGTCGACCTCAAGGGCTTTGAGCTGGTTGGCGGTCGGCATCGTGACGATATCGTCGGCGATGGCGGCCGCGCCAAGGAAAAGCGCACCGATGGCGACCAGAAAAACACGCGTCACTGAGGATGATCCTCCATGGATTCGGCTCCTCGGGCAAACGGGCGGATTCGGTCGCCTGCGCCTTCGGGCGAATCCCAGTTCTCGATCGCCGACCGGTTTCCTTCCCGCACGCCGCGAATACGCCCCCCCGCGCGGCACGAAGAACGCTGTCGATGTCCATCAGGTAACGTCCCGGGCGACGAGCGGGTATCGTCATGCTGGGAGCGTACTTAGACCATGGCGACGACATCCGGGCGCAGGACATGCGCGCAGTGCGGGGCGAACAACTTCGACACCGTGACGGCATGCTGGAAATGCGGCGCGGCGCTACACGGCGGAGCGACCGCGGCCCGGCCTCCCGGCGGGGCGCCTGCGGCGCCCCCGATCGCGCCG
>JABWBA010000121.1 GCA_013360745.1 Chthonomonadales bacterium | reverse complement strand
TCGTTTCATTCCAGAGGCCAGCCGCAATGGTGTACTCGTGTTGGAGTTCGTCGAGTCGACGCAGAGAATCAACCGTTGAGCGCCCGTAAGAAGCCGCGGCGCCCCCAAGCGGAGTCGATTCCGGCAGCCTCTCCCTCAGCTCCGTCGAACCGTACAGATCGGGATCGGGATCTACGGGATCGAGCGCCAGCCGCCGCTATAGTGTTGGTGTTCGTGCTCCTTGCTCTGTTTCATGCGAGGATCACACCGTTGGCGAGAACAGGCAGCTTTATCAACGCGCCCGATGAGGCCGCGCATATCGGTTATGTCCGAGCCCTTGCCGTCGGGAAACGCCTGCCCGCGCGCAACGACCCGAACTTTGCGACATACCAGTGGCACCAGCCGCCCGCATACTACGCGATCGTATCTGGCGTTTATCGAGAGGGTCTCGTTCCGATGAGGGGCGTTTCCATTGCTATGGCGGTCCTCTCTCTCTGGTCCATATGGTCCGCCGCTCGTCTGCTCTGGCCCGATCGCCCTAAGGTTCATCTGCTGGCGTTACTCATTCCCGCGCTGACGCCGATGCGCCAGGCAACGCTCGCATCGGTAGGTAATGACGCCGGCGCGGAGATGATGGTCAGTCTCGGTCTTTACGCGCTCTTGTTAATCGTCCTGCGCGGTCTGACATACCCGAGACTGATCGGCATCAGCCTCCTGATGGCTCTGGGCCTTCTCACCAAGGTGAACACGATGCTGCTGTGGCCGGTTGCGCTCGGTGCCATCTGGTACGCGGCCCGGGATGTTGCCCTGGCACGACGGATCGGCGTCACGCTGATCCCAGTATGCGCCGCCCTGATCATCGCGGCTCCCTGGCTTCGTCATAACCTCGTCCATTACGGCCAACCGCTCCCCTTGCGCGCGTTTCAAGACGAGTTTGCCCACACCTCCCGAGCCGCCGACTGGATCGGTAAACGGGACCTGCGCGTCGATCTGTGGAGCGGCGATCTTCGTCCGGGAATGACGATGACCGCAATAGATTATCAGACGCTTGTTGTGAACTGGACCGCAAGGACCTTTGTTGCTGCCTTTACTCCCCCATCACTGCAATCGATCGGCGTTCCGCGCTTCCTTGAACCGCCTGCATACGTCGTCTACTATGCGCTTCTCGTTACCGGGCTGATCGCGGGCGCGTATCAATGGTCTCGCCGGCCAGCTCTCACACAGGGGTACAGGGCTTCGTTCGCCCTGCTCGCCGCGCTGCTCCTCCTCGTAGTCCTTTCGTTTGTCGGCTTCACACAGACCTACTTTCAGGCGCAGGGGCGGTACCTGTATCCTGCGATCCTGCCGGTATCATTCATCTGGGCTCTCGGCATCGACGGTATAACCCCTCCGCGTTATCAGACCATTGTCCTCCTTCTGCTCGGACTGGTTCTTATGGCCCTATCCGTTGCGTTTCTCTTCATCTACGTCGCCCCGAGCTACCGTTGATCATCACGACGAGGATCTGCCGTACTGCCGAGGAGACCTTTCGAGCAGGTCGCGATCTCGCTCAAGAGGTGCGTGAGGGCGATGTCGTTCTAATGGTGGGCGACCTTGGAAGCGGAAAGACCACGTTCGTACAGGGTCTTGTATATGGGTATGGACTTTTCGATCCGGTGACCAGTCCGACGTTCAACATCGTCCACGTCTATGGGCCGCCCGATCGGCGCGTGATCCACGCGGATCTGTATCGCCTCTCTGGCATGCACGAGCTGGAGACCGTAGGTCTTCTGGATGATGTCGATGATCGTGCAGTGATGGTCATTGAATGGCCTGAGCGGCTAGGCGGCGCTACCCCTCGCGATCACTACCGGGTGCTACTTCAGGTCCTCGACTGCGACGAGCGATATCTAACCATCGAGCGGCACGGGGGGAGGCCGAGAACATAACATATGATTCTCTCGATCTCGACGAGCGGCTTGGTGTGCAGCGCAGCCATTACGAGCGGTATTGGCATCGTCGCGGAGGTATCGTTCGCCCATGAGATGCGGCTCCTGGAATCGCTGGCGACGAGGATCCACGAGATGCTAAGCGCACAAGGGCTCGTGCCCGGCGATCTATGCTCCATCGCCTGCGACATCGGCCCCGGGAGTTACACCGGTGTCCGGATCGGAGTGATGACTGCCAAGACGCTCGCCTGGGCCATCGGTTGTCCGGTCATGGGAATAGGATCTCTGGAGGCCCTTGCCTATGCGCATCGGTGTTCCACGAATGCCATTCTGGCAGTCCTCCTCCGATCCAGGAAAGGGCACGCCTATTGGCAGATGTACTCCAGTGCCGGTGCCCAGCGGGTACCACGATCCGAGGTCGCGATGTCATCGTTAGCCGATCTGTCTCGCGGGATTCGCAGGCTTGGCCTTACGGAATGTGAACTGGTGGTGTGTGACCTGCGCCGCGAGGACCTGGAACTGCTCACTGAATGCATGAAGGATAACGATGTTCGTGTCTTAAGGACGATACAGACGGCGGTAACGGCTCACAGCATCGATCAGATCGCTCGAGGTCGATCGCATTCCGCAATGGCTGCGAGCAGCGCTATTGAGATGCTCCCACAGTACGTTACGGAGCCGCTGATCGGGCCCCCTTGAGCGTCAGTCGATAGGTGAGCGCAACATCACGACAAGGAGATCGGCTGGTAGGATCGTATGAGTCCGATCACCTTGCCGATAACCCGGCTATCCTCACGGTTCACCTCGATCGGCTGATACGCGGGGTTCGCCGGCATCAGACGTACACGGCCGTTGGCATACTGGATCCTCTTCACCGTCGCCTCATCGCCGAGGAGAACCGCTACCAGGTCTCCGTTCTGGGCGGTGTCCTGAGGACGGATGATCACGAGATCCCTCGGCAGTATATGATCCTCGATCATACTGTCTCCGCGAACACGCAGTACGAACGCCCCTTCATGGTTACGTACGACATCCGGCGGGACCGGGATGAATCCCTCGATGTTTTCCGTCGCTGTGATCGGAGATCCCGCAGCGATCGTACCGACCAGAGGCAGTAACGCGACGTCGCGCGCGGCGCTGCCGGTACCTGTCCGTCCGATGACCGTTATGGATCGGGATGTGCTTGCTCGCTTGATATACCCTTTTCGCTCCAGTGCATCGAGATGCACGGTAACGCCCCGCAAGCTCGAAAAACCAAAAGCGTTGCCGATCTCCCTGATACTCGGAGGATAACCCCGGGCGTTAACATGGTCCAGTATATAGTTCAGTATCCGTGCCTGTTTATCGGTAAGGCCTCTGGTCATCGACCTCGTCTCCTCGGCTAATCTAAGTGTACGCCAACATATGTCTGCTGTCAATATATACGCCGATATTATTCTGCCACTTTCTGTT
>JABWBA010000120.1 GCA_013360745.1 Chthonomonadales bacterium | reverse complement strand
GCCTTTCGGATGAGAGGATTCATCATCCAAACCGATCTCCGCTTCAACAAATCGCCGGATATGGGTATCCACGGGTACAGCCTCCGACTTCGCCAGACCGAACAGACATACACAATCAGCGACTTTCGCACCGACTCCGGGCAGTTTCATGAGCTGCGTGCGGGCAGAGGCATAATCGAGCGCGCGGAGACCCTCTAGATAGGCCTCCGTGTCGCTGGGAAGCTCCTGATGGAGCAATGCAAGATAGCGGGCACGATATCCAAAGCCGCGATCGCGCAGCGTTCGCTCATCGATACACTTAAGTGCGCTAAGCCTTGGCGCAGGAAACACTCCACATTCCCCGAACCTGCCCGCTTTGAGCCGACCCAGATGTTGGACCATCGTACGGATACGCTGGATGTTGTTACAGGACGAACAGATGAAGCTGATCAGGGCGACCTCCGGATCTTGTCGGAGCACCCGCAGGCCCGGGGATTCCGCGATGATCTCCTCGATCCTGGGCCAACGGTCCATCCAATCGGCGTAGAGCGGCTCCAACTCAACATCGAGTGCGAAGTAGGTGGCGATGGTGTCCCAGCGATCCGTGGGCTCGGTGGCCCATGCCAAAACGTCACCATCGTGCCGCAGGTGTACGGCTGTTTCACCGATGACTCCATGCCATACCGCGTGTTCATCTCGGACCCAGTGAAACGCCTGCCCGCTCATCAGCGTCCGGTCGATATCGAGATAGCGTCGCGTTATCGGCTTATATCGGAATGCAAGCAAGTCGGTTGCGCGCTCAACGCGGCATGGAGTCGGGTTCCGAACTCTCCGAAGATGGGGCGTTGTACGGTGTCCATCGATACCCGGCAAAGCTCTCAAGGACGTCTCGGCCTGACCGGGCGGTGTCGGAAACCACCGTCTCCCTGATAGCCCAGGCTTCGAATACGGGCTGGTCCGGGCGGTCTGGATGACCACTCCTCACTGAGACATACACCCTCTGTACATCGGTATCGGCCTGCAGCATCACCTGGATGACATGCAGCGCCGTCGTTGCCACGGCTTGTTGATCGGGTTGAGCGTCCGTTTCGGTCCTATACAGGATAAGATACGCTTCGTCCTGTGCCGTTAATCGGACGATCGGATCGATGGAGGAGCCGACTCCCGGTATTTGGCTATCCACGATTGCCCGTTTCATCGACGCGGCTCTCTCTGCGAACGTTGCGGCCTCGGAGTTATGGGCGCCGGCTGGCTGATTCGACTCATCGAAGGATGAGTCTGTTGTTCGACCTGTAAGCCCTGGCTTGTTGATCGACCGATCCATCACGGGCACGTTGGCCGACGGGTTATTCGTCGCCGCTGGCGTCCAACGCGTTTGACGCCGATCCGGATGACGCATGAGAATGGCGATTACCGCTGATATCAAACAGACTGCGAGAGTCGCCGTTAACCAGCGGACCCAGCTCGACGTCGACAGGCCGACCAGCGTATCCTCTCTCTTCGTAGCCGAGTTCGAATCGACATTGCCCTGTCGGGTTAGGCGCGCCAGCTTATCGCGGTCTGAGCGGCTCCTTGGATCGAGGTCCAGCGCTATCTGATACCACTGCCGAGCATCGTCAATACGCCCCTGCTCTGCGTATATGTCTCCGAGCAGTGAATGAGCGTGGACATTATCTGGATCGGATCGAAGGACGTCGACGCAGCGGGCTTCCGCTGCTTCATATTGGCCACGTAGGCGGAGGAGGTTCGCCGCAGCGAGGCCGATCTCCTGTGCGGTCCGCGCGGATGTTGCCGTGGTTCGTCGTTCGGTACCGCACGCAGAACAGAAGATCGCGTCGTCCGGCAAGATGCCCGCACACGCTGCGCAGCGGTCGGTAGTGCCCTCAGGCGCCGGTGTGCCCAAAGCCGCCATCCCCTCGGATCGTCTCATCGAGGCTCTGGACCTCGAAGAGCTCAACGTGGGTCACCGGGGCAATCACCAGCTGGGCGATCCGGTCTCCGCGATGTAGAACGACCGGTTCTGACGATAGATTGACCAGCAAGGCTTTGATCTCCCCACGGTAATCAGCGTCGATCGTCCCGGGCGAGTTGAGCAAGGCAATGCCAAAGCGCAGCGCCAGGCCGCTCCGCGGGCGGACTTGTCCTTCATAACCTTCCGGTAACTGGATGGACAGGCCGGTCGGGATCGCCGCCCGCTGCCCGGGCTGAAGGACGACGTCGTCGGTTATCGCCGCGGCAAGGTCCAGCCCGGCTGAGCCTGGTGTCGCATAGTCGGGGAGCGGGAGGTCGGCCCCATGCGGGAGACGTTTGACCGGAACAGGAATCGTATTCATCGGTTCGCGTTGAGATCGAATCGTGGCTTCAACACGCCATCTACCGGCAAGTCCTGGAAGATCGGTGCACATGGCGTCTCTCCGGACTGGCGCTGGATAGGCGATGGGTTATCGCATCATGGTGGGCTGCACGCATCTGCCGTCGTACCGTCCATCGCTGGCGGTGTGCGTGGGATGCGAAACCAGAACACCGTGCCGTGACCAAGCTCAGACTCCACCCAGATCGTGCCTTGATGCGCTTCAATCAGGTTCTTTACAAGAAAGAGACCTATTCCGGTTCCCTTGATTCCGGCGGTCTTCGGGTTATGAATACGCAGATATGGCTTGAAGAGCCGCGCTTTCGCCGATTCGGGAATACCCGTTCCCTGATCCTGCACTCCGATGAGGATGGTGTTCGCCTCGCCTTCATCCCGGATGATCACTCGCACCTCACCGCCGTCGGGCGAATACTTGATAGCGTTACTGACCAGATTCTGCAGAACCTGCTCGATCTGATCTTTTCCGACCGTCGCTCGAATCGGCCCTGTCCCAGGATCGATATGGAGCGTATGCTTGTCCGTATTGGTCATGCCGCGCTGCACCTCCAGTACGGATTCGGCTAGTTGCGTGAGATCGACCTCTTCCCAAAAGAGCTGTAGCGCTACTCCACGTTCAATCCGAGTCACATTCAGAAGATCGTTGATCAACCTTCCCAGACGATCCACGTTCTGTTCGATGATCTCGTAATACTCCTGTCGTTCTTCGGCGGTGAAGCTATCGTCGGAATCCTGCGCCAGCATGCTGATGAAACCCTTAATCGGCGTCATCGGCGTACGCAGCTCATGCGCGGCGATCGCGACGAACTCCGTTTTCATCCTTTCGAGGTTGCGTATCTCGGTGATATCATTGAGGATCACAGCGGTGCCGATGTACGTCCGTTCTTCATCGCGCACCTGTGCGGCATGCAGCTGAAATACGCGCTCCTCGTCGGTCTCTGGATCCGCTACGCTGATTTCCTCAGGTGTCTGATAACCGTCGGCATCGTCCGTTCCGTTCTCGGATTCCGGCCGGTCGGTCAGCATCTTCGAGATGGCCTTCAGCGCTCCTTCATGGGTGATAAC
>JABWBA010000011.1 GCA_013360745.1 Chthonomonadales bacterium | reverse complement strand
CACCCCTTCGACACGGCCTTCGCCACGGCCATTGACATGTGCCACGCCCTTGCGCTGCGCTATGACGAAGCGGGGCGCGGAGAGAACGGCATCGGCTCGGCAGCCTCGCTGGCGCGGCAGATGGGCTGGCAGGCGGGGAGCGCGTGCGATCGGCTTATGGCGGCCCTCCTCAAAGCGGCTCCGCAGGCCGTGCGCTTCGCGGGGAAGAAGGGCGAGGTGACCGCCGCCGACAGGTACCCCGAGTTCCGAGCATGGCACGCCATGTACAAGCCCATCTTCCGCCGCGAGGTCGAGGAGTGGAGGGAGCCGCCGGAGCGGACCGACCTGTTCACGCAGTCGGCCAACGAAGAGGAGGACCCGGACGAGGAGGAGGAGACCGGCGGCGATGAATGAAGCGCCCTCATCGGGCTTGCGCGAGGTCGAGTGGCCGCGGTTCCTCTCGGCGCCAGACGAGGAGTTGCTCGAGCGACTGTATGTCCCTGCGCTGAGCCGGGCTATTCGCTACGACCGCTGTTGCGCCTACTTCTCCAGCCGCGTTCTGGCGCTCGCAGCGCGAGGCTTCGGCAAGCTGATCGAGACCCTGCTGGCGCTGGGCAAGGATGCTCCGCGCCCGGCGATCCGCCTGCTGGTGAACGAGCAGCTCGACCCTGACGATGTCGAGGCGATGCTGGCAACCGGCGACACTTCGGCGCTGGAGCGGAAGCTCCTGAAGCGGGTGAAGTCTCCGACCGACGCGCTCGAGAGGGACCGCCTTAAGATGGTCGCCTGGCTTGTGAAGCGCGGGCTCCTCCAGGTGCGCGTGGGCTTGCCGCGGCGCACGGGCGGGATCGTCCATGCCAAGTTCGGCCTGATCTCGGACACTAACGGAAACACGCTCTCGTTCATGGGGAGCGACAACGAGACCGCCGAGGCCCTCGTCGCCAACTATGAGGTGCTGGAGGTCCGGCCGTCGTGGGACGATCCGGCCCACGCCGGACACTACCGGGGCGAGTTCGAGAGGCTCTGGGCCGACAAGCACCCCCACGTCCTGACGCTGCCTTTGCCGGAAGCCGTGCGCCTCAAACTGATCAGGATGGCCCCGTCAACGGCTCCTATCTGCGAGCCCGCGGCTTCCGTGGAGATCGCTCGGGCGGCGGCGGTATGGAGCTTCCTCGCGGCGGCCCCGTACTTAGCTAACGGAGGCGCTACCTGCGATGCGACGGCGCCGACGGACCCCTGGCCCCATCAGGTGCGCGTTGTGACCGATACCGCCGACGCGTTCCCTTCGGGTCGGCTTTTATGCGACGAGGTCGGTCTCGGCAAGACGATCGAGGCGACGCTGGCGCTGCGGCGTCTTCTGGCGGGGCGCGGCGTCTCGAGGGCGCTCCTTCTGGTGCCGGCCGGTCTCGCGCGCCAGTGGCAGGAGGAGCTCAGGGAGAAGGGCGGGCTTCTGGTGCCGCAGTACGACCGCGGCCTCTTGGTGCAGCCCGACGGAAGCAAGACCCCTATGGACTCGGCGAAGGCCCTATCGACGGAACCGGTGCTTCTGCTGAGCCGAGAATGGGCGAGATCTCCCGCGAACCGTGATAAGTTGATGCGTGCGCCTGCCTGGGACCTCGTGTTGATGGACGAGGCCCATGCCGCGAGGCGCAAGGCGAGCGAAGAGACAGCCTTCAACCAGGCCAACTTGCTTCTGGACCTTCTCCGAGAGCTCCAGCTGACGAGACAGGCTGGCAGCATCATCCTGATGAGCGGCACACCGATGCAGATTGAGCCCTGGGAGCCGTGGGACCTGTTGTCGGTGCTCGGGATCGGCGGCAAGTGGCTCGCGTCGTTCGAGCCTGTGCGCACGTTTTACGGCGCGATCGCCAAGCTCGATCAGGGGAAGATCCTGAGCGTCGAGGAGACCAGAGCGGTCACCGAGTTGGCGACCTGCGACGGTGAATTCCCGGAGTCCGCGGGCCTCGAGCAGCGGTTACGCCTCGCGAACCCACAGCAGCGCGTCGAGATCGCCGCGCGCCTCCGTGCCGGATCGCCCCTAGGGCGCAGGATGCACCGGAACACGCGTGACACGCTGCGCGAGTACTTCAGGCGCGGTCTGATCGAGGCGGAGCCCTCTTCGCGCGTCGTGCGCGATGACGTCTACGACTTCGCGACCGATGATGAGCGCGCGGCCTATGACGCGGTCACGCAGTACATTGACGCTCGCTACGAGGCGTTGGAGCAAGAGCAGGGCGGCAAGGGCTTCGTCATGACGATTTATCGGCGACGCGCGGCGAGCTCGCCTCTGGCTCTGAAGCGGAGTCTGGAGAGACGACTGGAGGCTGTGCGCCGGGTGGCGCAGGAGCGGGCGGTGGACGCGGAGGCCGTGGTGGACGACGGTGACGACTTTCTGCGCGACCTGGATGAGCTCGGACGGGACGATGCCTTGGACCCAGCGTTGCCGAGGTCGGCTCGTGCCGCCCAAGAGGAGCAACGGAAGATAGAGGAACTGCTGTCCGGGGTCGTAGCCCTCGGCGCCACCGACAGTAAGCTCGATCGCTTCATGGCAACGCTCAACGAGATAGTAGCGGATGGCCGTTCGGCGCTTGTGTTCTCGGAGTACTCCGACACGATGGAGTACGTACGCAATGCTGTTGCCATGAGCTTCGGCGAGCAAGTGGCCTGCTACAGCGGGCGCGGCGGCGAACGCCTTGTGAACGGGGCGTGGGTCGGCGTCACCAAAGCGGACATCACGGCAGCGCTCGCCGCACACGAGATCCGCGTTCTGGTCTGCACGGATGCCGCGAGCGAGGGCCTGAACCTGCAGGCGGCGAGCGCCCTGATCAACTATGACCTGCCATGGAACCCGAGCCGCGTGGAGCAGCGCATCGGGCGCATTGATCGCATCGGACAGAAGGAGCCCGAACTGCCGGTCGTCAACCTGTTCCTCGAGGACAGCGTGGACATGCGCGTGTATCAGGCCCTGCGTCGCCGTTGCGGCCTGTTCGAGCACTTTATCGGTCAGATGCAACCGGTTCTGGCGATCGCCCGTGACGCGCTGCGGCGCAACCCAAGAGGGTCAGCGCAGGTAGTTGCAGAGATCGAAAGAACCGCCGACGCCATCCAGTCCAAGCCGGAGCTTGTCAGCGCGTTCGCGTCCTCGGTGGCGGAAGTGCCGGCCGGCGATCCTCCCGGTTTGACGCGGCGAGACGTGCTGCGAGCGCTGGAACTCCTCAAGGCCCCCGGCAGTCCCGTGAAGGCGAAGGAAACGGCCCAGGGCTGCTGGCGACTGACGGGTGCGGGCCGTAAGGCAGTGGAGGTGGCGCTCGATGCCGCAACGCTGGATCGTCACCCGCACGCCGTGCCGCTAACGCTTCCTGGCGATCTGGCGGTACAGGTCGCCGAGAAGCTCGCATCGGGATTGAGCGGCACGCCGCTGGTGATTGGGGAATGGCGTATTGGAGCTCACCGCTGCATGGAGGCTCGATGGGCCGGGGCCACAGCGAATCGGATCGAAACGGTGGATCAACTGAAGGCCATGCTTGATAGGTGGGACGGGCGACCGGCGGCCCCGGCGCACGTTGCCCGGGCAGAGAAGGCGGCCCGGAAGGATGCAAAGAAGCGTGCCGAGGCGGCTGCCCTAAAGGCGGATGGGAGGCGTCGCGCCGGCCTGGAGCAGCAGATAGACTCCGCGCGGCTTCGCCTGCGCCGGGAACTCGCAAGGCATCTCCGGCTCTTCGGCCAAGGTGATCTGAACCAGATTTGGGCACAGCGCATGGAGCGAGTTGAGAGCTCCGACAGCCGCTACCATCGGGCCTATGGCCTCCTCGACGGGTATGTCCAGTGGTCGGCCGACGATCTCGAGGATGCCAGGCGCCATGAGGCGGAGGCGACGGGCGATCCGCAGTTCCGGATGAACGTCGCGTCGGAGTTGGAAGCGGCGCTGAATGACCCGAGATGGAGGGCGAAGGGGGCCTTGCCTGACCGCAGCGACTGAGCAACCTCGGTCCGGTGCAGGGCTTCGCTGTATAGGAACTCCGCGATATGGGCCAGCTCGGGCTCTGTCCTGAATTGACCGAGCACGCCTCTCACGAAGAAACTCGTCTCAGCATAGTCTCCCACACGCAGCGCACGGACTCCCCGGTTCTGTCGAAGGTCCGGCCTTCGACGACCAATGGCTCGCCGTCGATCGTGTCCTTTGCGAGGTGCGCACCCTGTCGCGCCGCGAGGAGCAGGCCCCCGGGTACGAGCCATGCAAGGTATGCGCGCCAGAATGCCCCCCGATTATGCCCTCGTTATGCTACAATCGCATGCCGAAACTGACACTATGATTCGCGAAAACGAGGGCGCTTCGCTGAGCGTGGAATCGTCGGATTTGTGCTCAAACCTACCCGGTGACTCTGGATCAGCAGGTTCTAGGTTCGAGCCCTAGTCCGGCAGTATGCCCCAGATCCTCCTCGAACCCGGATCTCATCCCTTGATCCCGGTGAGCGTAACCCCCTGGATGAACGTGCGCTGCGCGAAGAAGAAGATCACCACGATCGGCAGCGTCATGACCGTCGACGCGGCCATGAGCATCGACCATTCCGCGCCGTGCTGGCTGACGAACCGCTGTAAGCCAATCGCCAGAGTATAGGATCCTTCGTCGTTGAGATAGAGGAGCGGGCCGAGGAAATCGTTCCAGGCCCCGATGAAGGTGAACAAGCCGACGGTCGCGAGGGCCGGTCGCGCCAACGGCATGATCACTCGAAGCAGGATCGCGAGATCCGAACACCCGTCGATACGCGCGGCGTCGCTGAGCTCCTGCGGGATCGTTCGATAGAACTGTCTCAGCAGGAAAATGTAGAAGGCATTCCCGAAGAACGACGGCGCCACGAGCGGGAGGATGGTGCCGATCCAGTGGAGCCATTTGAACAGGGTGAATGTCGGGATCATGGTCACCTGACCGGGCAGAATCATGACGCCGAGTAGGGAGAAGAAGACCAGCTCTCGGCCGATCCATCGAACGCGGGCGAGACTGTAGGCGACCAGGGAGCACGAGAGTACAGTGCCCACCACCGACAGCGCGCAGATCCGAAGGGTGTTGAGGGCGTACTGAACGTACGGGATGTATTCGAGTGCGCGAGGGAAGTTGTCCCACCGGACGGGCCTGGGAACCCAGACCGGCGGCATCGCCAGCACCTGAGTATCAGCCTTCAATGCCGTGCTCACCAGCCAGAAGAACGGCAGCGAAAAGATGGCTCCGACTCCGACGAGGATCCCATGCGTCACCACAGCCCGGGCGATCGAAGGAGCTCGAATCACCTCATGCCTCCTCACCCGCGTAATAGACCCAGCGAGCGGAGCTTCGAAGGACGATCGCCGTGCAGGCGAGAGTGACGATGAAGAGCGCCCATGCCATGGCGGAAGCGTAGCCCATTCGGAAGTCCAGGAAGGCTCGATTGAAGAGATGCAGCGCGTAGAACATCGTCGAATCCTGCGGACCGCCCGCAGTCATCACATAGGCCTGTGTGAAGTACTGGAAGGATCCGATCAGCCCCATCACGAGGTTGAAGAGGATGACGGGAGAGAGCATCGGCACAGTAACGTGCCGAAACGCCTGGATCGGTCCCGCGCCGTCGAGATGCGCAGCCTCCACAAGGGCTTGCGGAACGTCCTGCAGCGCCGCAAGATAGATGACCATGGAACCGCCCGCCCCCCAGAGGCCCATGATGATCAGCGCGGACTTGGACCATGTTGGGTCTGTGAGCCAGCCGGGTGCGTCGCGAACGCCGATGCTGGCCAGCAGTATGTTGATGAGACCGATCTGCGGATTGAACAGCCAGAGCCACAGGATCGAGGTCGCCACGATCGGCGTGATGGAAGGGAGATAGAACAGGGTCCGATAGAACGTCATGCCGCGGATGCGCTGGTTCAAGAGCAACGCGATGACCAGCGACACGATCATGCCGATCGGGAGGCCGATCACGACCATATACAGGGTGTTCGCAAGGGATCGCCAGAACAACTCATCTTCTAGCAGCATCGTCCTGTAGTTGGCCAGCCCGATCCATTTCGGCGTTCGGATCCCGTCAAACTCACACAGGCTGTAGTACAGTGAAGCGCCGATGGGATAGGCGACGAACACGGTGAACCCGATGATCCATGGCATGGCGAAGAGGAGCCCTGTCCGGAAGTCGCGCCGCGCCCGAGCCGATCCTCTGGAACGGAGGTGACGCCCGCCTTTCATCATCGTGCAAGTTCCCGCTCAACCCTGCGTTGCTCCTGCACCATCCTTCGCTGAAGATCATCCAGAAGGCGGCCGGGGTCCTGCCCGCCGAGGCAGGCTTTCTCCTCGGCGCGCGTGATCTCGCGTGCATAGGTTGGCCAGAACGGCAGGGGTGGCGGGCCGAAGGAGTTGGGGCTCCGGGAGAGGCGTACCGCAAAGCGCTGCAGCGGATCGCGCTGGAAGGATGGCTGGCTGCCGGCAAGGATCAGCGGCGGAACGTTGCCGATGGAGCGGCAGAAACGTTCGACAGGTCGAGGGCTCGTCCACCAGTTCAGAAATGTGAACGCGGCTTCCTTATTTCGCGAGGCCTCAGGGATCACAAAGACGCTGCCACCTGCCGTAGTGGTCATGGGTCTGCCTTCGGGCGGATATGGGAGGGGGAACCAGGCCCAATCCAGCCGGGGCGCGTAGCGGCGGATATATTGATCGGCCCATTCGCCCGTTTGCCACATGGCCACTTTGCCGACGAAGAAGGGGCCGTTCGGAGTCTCCGAGCTGCCGAACGTGCTCTGAAATGCCTCCATTTTGCGGATATCGTAACGGCGCGAATAGGAGGCGAGCCATGCCAGCGCCCGAACGTTGTGCGGGTCGTTGGCGGTGACGCGACCGGTGTCAGGATCGTACCAGCGTCCGCCGAAAACGTAGGCCCAGGTGTTGAGCCCGGCCGGCCGGATCCCGTACCTGACAAAGGATCCATCTCGCGCATAGCGCGTACAGGCCGCAGCCGCTGCGTCCAGTTCGGCGATCGTGCGCGGCGGTCGGTCTGGGTCGAGCCCCGCCTCGCGGAAGATGCGCCGATTGTACGCGATGAACTGCGTGTTGGTCGTAGCGGTCAGACCGTAGATGCGTCCGTCGATTCGCAACATGCGCGCGACGCCCGTTGTGTATTCGCGATCCACGTTGCGCCCCGCGCGTCGAAGGTAGCGGTCCAACGGGGTGAGAACGCCTCGTCGTGCGTATCCGGCGAGTTCATCGGCCCATACCGTCGACATGATATCGGGTGTCGATCCTCCGGCGAAGGCGATACGGACTTTCTGATAGCCGGAGTTGCCGAACTGGGACAGCATGCGGACATGGATCCTGGGATGGGTACGGTGGAAGTCACGGAGGATCCGCTGCTGGACCTCGTACTCGTGTCCGGACCAGCCTGTCCAGTAGACGATCTCCCTTACACCCTTCGGCGATTGCGGAGCGCACCCCGCCAGTCCCAGCACGGTCGCCATGACGGCCGGGCCGTATGCGATCGGGATCCGAGACGTCGCGATCATCGGGCGATCCGGATCCGCTGGTGGTCCAGGATCGCCGCCGGTTTATCGCGGAAGAGGCGCCGGTCCTCTGCGTCCTGGATCCTGAGGATGGTCAGCGAAACAGGCCGATCCGGAAGGCGCTTCGTAAGTTGGAGGGTGACCACGGAACCGTCGACGGTCGCAGAGCGAACGGTTGCGCCTTCGATCTCATAGTTGCGCGCCTCCGATGCGGTGGCCGGGTCCAGGCGCTTTGTGAAGAGCAATCGAACCCGGGGCCCATCACGCACGGTTTCCACCACCTTCGGCGGATCCTCATACGTTCGGGATCCGATGAAGTACTCATAACACATGCTTCCGTGCGCCCCAAGCTCCAATGCAGTTCGTTCGAAGCGTTCGATCCACGCAGTCGACCGGCGGTTCTGCGGTTGTGAGCCGATATCCGCCTGAAACACGATGGGTATCGACGCATCCGCCTGCCGAATCTGATCTAGAAAGGGCTGGTACGCACGGATATAGTCGCCGGGCAGCTCCGCTTGGCTCCAGTCCGGCCAATGGGTCTGGAGGCAGTGGACGTCGGGCTTGACCACCCGCACGATCTCACCCGCGTCCTCACCATGGATATCACGAACGCGGGCGACCCCGTCCGCCTCCATCAGTCCGAGCGACCATGTGCAGACCCGCGCGTCGGGCGCTCTCGATCGTATTCCGTCGATGCCGTTGACGATATCGTCCAGAAATGCCGTAAGGGTCGCCTGTCGAAACGCGAGCCACTTCTTCCAGAGGGCAGGATCCCGGTCGGGGTGTTGAGGCGAAGTCGGATCGATGATATCGGGCAGCTCCGCCTCAGAGCCGTACCGCTCGCGGAAGGCATCCCGGCACGCGCGGCAGAAACACCCATAGGCAGGCGACGCAATCCCGGGATATTCGGGCCAGTGTGGTTCCGCGATCTGCACGCCGAGGAATGGATGGCGCGTCAGCGACTGAACGATCTGATCCTTCTTCCATTTGCGGTAGCCCGGATTGTTGAGGCACAGGCGGGTGTAGCCATCCTCGAGCGATTTGCCGGCGAGATCCGCGCGGGTTACCATCTTCCAGCTTCGCCATCCTTCGGGCAAGCCTTCCGTTCGATAGACGCCGTTGCCAAACGTGAGATACCAGACCCCGATGTGTCGTCGAGTCAGCGCGCGGACGAGCGCATCATCGATGTCGCGATCGTTGACGACGATGTACTCGACGATGGAATATCCTGCCGCCCGGATCTCATCGGCGATGCTCGAAGGCGAGCGATCGCGATAGTATCGAAAGGCCGGGTCGATCTGCATCGATCGACCGATGGCGGGCATGAACGGTCGATCCACACATCCGGCGATGTAGCCGTCGTATAGTTCTCGGGCTGCCCCGCCGATGGTGGGGCTCATGTAATGGAAGAAGTCGAAGGTCACGAAGCGCTTCACGAAGGGCGAAGCGGCGGCGAGCTGGCGCAGAACCCGCGGGGGATCTGCTGGAACGAATCCTTGCGCGGGAGTTCCCCTCAGGCGAAAGCACTCAAGATCCGACCACAGTTCGACGCCGGCGGCGACGCACGCATCGCGAATAGCCGAAAAGTAGGGGGCTATCCGAACCTCGACTTCCCGATCCCAACCCCTTGCGCCGACGCCGTCCTGGACCATTACGATATCGATGCCGGAACCATCGAGGATCGCCTGAAAGACCCGAGCCGTATGGGTTGGCGGCATCTCGCCGGTGAAGAACGGAGCTGTGGCGATGGACTTGCCGGGCGCCAGACTGCGGCAGCGGTCGCTGATCGACCTGTAAAAACCGCGTAACGCGGCTGTCTGCGTTTCCGATAGGCGGAGATCCCAGAACTCGTGGGCGATGTACCATCCGACGAAGGAGCGGTGTCGCCGGTAGCGCTGCCATGCCGCCTCCGCCGTCGTCACTGCCGCATCGGCCGCGATCGTGAGATACTCGGGGTCCGTGCAGCGGCTCCACCATCGCGGATCCTCCGTCAGGCCTAGGAAGACGGTCATGCCACGCTCGTCCGCGTACCGGAGGATCGTTTCCACCGGGCGGCGAGGAGCGTTCATGTAGTCGGCATCCGGCGTTCGGAGCCGCTGGATGATGACGGTCTTCAGACCTGCGTGGCGGGCGGCGTCGAGCTCCCGTTTCCATTCCAGTGTCGTGCGCCTGGCCATAGCATCGTTCAACTGTATGAAGGTCCCTTCGATGCGCAGCCCGGGGGGAGGAGACGGGATGCTGAATGCAACGGTCAGCAATAGATAGATCATCGCTCCGCTTTCGATCGGCCCCATCGCTGGTTCAGGAGCGACAGAGCAAGGATCACGACGAACAGCGCGAATCCGATCGCCGCGGCATACCCCATATGACCGAATCGAAACGCCTGGTAGTACATATGCAACGCTGGCACGTGGGTCGAGAGACCGGGGCCGCCTCCCGTCAGGACGAGGATGCTCCCGAAGTCCTGCAGAGCGCTGATTACGGTCAACGTCGCCAGCAGCCGAATCTGCGGCATGAGCATGGGCACATCGATCGCTAGAATCCGCCGCAGGCCAACCGACCCATCCAGTGCTGCAGCGTCCCATACGTCGGTGGGCACGCCGTTCAGACCCGCAAGATAAACCAGCAGCGCGAGGCCGCCAGCCCAGGGAAATCCGACTCCGACGAGCGCAGGCAGCGCTGTGCCGGGTTCACCGAGCCAGGACCGGGTCCAGTGCTGCAGGCCGACTCCTTCAAGGAGCATGTTCAGCAAGCCGACACTGCCATCATAGATGAAGGCCCATAGCAGCATCGTGACCATGCCGGGAACGACCATCGGCAGGATGAAGAGAGTGCGGAAGGCGTACTGCCAGCGGGTTGATCGGAGGCCAGCGATCAGTTCGGCCACCAGGAACGGGGCGGTGAGGGTCTTGACGAGGTTGGCGGCAAGGATGAGAATCTGATTCCAGACCGAGACGCGCAGAAACTCATCTCTGGCCATGGCTGCGAAGTTCGCGAGGCCACACCAAACAGCGGGTTCACCCGTCTCCCAATGGGTGAAGGCACGCTGAAGTCCGATGAAGGCGGGTGTATAGCTGAAGACGAGCAGCAGCGCTGCCGAGGGGCCCAGCATCGCCGCTACAAGGAACGGTGACGAATGCCGATGGATGCCCTCTCGATGGGAGCTCAGAGCTGCCATAAGTCCAATCTTCAGCGGCCGTGTCGAGCGTTCCTCCCATCCATGGCCAGCCTCCGCCTTCGCAGATAGGGCGGTTGGAGGCTATAGGATCAGATCACGGAAGGGGCGTCGATCTTCGACTCGCCCGACTGATAGGTAAGAGCCGCTTCGATCAGCCCTCGGAACAGCGGATGCGCTCGATTCGGGCGGGACTTGAACTCGGGATGGAACTGCGTCGCGATGAAAAACGGATGCTCCCGAATCTCGATCATCTCCACAAGTCGGTAGTCCGGACTGATGCCGGAGCAGGTCATACCTGATCGTTGGAGCGTTTCGCGATAGTCGTTATTCACTTCGTAACGGTGTCGGTGTCGTTCGTAGACATACGGTTCGCCGTAGACCTGTTCGGCCCGTGAACCAGCTACCAGCTGGCATCGGTACGCGCCTAACCGCATCGTCGCCCCTTTGACTTCGACGTCCTTTTGCTCCGGGAGGATATGGATCACGGGATGCGGTGTCGACGGATCCATCTCTTCGGAGTGCGCATCGCGCAATCCGCAGACATTCCGCGCGAACTCCACAACCGCCATTTGCATCCCCAGACACAGGCCAAGAAACGGTACACGGTGTTCACGGGCGTAGCGGATGGCCTTGATCTTGCCTTCGATACCACGGCTGCCGAAACCTCCCGGCACCACGATGGCATCGGACCCTCCAAGAGATCGTGCCGGGTCCCCGGATTCGATCTCTTCGCTGTCCACCCAACGAAGGTCCACGGCAGCGTGGTTGGCGATTCCTCCGTGTCCAAGGGCTTCCGCGATCGAAATATAGGCATCGCCATTATCTGTGTACTTGCCCACGACCGCGACGGTCGTCCGATGGAGAGGGTTCTTGATTCGATCCACAAGGGCTACCCATTCGGCCATATCCGGTGGGTTGTTCGGCAGCCCAAGGCGATCGATGAGCAGATCCGCGACGCCCATATCCTCGTATCGTAGGGGCACTTCATAGATCGTCTGAGCATTGAGCGATTCGACGACCGCTTCCCGCTGTACATCGCAAAACAGGGAGAGTTTGTCCCGCATTTCCTCGCTCATCGGATGGTTCGTACGGCAGATGAGGATGTCTGGCTGGATGCCCATCTCGCGCAGCCTGATCACAGAGTGCTGGGTCGGCTTGGTCTTGAGCTCGTGCCATGGGCCGACTTCGGGGATCAACGTGACATGAACGTAGATGGTATTCCCCGGGCCCGCGTCTTTGCGGAACTGACGGATGGCCTCGATGAAGATCTGGCCTTCGATATCGCCGACGGTGCCGCCGATCTCCGCGATGATCACCTCGGCGCCGGAATCATCGGCAGCACGAAGGATTCGCTCCTTGATCTCGTTGGTGACATGCGGGATCATCTGCACACAGCCGCCGAGGTAGTCGCCGCGCCGTTCTTTCGCGATCACCTCTCGATAAACGCTGCCCGTTGTCATCGAGGAATGGCGCGTCAGGTTAACGTCGATAAACCGTTCGTAGTGGCCGAGATCCAGGTCGGTCTCCGCCTGATCGTCAGTTACGAAAACCTCTCCGTGTTGAAAGGGATTCATGGTCCCCGCATCCACGTTGATATAGGGATCAAGTTTCTGGACGGTGACTTTGAACCCGCGATTACGGAGCAAGCGGCCCAGGCTGGCGGTGGTGATACCCTTGCCAACAGAGCTGACGACCCCTCCCGTAACGAAGATGAACTTGGCCATAGCGGACCCCTTCGCTCAAAGTGGAGGGCGAGTTGGCGAGCTTGACAGCCAGACGGTCAGGTTCGGATCTGGCTCGGGCTTACGCCGCAGCCCATTGCATTATACACTTCATAAGGGCTCCGACAGAGGGCTCGCGCAGAGAAAAGGCGCGGCGCTCCGAGGGGATGCCGCGCCTCTCCATCTGGCAGGTTGGATGCGTCTACGGGGTTACCGTGAGCGTGCCCGAGCCGGTGGCCGGGTGGTACGCGGCGTCTCCTGAGAAGCTCGCACCAATCGTATGTGCGCCGAGCGAAAACGCGTTCGGCACGGTAAAGAGAACCGCCGCCATGCCCGAGGCGTTGGTCGATGCGGAGCCCAGCGGTGTGCCGTCGACTGAGATCTCGACGAGTTTGCCGGGCACCCAGTCCATCGTTGGCACCTGGCGTGCATAAGCCCGCAGATAGGCGGTGGAGCCTCTTGCCATCGTCCGCGGCAGAACCCAGAGGGTTAACGAACCTTTCGTGGCGGAGAGCGTAGCCGAGGCCGAGGACGGGTAATAGCTCGAATCCCCAGCGAACGATGTCACGATGGATCGAGCGCCCGCGCCGGCGGCCTCGGGGATGATATGGGACAAAGTGGCGCGGCCTGTACCGTCCGTTACGCTGGAGCCGGCAGGGGTGCTATCGACCGAAAACTCCAGAGTGCGAGACATAACAGGCGTATACCCGGAATGGTACAGATACCCGCGAAGGTAGATCAACGTGCCGATCGCGCCGGAGCGGTTCAGGGCATAGATGCGCGTCGTGATGCGAGCCAGGCTCAGGCGGCTGACGAAGCTGGCCCAGCCGGCGCCCACACTTGATTGGTAGGCTCCCGGCGTAATGGGGAAGTTCGGTGATGCGGTGAAACCCACGATGAGCGCGTTATCGGAGAGATCCAGATTGGCGCCGCCGCGGTCGGTCAGGGAACCGCCGAAATAGGTTCCGTACATCATCGTCGCGCCATCTCCGGCTATACGAACGACGAACACATCGGATTGTCCCGCGAGCGCTGTCTGGAACGAACCGGCAGTGACCGGGAAGTCGGTCGAAAGGGTATAGCCCGAGATCACAACATCACCTCCGGAGTTGACCCGGACACTCCCGTAGCCCTCTTCTCCGCTGCCGCCCAGGAACGTCGCCCAATCGAGAGAGCCTCCGCCCGGTGCGACCCGGACCGCGAATACATCGCGTACGCCTCCGTAGGTTGTCTGGAAAGCGCCTGCGGTGGTCGGGAAGGCAGAGGAGTCGGTATCGCCGGTCAGCCAAACCGTGCCATCGGCTCCCACATGGATGTTGTTGGCCTGATCCTTACCGGTGTCGCCCAGCAACGTCGCATAGGCCAATGTCGAACCATCGGATGAGAGACAGGCAAGAACCGCATCCCGGTCGCCCGCATAGGATGTATCGTATGCGCCAGCGGTGGTAGGAAACTCGTTGAACGGGCCGCCGGTCCGATGTGCGGTCCAACCTGCGAGATAGACGTTGTCGGAACCATCGAGGCCGACCGCCCGGCACTCATCGTTGTGCCCTCCGCCCAGGTAGGTACTCCAGGCGAGGGTCTTCCCGCCGTCGGTGAAGCGGGCCGCGAAGAGATCGCCGTAGACGGGGTCGCCGCCTGCATAGCTCGGCTGGTAGGCGCCGACGGTTGTCGGGAAATCGGAGGATGCTGTGGTTCCCGCGATGACGTAATCACCACCGGCTGCCAGGCGTATGCCGCTGGCGGTTTCCTGTGCCGAGCCGCCACAGTAGGAGCCATATTCCAGTGTCGCACCGTCCGGGCTGATCCGGGCGATGAACGCGTCATACCCGCCTCCATTGGACGATTGCTGTGCATCGATCGTAACGGGAAAATCGGTGGACGAAGTGGCGCCGATTACGAGGACCGAACCGGCGCCATCGAGGAGCAATGTAGCGGGTTGATCATCACCGCTGCCGCCCAGATAGGTGGACCAGATCAACGTCGAAGCGTCCGGGCTCAGCTTCGCGACGAACACGTCGTTATCGCCTCCCGAATAGGTCCGGGATAACGCTCCGGGTGTCGTCGGGAAATCGGAGGCTGCCGTGCGCCCTACGATATACAGGTTGCCGAGGGTATCGGCCACCACATGATGCCCATAATCGTTGCCGTTACCTCCGAGGAACGTAGACGCGTGCAGCTGGGCGACGGCCTTCCATGGTGATCCGAGTGCGACGATGCAGAGCATCGTTACTGCGAACGGAGATCTCATATGTCTATCATCCTTGTGTTGTCTTTGGATTACGATAACGCGGGGAATATCCGGCACATCTCCGCCGTTCGTATCACAGCGTATTATAGGGATCCAGAATCTCGAAGCCGATGGCGTCGAATGAGGCTGAAGCCGCCGGTGCGCGACCGGCCGAGACATGCGACCAGTTCAGATCCCGCACAAGACGGGCGGCATGAATCACCTTGACGGTGACGGCGGATTGCAGAGCCGACGGATAGTGGTCCTCGAGGTCGTCGAGGTTGGAGTTCAGGAACTTCGAACGGCAGATGGCCAGAACGCCAGCGATAATGCTGTCCGCGCCGTAGCCGACATAGACCGGTGGCCCGTCAGGGCGGCGCACATCGCGGGTGAAGTGATTGTTCGCGGTTCTGGAGCCTTGACCTTCGCACCAGAACCGGAGCCCCCGATACTGCTGATCGCATTCGATCTTGCCGCGCGTCCCGACGATCTCATGGCCCTGGTTGACGGGCCCCTCGAAGTCCGCCGGCGTGATCCAGTTGTTCTGGAACGTCACGCTCATCCCATTGGCCCAATCGACCCGTACCTGAACCGCATCGAACGTGTCGATGCCCTGGTCAACCAGTCGTCGTTTCTGCCCTACCGCCGTCAGCCCGATCGGCTCGACGCCGAAGTAATGGTAAAAGAGATCCACCCAGTGCGGCCCGACGTAGGTGAATGGGTCGCTTTGCGATGCCCATTTGAACGTCGTAGTCGATACCTCGAGCGGTTCCTCGAGGTAGGCGGTGCCGTAGAGCGGTTCGCCGATCCGCTGGAGCAGGTCATTACGGATCCTCATATGGTCGGGATCGTAGCGCTTGTGCATATCGACGGCGACGATTCGCCCGGCACGCTGCGCCGACTCTACGATCTCCTGCGCCTCTCCATAATCCAGACAAAGGGGCTTCTCGACGATCACGTGACAACCCTGCGCCAGGGCCTCCAGTGTCGGGATCGCGTGGAGATGGTCCGGCGTGGCGACGGCGAGGACGTCGATGGCGGACGGATCCCCGAACATATCCCGCCAGGGT
Source organism: Chthonomonadales bacterium (assembly GCA_013360745.1). Taxonomy (GTDB): domain Bacteria; phylum Armatimonadota; class Chthonomonadetes; order Chthonomonadales; family CAJBBX01; genus JABWBA01. The sequence goes on along the minus strand of JABWBA010000011.1, from coordinate 48,243 downwards.
GTCTCGCCATAGCACGGGGCCGGGCGATGCCCGGTGTAGCTCAAGAAGGCATCGCATGCTCGGTTCGCCGACGCCTCAGTTCGGGCGCCGATGGCCGTTAGTTCGATCTCGATATCGGCGAGCGGACGGGCGAACTCATCCATGCCGATTCGGCCGAGGAAGGGCGCGATGCCTGAGCGCTGCAGATCTGCGAACGTTCGGAGATGAACATCGCCCCCGAACATGCCAGCTCCGACAAGGCCGATGGTTAGGCGCCGATCTTGCGACATTATTGCTGGAACCCTTACTTTCCTTTGGATTTGCTAGAGGGTTTGGCTGCGGGTTTCTCCGGTTGAGCTGGTTTGGTATCACGTTTGGTGGCTCGCTGAGCTGCCACTTCGACGGCGCGGAGGCGGGCCTGCTCGACGACGCCTTTGATTACGGTCGCCGGTATGACGAAGGTGGCGTTGGGAGCGCCCCCTCCTCCACCTGAGATCATCCGCATGAACATACCCAGGCCGAAGGACTCGGCGGCTCCTTGCTCCTTCGCTCCCGATGTGACGACCGTCAACACACCGATTACCTGACCTGTAATCGCGAACACCGGCAGTCCGAGCGTGCTCACGGAGCCCTGCAGCATCCAGGCAGCCCGGGGTTTCTTGATCTCACCATTCACCGTAGCGGACTGGTAGTAGGGCGTATAGTCGTATTCCCGGCCGAGGCGGCAGATCTGGACGACCGTCTGACCTGTAATGGCAGATGTAGACGCACCCATATCGATAAACGGAAGGGTCCTGTCTCCGAGCTTTTCGATCTTGATGAACGCGAGGTCGAGGTTCGTATCTGTGGCGGCGAGGAAGGCATCGTACTCCGTATCCTCGTTGCCGATGATCACCTTCATTGATGTCGGGGTGGTCTTGATCTGGGGCGCGGAGCCTGGTTCATCGCCCATGCCAGCCAGAGCCATGGCTCGATACGGAGAGAACGCCAGATTCGAGATCATAATCAATCCGTCCGGGGATACGATAGCGCCTTGCAGGATCAGCCGCGATTCCTGAGCCTGCGACTCGCCGCCGAACGTTGTCTCGGTTTTCAGGATCGTCTTTATCGTGACGATAGACGGCCCTGCATTGGTCACCACACGATCGGCGCCGCTCAGGTCCGTCTGAGCTCCCGCAGGCGCCATCAACAGACTGAAAATCGCCAGGGACAGGATTCTATTCACCATCGTTCCTCCTGCGGTGTAGAGCCGCTCATCCTTTGGGTGGTTTGGACCGCTCCCAGTCCGCTTGTATGAACACGAAGTGGCTTCGGAAGCCCCGAAGCACATGAAGAGTCAGAGTTGTCGGCTTCGCCTCGACAGCCTTGTGCATTGCCGTTTCGAAAGCCGTCGTATCAGAAGTCGGGGATTCCTGGACCGCCAGTACGATATCGCCGACGATCAGACCAGCAAGGGACGCCCAGCCACCCTGGGTTACATCGGACACCAGCACGCCCTCGATGTTCCTATACCTGCGAGACTCCATACGATCGATCGGCATAATCTCGCGGACGGTAAACTCGAGATCCGGCTGTTTCACCGAGCGCGCCTGATCGACCGGCTTGGGGACCGCTTCCAGCACGACCGGGATCGAGATCGGCGCGCCCTGACGCAAGACCGTTAGTTTGACCGTTTCGCCCACCGAGCGCGTTTCGACGAGTCGTTTGAGGTCGTCGAGATCCTGTTCCCGCGCGGCCCTCAGCGGCTCCGCATCCATGGCCGTGATGATATCGCCGGGTTGGAGGCCGGCCGCGGCCGCCCTGGAGCCCTCCAGCACCTGGGTGATGCGGAATCCTCCGGGCTTCGGCAGAGACAGCGCCCGCGCCACTTCGGCAGTAAGGACCTGGACCTTGGCGCCGAGCCAGGCGCGAGGCAGCTCCGTGTCGATCCCCGGTTCCTTCTGTTCGACCGGCTTAACCTCAGTGACAAGAACCTCACCGCGACGTCGGAATACAACTCCGATACCCGTCTCCGAGATATCCGCGATCGCTGTTCGGAGCGTGGTCAGATCGGTGACGGGTTTGCCACCCACGCTGATCAGAATGTCGCCCGCCCGGATGGACGGTCGCGCCGCTTCGAACGGAAAACCCGCGCGCACGCCCGTGACGACGACGCCCTTCTCCACGGGAAGGCGATTTGCGAGCGCACGCAGGTGGGTGATCGCCTCAACGGTAGCCCCGACCTCGCGGATCTCATCTTCCTCTCCCTTCTCAGTATCCATCCGCGTAGGGGTGGCCTGAATGGCAATCGGCTTGCCGCTCCGTTCCAGCTGAAGCGCCACCGGCTTACCGATGTCGAGGTCCGCAATGCGTTGATACACCACCGGCACTTCCTCGAAAAACCGGGCAAACACGTCGTCCTCTCCAATCTTGAGCACGATATCGCCCGGCTTGATCCCCGCACGATCCGCCGCGGATCCTGGCATCACATCCGAGACGAGGACGCCGTTGGTTCGATCGAGTTGCTTCACGGGCAGGAGTGTGATGCCGAGCCATGCCCGATTCACCGCGCCGTTCGCCAGCGCCTGTCGCAGGATCTTGGATGCGATGTTGGAGGGAATTGCGAAGCCGATACCGCCGCCGTACCGGAGCTCGTTGATCCCGATCACCTCGCCTTGAAGGTTCACAAGCGGACCACCCGAGTTGCCGGGCGCGATCTCAGCATCGTGCTGGATCCATCGAGTGAACAGACCCGTCGCTTCGCCATCGTCCAGTGTCATCCGCTCCATCTCGTTCTGACCCTGGCTGAGAAACACCCGGCGCGGGTTGGAAACAACTCCTAGAGTGAGGGACGAGGCGAGCGTGAGCGGATTGCCCAGAGCCATGACGTAGTCACCGATCTCTAGCTTATCGGAGTCGCCGAGAGGAGCGAAGGGCAGCGGCTTGGCCGGTTGACTGCGCTTCTCCGTACGGAGCTTCAGTACACTGAGGTCCGTGAGCGGATCGTGTACGACGACCGTGGCCTCGATCGCCTCGCCGTCGGGCAGCACGCACTCGATCCGCGTGGAGCGGCCGGCTACATGGTAGTTGGTAAGGACATGCCCTTCGGGAGTGACGATCACACCGCTGCCCGCAGAAGGACTACGGAAGGAACGGCCGTCCGCGAAGTAGCGGGTAACAACCGAGATATTGACCAGCGCCGGATACACCCGCTCGCGGGCACGAGCCAGATCCTGCCGGGCCGTGTCCTGCGGCATTAGACCGGAGGCGCTCACGGTAAGGCACGCTCCGACGATCGCACAAACGACGTGATGGTACGGCACGAGTCTTACCTCCGAACCGACGATAATGCAATATACCCGTGCTTTACCAAACGGCGGTAAGTTCGATAGGCCGTTATAATCCAGCCGGCGGATCGGTGTGGAGGCGCTTATCGCCCCTGGTAATCATACTGGCGAGCCCTCCAACCAGTACTACCGCTACCGTACCCACGACGGGAATCGTCAGATCGTGAAACGGCGATACCCATCGGCTCAGCGCGGTTGGCCAGATGGGCATTTTCGATAGGGTCATCCACAGGATGATCACGACGCCCGTAATCACACCGATCGCTGCGGCAGCGCTTCCTGCGCGGGTGAGCAGACCGAGAAGAAACAGCCCGAGGATGCCGCCGCCGAGCAGGCCGCCCACCTTCCAGCCGAAATCGATCGTCGGTCCGATCTTCAGGGTCATCAGCAGGGCGAAACCGATGCATGCGACGCCCCAGAAGAGAGTCCCAACATGGAGGACATGAAGGGCTTCTCGATCGCCGGCCGCCGGTCGGACATAGCGCTTGTAGATGTCGTACAGGGTGAGCGTCGCCATACTGTTGAGGTTGGTATCCATCGATGCGGCGAAGATGCCCGCGATCACCAGGCCGCTGAGCCCAATCGGAAGCTGGTGGGTGATGAAGTAAGGGAATACCGCATCCGGGTCCTTGGCCGCGTCGATCGCAGCAGGCAGGAGGTTGGGCTGGGCGTGGTAAAACGCGAAGAGCGCCGAACCGATGAAGAAGAAGAAGAACCCGACAGGCATGTATAGAAGGCCGGCGATCCAGATGCTCTTTCTGGTTTCGGCCTCACTCCTTGCGCTGATGTAGCGCTGGACGTAACTCTGGTCGACTCCCCAGTTACGCATATGCTCGATGATCGCGTTGATGACGACGAGCCAGAAGGTCTGGTATACGAGCGAACCGTCAAAGGGACCGAATCCGAACTTGCCGTGTTCATTAGCGACCCGAACAAGGTTCGGCAGGCCGCCGGGCATGCCGACGATGAGTACGACGATGCAGATAAGGGGCCCGGCGATGAGCACAACGCTCTGGACGACACCCGTCCATACGACGGCCTGGATGCCTCCCGCGAGGGTGTAGAGCGTCATCAGCGCCCCGATCGCCATGATGATCGCAGGTAACAACCAGGGCGGAGGACTCCCAGCGCTGATCAGTGGCACTACTGCTTTGGCGAGTAGAAAGGTGATCATCCCCATCCGTCCCATCTGAAGGAGGAGGTAGCAGACGACGGCGTAGGTTCGCGCCCAGCCGCCAAAGCGCTTCTCCAGATGATCATAGGCAGAGACGGTCCCGGTGGCGCGATAGAATCCGCAGAACCAGCGTGTCGCGATGATCAGGCCGATCGGTGTCGCCAGGGTGAATCCTGCCGCACACCAGTTGTCGCTAAACGCCTTGCCCGGGTTGGCAAGGAAGCTGATGCTGCTGATGTAGGAGCCGAACATCGACATACCGACGGCCCAGCCCGGAAAGGATCTCTCGGCAGTCGTATACTGTTCTGCCGTTCGGTTGCGCCGGGCGAAATAGAGCCCGACGCCGACGATGCCGGATAAATACGTGAGCAGTACGGCTATATCGATGATTGGAAAAGGTCGGTCCATAGCCGCGAGGTTCGCCGCCAGGGCGCGTTGTCCTTCCCATGTCCTCTCGCTTTGATCATGATCTCAGGGATATGGTCGCAGGAGAGGCCTTGCTCTGGGCCGAACTCAGAGCCGTGGGAACGTAATAGTCCATACTACAGGAGCGCTGCGTGGGCCTGGTTATCGATGGGGCGATTATCATCATCTATTTTGTGGCGATCACCGCCATCGGTCTCTACATGGGACGCAGGGAGAAGAGCCTTCACGACTTCGCACTGGGGGGAAGGCGCGTACCATGGTGGGCGGTGATGGCTTCGCTGATCGCAGCCGAGACGAGCGCCGCGACGTTTCTGGGCGCCCCCGGTGAGGGCTATGACAAGAAAAGCCTGGCCTATGTGCAGCTCGTCTTCGGGCTGATCATCGGCCGCTACATCGTCGGCTACCTGTTTCTCAAGCCCTATTATCGGTACAGGGTCTACACCGTCTACGACTACCTCGGCGTCCGGTTCGGCCCCATCACGAAGAACTACGTCTCGGCGCTGTTCTTGATCATGCGGACTCTGGCATCGGGGACCAGGCTGTTCGTACCGTCGCTCGTAATGGTCCTCGCCTGGAGGATGTTCACCGGCGGCGATGTCCAGTTCAGCCAGCAGGCCGTCAATACCGTGCCCCCTTATGTTATCGCGATCGTCCTGCTGACGATTGTGACGTGCGCCTACACGGCCATCGGCGGTATCAAGGCGGTGATCTGGACCGATGTGATCCAGGCGACGCTGATGTTCACCAGCGCGCTCGTGGCGATCGCGACGCTGCTCTATCATATCGGCGGGCTGGAGGCGCTCGTACGAGCGGTTCCCGCGATGGCTAAGCCAGAGGGATATTTCCTGACCGGCTTCGAGGCGACGAAGGTGGCCGCGTGGAAAGCGGCCGTAGGCGTCTCGCAGATGAACGGCTGGGAGTATGTCAAGCTGATTCTCGCAAGCGACTACACCGTATTCTCGGCTCTAATCGCCACCGTCGTCGCCAATATGGCTGCGTTCGGGACGGACCAGGACATGGTCCAGCGGCTCCTGACAGCGGAGACGCACCAGAAGGCGCGGCGCAGTCTGATCACGGCGGCCTTCATGGATCTCCCCATCGCTGCGGCGTTCACCTTCATCGGCATCCTCCTCTATGTCTACTACACCAAGGACCCGACCTGGAGGCCCGAGGCCAACTCGGACGTCTTCGGAGCCTACATCCTCCACGTCATGCCGGTAGGTATACGGGGTCTGGTGCTTGCAGGGGTGTTTGCGACGGCCATGGGCTCGCTCTCGGCAGCTCTCAACGCGCTGGCCACCAGCGCGACCAACGACTGGTGGATCCCCTACTTCGCCCGTCGGAGCGATGAGGCCCAGCACGTGCGGGCGGCCAGGGTCTTCACGGTCATCTTCGCCATCCTGATGATCGTTATCGCCGGGTTCTTCGCCTATGCGAAGGTCACCAATCCCGATGTGCGCATCATCCCGGTGGTCCTCGGGATTGCAGGGTTCATCCTCGGTCCGATGCTGGGGGTGTTCCTGATCGGCATGTTCACCCGCGGAAGGGGATCTGATCGTGGCAACATCCTTGCCGTCACCTGCGGCCTGGTCGCAACCGTGGTGCTCGGCGAGCTCCACATCGCAGCGGCCAACACGATAGGCCCTTGGTTCGGCGTGACCACGACCTTCGTCCGGCCCGACTGGCTCCCGCGGATCTCATTCACATGGTTCGCCATGGCCGGCGCCAGCGTCGTGTTCGCGATCGGTGTGCTCTTTCGGACGCCCGAAGCCGTCCTCGCATCAGCGGAGCGGAAGGGGCAGGCGGCCGATGCGGGTGATGATCGACCGCTGACGCTTCGGGAGGCAGGATGATGGGCTCACGGGACTCTCTGATCAGCCCAATCTCGTTCGAAGGCGACGGCAGACTGGCTTCAGCCATCCAGGTCTGCGAGGCGGACCTTTCGGCGGTCGAATGGCTGTATGACGCGCCGGGTTCCTACCGACGACGGGAGCTTCTCGAACCGCTGATCGCCGATTGGCGCTCGTGGCTGGCAGCGCTTCCGCTGGCCGATCTCACGGCCGCGGAGCGGCTGGACGCCTTTCTCCTCGATCACCATCTGGCCTGTCGTGCCAGGGACATGGAGCGGGAACGGGACCGTACCGAGGCCGCCGCGGCAGCGCGTCCGTGGCTCGGCGAGATCATCCGCCTGCTCGACGCTCATCGGGCCAAGGCGGACCTCGATCCTGCCGCATCCGCGCAGCTTCTGGCGGAGGGTTGGAAGGGGATCGAGGCGCTGAAGCAGAGCCTCTCTTCGTCGGCGTCGGATCCTGAGGTCCACCGCGCCGCTAGACTGCTGGAACGACTCTGGCCGCAGCTGCAGGAATGGCGCACCTTCTACGCCGGCTACCACCCGATGTTCTCATGGTGGACGGCTCAGCCGTTCGGCGCGATGCAGCAGGCTATGGAACGGTTTGCGGATGCGCGTCGGTCCGCCGGCGAGGGGGCGATCGGAGGCGATCCTGTCGGTCGCGAGGCCCTTATCGACGATCTGGAAGCCGCTCTGATCCCCTATACGCCCGAGGAACTGATCGCCATCGGCGATGCGGAGATGGCTTGGTGTCGCCGGGAGTTGGAGCGTGCTGCGTCGGACCTGGGCTGCGGCGGCGACTGGCGCAACGCTCTGGATCGGGTTAAGGAGGATCACGTGGAACCCGGGCAGCAGGCGTTCTACGTTCGGGATCTTGCCCGGGAGGCGGTGGCGTTCCTTGAGGAGCGCGGCTTACTCACCATCCCACCGTTGGCACGCGACGGCTGGCGGATGGAGATGATGTCGCCCGAACGGCAGAAGGCGAATCCATTCTTCCTCGGCGGCTCGGCGATCTACATCTCGTATCCGACCGACGCTATGAGCGACGAGGAGAAGCGAATGGCGATGCGGGGCAACAATCGCCACTTCTCCAGGGCCACGGTACAGCACGAGCTCGTGCCCGGCCACTTCATGCAGAGCTTCAGCGGGCGCCGTTACAGACCGTACCGGGGTCTCTTCTGGACGCCGTTCTGGACGGAGGGGTGGGCGCTCTACTGGGAGATGAGGCTCTACGAGCTGGGGTTCCCGCGCACGCCGGAGGAGCGGATCGGCATGCTCTTCTGGCGCACCCACCGGGCCGCGCGAGTTGCGTTCTCCCTCCGATTTCATATGGGCCAGATGGATGCCGGAGAGTGCGTCGAGATGCTGGTTCGGGATGTCGGCCATGAGCGGTCGACCGCCGAGGGAGAGGTGCGCCGTTCGTTTGGGGGCGACTATCCGCCCCTCTATCAGTGCGCCTACCTGATCGGCGGCCTGCAGTTCCGCGCGTTGCATCGGGAACTGGTCGGGCCGGGAGGGCTTGACGATCGAAGCTTCCATGATGCCGTGCTGCGAGAGAACTGCATGCCTGTCGCGATGCTGCGGACGGCGCTCCGACGCGAACCTGCTCGCCCTGGTGCGCTGTTCCGCTGGCGCTTCGCGGACCACCTGCTGGGCTGAGGATTATCCCCCGTCGCCGGCGAGCTCTGTTTCGCCGAATGTCGTTGCTTCGAACGTCTCAAATCGTGTATTGGCATCGGTCCATAGCCGTCCCGTTCGATCACCGGCTTTGCGGCTCAGACTGGTGAGGAACGCTACGTGCGGGTCCCGGCTCCCTTCGAAGTGACTCCAAACCTGAGGGAGATATACGGCGCGTCTCGAACCGCATTCGAGCGTTACGCCATGGGTGCCCGCTTCGATGGAGTTGCGCAGGTCGGCAGGCGACATCGCACCGAGTCGCTTCGGCGCGGTCAGCACGGAGATCTCGAGCGCCAGATTGTCTAGTTCCTCCGGCACGACCGGCGCGAACCGTGGATCGTGGAACGCGGCCTTCACGGCGTTGGTCATAACCTCCCTGTAGAGCGGATGGGTCCCATGGGTGGAACCTGTACAACCGCGCAGCTCGCCATCGGACAGGATGGTGACGAAGCAGCTGCACGGGATGCGACAGCCTGGCGGCGCCTGCTCGGGATGACATTCGGGCAGCGGCTGTGCATGCGCAACTGCAGCGATGGACCGGCGCGCGAGATGCAGGAGGAAACGCCGAGTCTCCCGGCCGATGGAGATCGAACAGTCCGCCATTTCAGACTGCGACCATCGGCTCGATACTCGGTTCGACGGCAACCGTTCGATCGGTTTTCTCGATATCGATCGCTCCCTCAGGGCTATTGATCGTCTCGAACTTCAATCCAACCACTCTTGCTGGGCGCGGCGGCCCGACGATGAACCGACGATGCGATCTGCAACTCCTGCCATCGAATCGCCGCGCCGTCGGTCTCGCCGTGCTCGAGCGAGTTCGGAGCGGACACGAGCGAGTCTTGCATCGACTTCAGCGTCGTCTGGAGATCGTACTAACGAGGCGATGAAGACGCCGGCCGTACCGATGAAGACCACAAGGATGAGAACGAGGACCCAGATGGGTAACCGGACACGATTCGTCGAGCGGGGCTGGCGCGACGATCGATCGTCACCGTGGTCCGTGTGTACCAGTGTCGACACGGTTCGCACTCCCGGGCGGCCAGCCGTCGCGCAGGAATCGCGGTACGCAATGTTGGGATGGCTGCGGTCGCTGGCCTCCCATTCCCGTATCTCTATAGACGGTATCGAGTGGAGGCCGGTTGCATCAGGTCGCCGCGCCGGCCCGTGGAGATCAGGGCCGGCGCAGACGAGCGGGCAGAGGGCTACCTGGCGTCGAATGCTGCGTCGAAGGCGACTTCGGAAGGCTTGAAATCGAGGCCGTTGACGAACTCGCACGCCTCCGCCGCGCCGTGTTCGCGATCCATACCAGCATCCTCCCATTCGACGGAGAGGGGCCCTTGATAGTTGATGTGGTTGAGCGCGCGGATGATCGCTTCGAAATCGATGGAACCACGGCCCAGCGATCGGAAATCCCAGAAGCGTTCCGGATTGCCGAAGTCGACATGCCCGCCGAACACACCGACCCGCGTCGGCGTATCGGACCAGTAGACATCCTTCATATGTACGTGCACAATCCGATCGCTGAACTCATAGAGGAACTTCACGTAATCGACGCCCTGGTAACCGAGATGACTGGGGTCGTAGTTAAAGCCGAAGGCAGGATGGTTGTCGAGTGCGTCAAGGGTACGCCTCGCGCTGGCGAGGTCGAAAGCGATCTCGGTCGGATGGACCTCGAGGGCGAACTTCACGCCGCACTCTGCAAACACATCAAGGATCGGAGTCCAGCGTTCCTTCAGCAGTTCATAACCGGCGTCGATCTGGCCGGGGAGATTGGGCGGGAAGGAGTAAAGGAGATGCCAGATCGAGGAACCGGTGAACCCGTTGACGATGCTGACGCCCAGGTTCTTCGCGGCCTTGGCCGTCTGTTTCATCTCTTCGATCGCGCGCTGGTTCACCCCGGTTGGGTCCCCATCGCCGTAAATCCGCGGGGGCAGTATCGCTTGATGCCGAGGGTCGATTCGATCGAGGACACACTGGCCGACCAGGTGCGCGGCGATCGCCCATGTCGTCAAGCCGTTCTTGGCGAGGATCTCATGTCGGCTCTTGCAGTACGCGGCGCCGTTTGGGCCAACCGCTTCGGCCACGTCGAAGTGGTCGCCCCAGCACGCGAGTTCAAGGCCGTCGTAGCCGAAATCGGACGCTTTTTCGGCGAGGGTTGATAGGGTTAGGTCGGCCCACTGGCCGGTGACGAGTGTTACGGGTCTTGCCATGTTAGGTCCTCCAGAATGAACATCCTGTATCGAGCGGTGACATCCAACGGATTGCCGATGGATCTCGCTCATGGCTGCTGCCTACTGGTTCGCCGCCGTCGGTCAAATACCTGCAGGAGTTCGAATCGTAAAGGACAATCGGACCAGAACGAAGGACGAGGGCTCTATCCGCTTCGGATCACCCAGACCTCGAACGAGCCACCAGCCGTCAGCGCCGTCGAGGAGCTGGCAGTCCCAACTCATCGATCTCTCCGGTACAATCCATGGAGAGAACGTCGGGAGGTTGTCCACCATGTTCACCTTCGCATTGCTCCTAGCCATGACGGCGCCGCCGCGCCCCTATCTCCATGCGCCTTCCGTGAGTACCTATGCCGTGCACAATCCTGCCGGTACGACGATTCTGTCGAACGGTCGGCTCCTGAAGCCGATCGGCAAGCACTACCCGGTCGGCAAATGGCCCTACGGACTCGTGAGTTCGCGCGATGGGGCGGCGATCTTTGTCGCTAGTGACGGAACGGGCCTCATCGTGCGGGACTGGATGGGCGGGACGCCGTCCTTCGCTCCGGTCGTTCCGTCGGCGCCGGGGCAGCCCAACCGCAAGTTGAACGCCGGAGGCGCGGACTTCTCCCCTGACGGTCGGACCCTCTATTGGAGCGGCGGCGACGGGGGCACGATTATGGTGTTCGATGCTGCAACCGGCGAACGACAGGGCGACGTGCCGTTAGATGTTCCCATAGCCGGAAAGCCGTATGAAGACAGCTATGTCGTCGATGTCCTTTGCTCGGCCGACGGACGGCACCTGTACGGCGCCGACGTCGCGAACTTCAGGCTCGTCGTCATCGACACGACCACTCGTGCGATTGTCGCCTCCATCCGGGTGGGCCGATATCCGTATGCTCTCGCTGCCTCAGGAAGCCGCGTCTATGTGGCTAACATCGGGCTGTTTGAGTACTCCGCGATCCCACCATTGAAGCCGGGCGCAGAAGGAACGATCAAGGGTAAGGATGGACGAGCGTCGTTGCCGGACCCTCGCGGGTTGAGTTTTCCGCCGTTCGGCTATCCGAGTCGTGAGGCTCGGGACGGGGTTGAAATGGAGGGCAGATGGATTCCCGGGCTGGGTGAGCCCAATGTCCCTGAGTCCTTTTCCGTTTGGGGCGTCGATGTGTCGAATCCGCGCTCGCCCAAAATCGTATCGAAACTCAAGACCGGGTTGCTTGTGGGCGCACATTCGGATAACGGCAAGACCGTGGGGGGGAGCGCGCCGAACTTCCTCGTGGCCCGAGGCAACAGTCTATGGGTCTCCAACGGCAACAACGATATGATCGAGAGGATCGATCTTAAGAAGAACCGTATTGCGGTGAGCCGACGCCTGGTGCCCTCGCCTCTCGTGGCGAGCGTGCGCGGGGTTGCCCCAGCCGGCATGGCGCTCTCGCCGGACGGCAAACGGCTCTACGTCACCGAGATGGGAATCAACTCGGTGGCGGTTCTGGACGCGACGACACTTCGCACCCTCGGGCGGTATCCGACACCATGGTATCCCTACAGGGTCGTAGTTTCCCGGGACGGGCGTAAGACGGCCCACATCAGTTTCCGCGGTTTTGGCAACGGCCCCAACGCAGGCAAGTCGATACCGAAAAGCGAGTTCCTGAATATGCGTGGGGCGCTGACCATCGCGAACGTTCCGACCGATCGTGAGCTGCCGACCCTGACCCAACGGGTGCTCAACTGCAACGGGATCGTCGACAGGAGTTCGGTGCGGAAGGCCATGTCATCCCCGGTGATACCAGGCGTCCTCGGCAAGGCATCCGAGGAGATCCGGTATGTCGTCTTCATCACGAAGGAGAACCATACCTATGATGCGATCTTCGACCGAGTGCCCGGTGCGAAGCACGATCCGTCGCTGCTGCGCTGGGGGCTAAGCCAAACGGTCAGCGCTTCGGGACAGCCGACGCTGGAGAACGTGCCGGTGATGGTCAATCACAATGCGCTCGCTCGTCAGTTCACCCTCAGCGACAACTTCTATATGGAGCCCGAAATGTCGGGTGTCGGGCATCGCTGGCTCGTTGGCGTTCAGCCCAACAACCTGATGCAGATGACCTATACCGTTGGATGGGATTTCAAAGTGAACAGCACGGCCCCGGGCCGCCGCTATGCGATGGGCTCGAACGGATCGTTGATTCCGGAGGATTACCCCGAGGCAGGATCCATGTGGGAGCATCTCGCGCGACACGGCATCACCTTCCGCAACTACGGTGAGGGCTTCGAGCTCCCCGGAGTCGATGAGGGCGAGGGGATGCACCGAACCGGCGGACGCCAGGTGGTCAACATACCTATGTCCAAGGTGCTCTACGACAGCACGTGTCGGGACTATCCGATCTTCAACATGAACATCCCGGACCAATACCGCGCACACTGGTTCATCCAGGATATCGAGCAAAACTACCTGGCCAAGAAGAAGCCGCTTCCGCGGTTCCTGAATATCACATTGCCCAACGACCATGGCACCGGCACCCGGCCGGACCGGGGTTATCCGTACCTCGCGTCGTGGATGGCGGATAACGACCTCGCTCTCGGGCGGATCGTGGAGTTCCTATCCCGTACACCGTACTGGAAGAACATGGCGATCTTCGTCACGCAGGACGACTCCGGCGGGGAGCCCGATCATATCGATAGCCAGAGAAGCGTCCTGATGATCATCAGCCCGTGGGCGCGTCGGGGGTATGTGTCACACCGGCATACCACCATCGTCAGCATGCATCGAACCCTGTACAGCATTTTCGGATTGCCGCCGCTCAATATGTTTGACGCTCTGGCCAACGACTTCTCCGATTGCTTCACGACCAGGCCCGACTATCGACCGTACACCTGTGTGCCCGTAGATCCGCGCATCTTCGATCCGGAGAAGGCCAAGGATCCAACGGATCCGGATTATGCCCGCGCACGTACCATGCCGACCGTCCGAATGGATGATGAGGATGAGATGGAGCGAGTGCTGATCCTGGGTGGCGGCGTTCCGGAGACCAAGTAGCCCGGGTCAGTCCCTTGACAACGCTGAGGGCTGTGTGTATAATGACGCTGTGATCCGGCGCGTCGGGCGCCGGACGCTTTGACTTCAATGATGAGAGAGGCTTTGCGAGCGTCGGTGGCAACTACCGACGGCGGCGTTCTCAGTCGCCGTCGGCGCTGACCGCGCCTGCGTGCCATTCACGAAAGAACGCCGCCCAGGGTATCCGGGGCGGCGTTCTCGCATTTCCGAGCTCAGCTGCAGGGCATCGGAGAGGATACCAGGGAGCATCTATGATGAAGACGTCATCGCAAGATTCATACCATAGCCTTCGACACTCGGCTGCGCACCTGATGGCGCAGGCCGTGGGCGATCTGTATCCGGGCGTTCAGTACGCCATTGGACCGCCGATCGAAGATGGGTTCTACTACGACTTCGATCTCCCGAGCCCGCTGAAGGAGGACGATCTCCCGAGGATCGAAGCGCGGATGCGGGAGCTCGCCGCGCTCGGCGCTCCCATCGTCCGACGGGAGATGACCCGTGAGGCAGCCCTCGAGGAGTGCAGTCGTGCGGGGCAGAGCTACAAGGTGGAGCTCATCCGTGATCTGCCCGAAGGGGAGCCGATTACGTTCTATGATCAGGGCGGCTGGTCGGATCTCTGTCGAGGACCCCACGTGGCGACGACGGCGGATACAGGCCATTTCCGCCTGCTGAGCGTGGCCGGCGCTTACTGGCGCGGCAGCGAGGCCAACAAGATGCTCACGCGCATCTATGGCACGGCATGGAACTCGGAACAGGAGCTCGAGGACTATCTCAAACGGCTGGAAGAGGCGAAGGCCAGAGACCACAGGAAGATCGGCAAGGATCTCGGCCTGTTCGTCTTCGCGGCCGAGCAGATTGGGCAGGGGGTACCCCTATTCCTGCCCAGGGGTGAGATGCTCCGCCACATTATGGAGTCCTACGTCCGCGACACGCAGACGCGGTACGGGTACCAGCACGTCTGGACGGCCCATGTGGTGCGGGAGGATCTCTATCGGCGTTCGGGCCACTACGATAACTACGCGGATGTGATGTATCCCCCGATGGTGGACGAGGACGCCGGGGTGACCTATCGTCTGAAGCCGATGAACTGCCCCTCGCACATGACGCTCTACAACGAAAGCGGCCTGAAGTCCTACCGGGATCTACCGCTGCGGATGGCGGAGTTCGCGACGCTCTATCGGTATGAGAAGAGCGGCGAGCTGACGGGACTGACGAGGGTCCGCTCGCTGACGCAGGACGACTGCCATATCTTCTGTACGGAGGATCAGGTCGAGGAGGAGTTCGGTCTGGCGCTGCAGCTGATCCACGAAGTGCTCGGCCGATATGGATTCACTGACTACAGCGTACGGCTCTCGCTGCGAGGAGATGAGCCTGACGGCAAGTATGTTGCTGATGACGAGAGGTGGACCCGCGCTACGGCCGCATTGCGCCGGGCTCTGGATGCCAATGGCGTTACCTACCACGAAGCCACGGGCGAAGCCGCCTTCTACGGGCCAAAAGCGGATTTTCAGACGCGGGACGTGCTCGGTCGCGAGTGGACGGCTTCGACGATCCAGGTCGACTTCATTCAGCCATCTCGATTGGGTTGCCGCTACATCGCCGCCGACGGATCCGAGCAGACGCCGGTGGTGCTCCATCGTGCCGTGACGGGCAGTACCGAACGGTTCCTCGGCCTTCTCATCGAGCAGTACGCCGGAGCATTCCCGCTCTGGCTTGCGCCGGTGCAGGTGATGTTGCTGCCGATCGCCGATGCCCAGGTCGAGTATGCATCGGCCGTCGGCGCGAGGCTGCGACAGGACGGTCTTCGAGTGGAGATCGATTCACGGTCGGAGCGGGTCGGTCTGAAGATTCGTGAGGCTGAGATGCAGAAGATCCCGTATATGGTTATCATGGGGCGACGGGACATCGAGGCGGGCGTGGTTTCCGTCAGACGCCGCGGTGAGGGTGACCTCGGGGCGATGTCTGTCGAAGCGCTGATCGCGCGGCTTCAGAGTGATATCGAATCGGGAGCGTAGGCTATGGCCGTACGGATGAACAGGAGGGAGATCATGGCCGTTGGAGTTGGGGCTGCTGCGCTTGTCGGGCTCGGGGTGCAGGCCTCCGACGATCCTCCGAAGGGCCGGCTCAAGCAGTCGGTGTCCCGGTGGTGTTTCGGTGGCCTGTCGCTCGAGGATCTCTGCAAGGCCGCCAGGGAGATGGGGTTGGTAGGCGTCGATCTTCTCGGCGAGAGCGACTGGCCGGCGCTCCGGCCCTACGGGCTTATATGCACCATGGCCACGGCGATTGGGACCATTCCGGACGGATGGAACCGGACCGAGAACCATGATGCGCTGGTCCGGGATGCCGAGGCGCTGATCCCGAAGGCGGCGGCCGCAGGCGTTCCGAACATCGTTACGTTTTCCGGCAACCGGCGCGGTCTGGCCGACGAGGCTGGGATCGAGCATAGCGTCGCCGGCCTCAAACGGATCGCTGCGACAGCCGAGAAGCACAGGGTGACGGTCTGTCTCGAGCTTCTCAACAGCAAACGGACCCATCCCGATTATCAGGCCGACCATACCCGCTGGGGCGTCGAGGTCTGCCGCCGGATCGGTTCCGAGCGGATCAAGCTGCTCTATGACATCTTCCATATGCAGATCATGGAGGGGGACCTCTGCGACACGATCCGGGAGAATATCCAGTGGATCGGGCATGTGCACACCGGAGGCGTGCCGGGGCGAGCCGAGATCGACGGATCGCAGGAGATCCACTATCCGAGGGTCTGTCGCGCCCTTGTCGACGCCGGCTACACCGGGTATGTGGCTCATGAGTTTGTGCCGAAGCGGGATCCGCTCCGATCACTCCGCGAAGCGGTCGCCATCTGTACGGTGCAGGGATCCGACGGCTAGCCTGAGTTCCACCAGTTGCGGCCGTCCGCGGCGAGCAATTGGTCTCCTGAGCTCGGACCCCACGAACCCGGCGCATAGGCATTCGGTTGCGTCAACGGATCGCCCCATCGATGGAGGACGGGCGTTAGGATCTGCCAGGCGAGGTCCACCTCGTCGTGGCGCGCGAAGAGCGAGGCGTCGCCCAGCATCGCATTGATCAACAGCCGCTCGTAGGCGTCGGGGATCGCCTTGCCGAACTCTTGTTCATAGGCGAATCGCATCCGGACCGGTTGTACGCGCATACCAGCCCCGGGCTCCTTGGCGCCCATCAAGATCTCGATCCCCTCATTGGGCTGGATGCGTATGGTGATCCTGTTCGCTGGCATCTCGGAACAGGTTAGGCGGGAATAGAGCACATCGGGGACATCGCGCAGCTGCAGCACTACCTCGGTCAGGCGCCTTGCCAGCCGTTTGCCGGAACGGATGTAGAACGGTACGCCTGCCCAGCGCCAGTTGTCAACGTACAGGCGGAGCGCAGCGTATGTCTCGGTGCAGGAGTCGGCAGCCACACCGGGCTCGCTCCGATAGGCCGGCGTCCGCTGACCGTTTACGAGACCGGCATCGTACTGACCAAACGCAACATCGTGTCGGAGAGGAGTGCGGATGGCCCGGAGCACCTTGACCTTCTCATCGCGGATCGCATCGGCTTCGAGCGTCACCGGCGGTTCCGCGGCGATGGCAGTGAGGATCTGGAGGCCGTGGTTCTGGATAATGTCTCGGATCGTGCCCGACTCATCGAAGTAGCCTCCGCGTCCCTCGACGCCGAGCGTTTCCGCCACGGTGAGCTGCACATTGTCCACGTACAGGCGGCTCCAGAGGAGTTCAAACAGCCGGTTCGCGAAGCGCATCACCAGGATGTTCTGGACGGTCTCCTTGCCCAGATAATGATCGATTCGGAATATCTGACGCTCGGAGATAACGGCGGTCAACCTACGATTGAGCTCCAGGGATGATGCCAGATCCGAGCCGAACGGCTTCTCGATGACCACTCTTCGCCAGGGGCCATCCGGTTGCTCTGCTGTTAGAGCGTGGCGGCCAAGGCCCTCAACGACCACGCTGAACGCCTCCGGAGGGGTAGCGAGATAGAATAATCGGTTGCCTTCGGTAGCGTGTTCCTGTTCGATGGGCGCCAGGGTCTCGCCCAGGCGTCGAAAGTCGTCATCCGAGTGCAATCCCGCTTTGATATAGTGGATCTTATCGGCGAAGGTATCCCAGGCCTGGCGGTTCACCGGCACGGCGGGAGCGTACGCCCGCACGGCCTCTAGGGCATCTTCGCGGTAGCCGTCGATGTCCCGTTCCCGCCGGGCGACCGCCACGATCGCGTATCGTTCGGGCAATAGACCCTGGACATGCAGGCTGTACAGGGCTGGCAGCAGCTTCCGGCGGGTCAAGTCACCCGTCGCTCCAAAGAGCACCAGCGCACAGGGGCCCGGCTTCGATGGAAGATCGGAGTCGCGCGCGAGTCCATTGATGGACCCGGCTATACGACCGTCGCCGTTCGTATCGCTCACGATATCATAGCTGGCGATGACTGAGACATAGGGAAGGAGCTTACGATACCCGATCCGTTTCCGTATCCGTAACCATCCCGTGACAGAGGCTGCGAAGCTTGGTCAGCGATTCCGCTTCGATCTGTCGCACCCGTTCGCGGGTGATGCCGAGCGCCCTGCCTGTCTCCTGCAGCGTTCGGGGGATCCCGTCATCGATCCCGAAACGGAGACGAAGCACGTCTCGTTCTCTCGGCAGCAGACCATCCAGAGCCAGCAGGACCTTGTTGCCCGTCACCGCTCGGAAGGCGAGCGTGATCGGGGACTCTTCGACGGTATCCTCGATCGAATCGCCCAGCGCAGATCGACGATCCTGAGCGAGGCCGTTCGGTGCATCCAGGGATACCGGTATCGCGGACCAGCGAAGCAACTGCCGAACGCGCACTTCCGGCAGGCCCAGCGCCGCTCCAATCTCCGATTCCGTCGGGGTACGGCCAAGCTGCTGGGCCAGGGCTTCTCGAGCCTTATTCATCCGCCCGAGCGTGTCCACCACATGGGCGGGGAGTCGGATGGAGCGGGATTGGTTGGCGATCGCGCGGGTGATCGCCTGGCGGATCCAATGCGTCGCGTATGTGCTGAAGCGACATCCCCGGAGATAATCGAACTTATCGATGGCACGGAGAAGCCCGACCACCCCCTCCTGCATCATATCTTCATATGGAAGGCCACGCCCAAGGTATCGTCGTGCGATCGAAGATACGAGCCGGATATTCGAATGCACCAGGCGATCGCGAGCCGAAGCATCGCCGCGCTCCAATCTGCGCGCCAGGGCGATCTCCTGCGCCGCAGTAAGAAGCGGAGCCGACGCATTGCCTGCCGGCCATAGATCGCACGCCTCGCGATAGGGATCGGAGTGTGTCCGCCAGAACCTGCCTCTCTGTGGCGCGGCGAGGACCGTAGCCGCATCTCGCGTTTGTGTCACAGAGAACCTCCTATAATATGGACCAGCCGCGGGCAGGGCGGCGGCCCGACAATCGAGGCATCAGGCTTCCAAAGGAGTGGCCGATGTATCCGCTCCGATGATCGGATCGTCGGCAGGATGAGCTGCAGCACGATCGCGGAGGCCTCGCGCTTTCTCTGCTACCTCATGGCCAAGGTCAGCAACCCGTTCACGCAGTCGTGAGGCAGTATCGTTCAATCGCGCTCGGGTATCGGAGCCCGCCGAGGGAGCGTACAGGATCGCTACGGAAGCGCCGACCGCGACCCCGAGAAGGAAGACCACGAGAGAGGCGCCAATCGTACAGGATGGATCGTCGGACATTGCGATTCTCCTTATCATCGTTGACGTGGGTCCAGAGGGCTGCCCATTGGTATACACTACGTACAATAGAGACGGAATGGTAACCCAATCCGTTTCGATGCAGCGACGACTCCATTCCGACTGTAACAGAACGCCGGGCTCCTCGTCTATACGTACGGCGGCGACATGGGTACAGCGCTGCGAACGCTGGTCGGAGGTCTCAGGTGCTCAAACTCAATCGTGATCCGCTTGGCGTGATGCTCGTCGAACGCGGCCTCGTGACGCAGGAGCAAGTGGATCAGGCTCTGTCCGATCAGCGCCGCCGGGACAATGTCCGAAGGCTCGGCGAGATCCTCGTCGAGAGTCGTGCCCTATCGGAGTCGGCGCTGCTGGGCGTGCTTTCCGAACAACTCGGCTGTCCGATGATCGATCTGGCCGGTGAGCCTCCGGACCCCGAGGCCATTCATCTCGTGCCGAGCGAGTTCGCGCTCCGCCATAACCTTCTGCCGATCCGTCAAGCGGACCATACGTTGACGGTGGCGATGGCCGATCCGCTCGATATCCAGTCGATCGACGACCTCCGCCTACTGACAGGCTTCAGCGTGGTGCCGATGCTGGCGAGTCCAACGGAGATTCGCCGCGCTGCCGAGCAGCTGTACATGCAGCAGATGCTCGAAGACGTCCATGCAGTGGATCAAGGCGCCGGCGAGGAAGACAGCATCGACATCGCCGACCTGCAGAAGATGGCCAGGGAAGAGCTGGTCATCCAGATGGTCAACCTGATGATCAATCAAGCCATTCAGGATCGGGCCTCGGACATCCATATCGAACCATTCGAGAAGGAGCTGCGCGTGCGGTACCGCGTGGACGGCGTGCTCCACGAAGTCAACGCTCCTCCGAAGCGGCTGCATGCAGCCGTGATCTCCCGTATCAAGATCCTCTCCGATATGAACATCGCGGAACGTCGACTGCCGCAGGACGGCCGGATGCGGATCCGATCAGCTGGGCGTCAGATCGACCTCCGCGTTTCGACGGTGCCCACTCTGTACGGTGAGGCGGCCGTGATGCGTGTTCTGGATAAGCAGACCGCCATGCTCGGCCTGCAGGAACTGGGTATGGTCGGCGATACCTTCCATCGATTCAGGAGTCTGATCACTGAACCCCACGGGATCATCCTTGTCACAGGGCCGACCGGATCTGGAAAAACCACGACGCTGTACGCAGCGTTGAACGAGATCTACTCGCCAGAGAAGAAGATCATCACCATCGAGGATCCCGTCGAGTACCAGCTGAACGGGATCAACCAGATCCAGGTACATCCGCAGATTAACCTGACCTTCGCCAACGGTCTGCGGCATATCGTGCGCCAGGACCCGGATATCATTATGGTCGGCGAGATCCGCGATACAGAGACCGTCGAAATCGCCATCCACGCGGCCCTGACAGGGCACCTGGTGTTCAGCACCCTCCATACCAATGATGCGGCGGGAGCAATATCGCGACTCCTCGATATGGGCGCCGAACCGTACCTTGTAGCGTCTTCCTTGATCGGGAGCATCGCCCAGCGACTGGTCCGCGTCATCTGTCCTCGCTGCAAGACGCCGATCACTGAATCGCCGGTCGAAATGAACCAGGTTGGAATCAGTCCTGAAATGCTCAATGGAGGAAGCGTCTATACGGGCGCCGGTTGTCATGAGTGTCGCGGGGTCGGCTTCCGCGGGCGCAGCGGCCTGTTCGAGATGCTCACCGTCGATGACACCGTTCGGCAGATGATCGTCAACCGGGCGCCGTCGTCGGATATTCGCCATCACGCCCAGCGGGTGCAAGGGATGCGGACGCTGCTTCAGGATGGCCGACGTCGTGTTCTCGCAGGCGATACAACGGTCAAGGAAGTTCTCCGCGTATGCCAGCGCGAAGACTTTGACTAGGCGAGGTCCGTAATGCCTGAGTTTCAATATATCGCATTGGATCGGGCCGGCAAGCAGGTAACCGGCGTGGTCACGTCCAGGGACTCGACAGACGCTGCCTCTCGCGTTCGAGGCCTCGGCTACTATCCGGTCGAGCTAACGGCCGTCGGCGGCGCTCGGGCTGGTCGACCTGCCGCTCCACGGCCAACCGCACGGGCGAAAGTCGATACCGCTGAGGCCAATGCCGATGCTGGAAGCGCGAAGCGACCAACCCGGATCCAGCTTCTGCTGTTTACGCGAGAGATGGCCGACCTCATCGATGCAGGTCTGCCCATCGATCGCGCCCTCTCGGTACTGATCGAGCAGACAGATAGTCCGGCGATGGCATCGATGCTGCGAGCGGTACAGGGCGACGTCCGCGCGGGGCAGGCGTTCTCCGACGCCCTTAGAAAGTTTCCGCGGGAGTTTCCGCCGTTATATGCGAACATGATCCATGCTGGTGAAGTGGCCGGGCAGCTACCGGATGTTATGGCGCGCCTCGCCGACTTTCAGGAAAAGGAACAGGTCCGGCGGAGTCAGGTCGTCGCGGCTCTGACGTATCCGGCGGTGCTGATCAGCGTAGCGATTCTAGCGGTGACCTTCCTGCTGACCTTCGTTATTCCGCGGCTCGAAGCCGTCTTCAAGGATCTGGGCGCCGCCTTGCCGGCCCCAACACGGATGCTGCTGAGTATCTCGGCTTTCGTCACAACGCGATGGTGGGTGATCGCGATCGCCGCCGTTGTCCTATCCACCCTCTTTCGTGGGTGGCTTGGCACGGTCGCCGGTCGTCGCACATTCGATGGGATGCGTCTGGCTGCGCCGCTCTTCGGTCCGTTGACCCGCAAGATGGTCATGGCGAGGTTCGCCCGAACGCTTGGAACGCTCCTGGCGGGTGGTGTGCCGATTCTGAACTCGCTGGATATCTCGGCCACAGCCGTGGGCAATACCGTGGCTGCCGCCTCCGTGGCCGAAATCCGCGATCGGGTTCGTCAGGGTGAAACGCTCTCTTCGGGCATGCGTGAAGACAGCGTGTTTGTCCCGCTTGTGGTTCACATGGCGGCGGTCGGTGAGGAAACCGGTCGGCTGCCGGCCATGCTCACTCGTACGGCTGAGACGCTTGATTTTGAGGTCGATAACGCCATGCGCAGGCTGACGAGTCTCGTCGAACCCCTTGTCGTCCTGCTGATGGGCGGCTTCGTCGGTTTCGTAGTCCTATCGATCCTACTTCCCATCTTCCAGGCCAACACGATCGTCAAGTGATCATCAACGGTTGGCCAAGATCCGACCAATCCATGATTGAATACCGTAACCATTTGAAGGAGCAGTGAGACATGAAACGACACAGTCGACCGTCCGGCTTCACGCTCATCGAGTTACTCGTCGTGATCATCATCCTGGCGATCCTCGCTGCCGTGGTGATTCCCAGGGTAATCGGCAGAACGGAGGACGCCCGCATCGCCAAGGCGGCAGCGGATGTCAGTACCATCGACGGCACGCTGGATCAGTATAAGATCGATGTCGGTGAGTACCCAACCAGCGATGAGGGTTTGCAGGCCCTGGTGACCAGCCCGGGGAGCAGCGACCGTTGGAATGGTCCCTATCTGAAGAACGGCCTTCCATCAGACCCGTGGGGTAATCCCTATCAATATCGGATCCCTGGCGAGCAGGGCCTGGAATACGATGTGTACTCGGCTGGGCCGGACAAGCAGCCCGGGACACAGGACGATATCGGGAACTGGAATCTGCAGCAGTGATCGTTCGTCGGGTCTCGGCCGGATTTACGCTCATCGAGATGCTCGTCCTGATCATCATCATGGCGATCCTCTCGACCGTCGTCGTGCCAGCGTACTCACGCCTGCGCGACCGGGCGGATTTCGAGACCCAGCTGAGTAAAGTCCAGGGCTTCTTCGCGGAGGCAAGGGCCCGGGCGATTGAGCTCGGAGCGGATGTCGAAGTCCGCTATGACACCCAATCGGAGACGTTCGTCGCTTCGGCTCCAGCGACGCTCTCGACCAATGATGTGCCGACGGCTATTGCTGAAGAGCCTGATACACTGCCCGTCGCGTATCAGGCAACTCTGGCGCTGCCCCGTGACTACCGCATCATGGATGTCGACATATTCGGACCTGAAGTCGGGATGCATGCGCGCGACAACCGCGCGGATTCCGTACTCTACTTCCATGAGGACGGGACCTCGGATGGCATGCGATGTACCGTGTCGCGAGACACGGGCGCCGCAGCTACGGTTACCATCTGGCCTTCGACGGCCACCGTCGATATTGAGCCGATCTCCACACGGCGATGAGACGGCGGCGCTGCATACGGGGGTTCACCCTCATCGAAGCGATCGTCTCGACGATCGTATTGGCGATCGGAGGCGTGGCGGCCATGCTGGCAATATCAGCCTGCACCCGCTCGGTGGGGGTTGCCGGGGATTACTCGAAAGCCGCGTTGCTCGCGGAAAAGCGTATCGCTGAGCTTAGCTTGCAGACAGGCAGCCTCAACTCCGGCGAGCAGCAGGGAGACTTCGGAGATGAGTATCCTGGCTTCGCATGGATTCAGACCGTCGAGCCGACCGATTATGCAGGCGTCTCCCGGATCACCCTCGTTGTGACATGGCCGCTGGGCGTGCGTCAGGGGCGTGCCGTCTTCGTCACGTTGCTTCGCGAGAAACCGAGCGCCTGACGGTGGCCGGATACTCAAGCAGCGGGCGGCGTCGACGGCAAGCCTATACGCTCATCGAGATGTTGATCGCCATGATTATGTTCACGCTGATCATGGTAGCGACCGGGTTCATGATGACCACGGCCCTTCGAGGCCAGGACCGCCTTGGCAAGCAGACCGCGGAGGCACAGGAAGTGCGGGCGATACTGAGCGCGCTAACGCGGGACCTGCGAAGCGCTTACCACATCATGGGCAGTCCATCGACATACCTCGTCGCGAGTGGCGCGGATAGCGGTCCGATCCTGCAGTTCACTACGTTGACGCCGAGAATCGGTCTCGATGCAACGGCGACGACTTCGGGGTCCTACGGAGATGAGGGCGCGTATCCCAGATCGAATATCCTGCAGGTGACCTACGACTATAATCCGGAGACTCATGTGCTGAGCCGTTTGGCTACCGAAGTGCCGGACAGCGATAACCTGCCGCCTGCAGAAACCCCGAACACCATCGTTTCGCGCCGTGTGTCCTATATCACCCTGCGATATATCTCGGGCGATGGTACGGTGCGAAACGAATGGAATCTCCAGAACGTAGCGGCCGATCAAAGCGGGGAGGCTACCGCCGGCGACACGGAACTGCCCGTGGCCATCGAAGTGGAACTCGAACTCCAGAGGTCGACGCGCGAAGCCGTCGTCTTCAGGACCACCATTGCCCTCGACAACCCGACTGTGCAACCGGAGGGCCAGCGCCCGGCGCCGCCGACCAACCAGCCCGGTACGGGCGGAACCCCGGGTACGGGCGGATCCCCGGGTACGGGCGGTACGCCCGGTATAGGCGGAGGTACTCCATGACGCGGCGCGGCGGCGGTTCCGAGCGCGCGCAGGCGCTGGTTCCCGTCGTATTTGTCGTGATGATACTGACCGCCTTCGCCGTTACGCTGGCAGGTGTCGCCCGCAGGGAGATGCGCGCGGGTGCAGCGGAACTTCGCAGCGCCCGGATGCACATGATCGCCCGCGGCGCGCTCGATTACGCTGCGGTGCGCCTGCAAACGGTGACCGGCGGCGGCTTGACGGCGGCACAGCTCTCACTGCCGCCCGACACGGACGCGAACGGCTGGAGCCAGCTCGGGGATGGATGGTATAAGATCGACATCATCGATACCGGATCCCGCGTCAACGTGAATACTGCCTCGGCGGATGCTCTTGTGCGCGTGCCGGGCCTCTCCGCCTCACCGGCCACTGTTGCCGCCATTGTGGATTGGCGCGATGCCGACGACACACCGACGAACCTCGATGGCGCAGTCGGCGCTGAACTCGAGTACTACAATAGCCTGAACCCGCCGTATGCAGCGAAGAATGCACCGTTCGATACGATCGAGGAGCTGCTGCTCGTCCGTGGCGTAACCGCGAATCTACTCTTCGGAGCGCGCGATGCGAGCGGTGGGTTAATCCCTCTCGCGCAGAATCCGATCCAGGTCGCATCGCGTCAGACCGGTGATCCGATCAACACAGCGGACGCCGGAGTCCCGCTAGCGGAGATGCTGACCACGTATTCACGAGAGAGGAATGTCGCTTCGGATGGCACGAAACGCGTGAACCTGAAAACGGCCGATGCCGAAGCTCTGGTGCAGCTGGGCCTCAATCCGAACCTTGCCCAGCGCCTGATCCAGGCGCGTGGCCAGAATGGAGCGAACCTGAACTCGATAGCCGATCTGCTGAATATCTCAGGGTTCACCCGCGAGCTCATGTCTGAGATCGGCGACAAACTTACCGTGACGGATGGTGAGTATCGAGACGGGATGATCAATCTCAATACGGCACCGGAAGGTGTGCTAGCCGCCATCCCGGGCGTTGACCAGGCGACCTACAGCGCGGTGATAGAAGCGCGGAACAGCGGTACAGTCTTCACCGGTCTGAATGATCTGTTTCGACTCACCGCATTGAACCGTCAACAACTCCAGACTCTGGTGGACAATGTCAGTGTGAAGTCGTCTGTCTATCTGGTTCGGCTCAAGGTACGGGCGAGGGGATCCAGCGAAGTTCGGGCCTACCAGGCGTTGGTGGAGGTCGAGCCGGAGCCGGAGCCCGAGGAAGGCGCTGCGGCAGGATCCTCGCAAACGCAAGCGAGCATCTATCAGTTCCATCGTGTAGGTCGGAACCCGGGCTGGCTGTCCTGGACGACCGGAGTGTTCGCAACAGGAGGCAGCATTGGCTTATAGCAGTGGGCAACGCGAGGCGGTACGGGAGCGCTATCGTGGTAAAACCGTGGCCATCGAGGTCGGCGCTGATGGTGTCCGTGCTGTCGAGATCGAGTCGCGAGGCGGATCTCCCAGGATCGTACGGGAGGCCGAGGTTTCGTTGACAGCGAACGTATGGGATGACCTGGCTGGGCGCCGCGATCTCCTCGCCGATGCGATTCGATCCGCCCTGACGAATGCCGGAATCAGGGACCGTAAGGCTGTCACCGTCCTGCCCCGCCGTTTCGTCACGATCAAATACGCTAGATTGCCGCAGGGTGATCCAGACCACGTCGCCGGCATGGTCCGATTCGAGGCTCAGCAATATGTGCCGTTTCCGATCGATGAGGTCGTACTCGATCACCAGATCGTCTCGGATTCCACCGATGAAATGAGTACGGTCCTGATCGCTGCAGCGCGTAAACCCTTGATCAAGGACTTGTTGGCCGCATTCGACCGGGCCGGCGTTGAGATCCTCACGATCGGCGTTTCGTCACTGGCGCTGGCGGAGCACCTGGCGCAGGAAGCCATGCCGACCGCAATCTGTCGGGCGGAGGATGGCCAACTCGACATCGCTGTGGCAGCCGCGGGCAAAATCCTGTTTACCCGATCGGCGGATATCGGTGCCGACGCCTCGGCAGAAACAGGCGAGTGGACCGAGCTAACGACAGAGCTGACCCGCTCCATCGCCGCGTATCAGAACGAGTATCGAACCCGCCCGGTCGAGAAGGTTATTTTGATCGGCGATAACGCGGCGACTGCGGCAGCCGCCGATGCCGTAGAGCGGACCTTCCAGGTGCACGCTCAGAAGCTCAAAGGCGGCTCCGATGGGCGGGTGATCTCTGGAGCGGAGGCGCTCGCGATTGGTCTTGCCCTGCATGATTCATCGGCCCCGCTCAGCACCGTCAACCTGCTGCCATCCGAGCGGATCGAACGGAGGGCCGAGGTCAAGCGTCGCACCATGACCCGGGCCAGCGCACTCGTAATGGTTGCCGTACTCATCGTTGCCGGTTGGTTGGCCCAGGAGGCGCTCACGGCCCGCGCCTCAGAGCGTCGGCTGGCCATTATAGAGAACGCTCGATTGCGAAAGATCAAGCCATTCGCCAAGAAAGCTAGTGATGAGCGCAGCAGGTTGGAGGATAAAGTCGCAGCAGTGAGCGAAGGACTCGGGCGTGATGAGCCCCTGGTGGACGTGATCAAGGCTGTCAGCGACGCGATACCGTCGGGGGGCGCACTGCACCTCACACAGATGACTATGGATCGGAATGGACCCGTCGTATTGCACGGCAATGCGGGATCGCAGGCTCAGGTCACTCGATTGCTCACGAGCCTCCAGAGCGCCGGCGTATTCGCTGAAGCACGGCTCGGGTACCTGGGCGACGCCAAAGAGGGCTCCCCTACAGGGATGGCAGGCAATGAGCCGGGACAGGACGCGGATCAAACGATGAGTTTCATGGTGTATTGCCGGCTTCCAGAACGTCCGTCCGTCTCCAAGAAGACGACGACAGAGATCCGGGCTCGACGTGCTGGCGTCGGGACTGCAGCAAAGGTGATCGAGTAATGAGTCTCGGAACCGTATGGAGCGGTCGATCGCCTCGAGAACGGGGTCTGATCGTTCTGGGCCTACTCGTCGGTGCAGCGGCCGTCTATCTTGTTGCGTTCCCTGAGGGTGGCGCCGAGCGAGGCGCTCTTTCTCTGGCCGCCGCCCGCAGCCAATATCGCGACGCTGCAAAGCGAAAGACCGAGGATGAGAAGCAGATCGCGCGCCTAAAGCCCATTATTGACACCGCGACGTATAAAGATACGTCTGAAAGAGTGATGCCTGCGGTACTGAAGACGCTCTATGAATACGCGGCGCGCTCTGACATTCGATTGCGCGAGATCAAGCCGCTGCGGCCGAGACAGATAAGCGGACTGACGAAAGTATCAGTTACAGTACGGTTTACGAGTGAGTTTCGTAAAGTCGTGCCGTTCGTCTATTACATTGAGGATCCAAAGGGCCGATTAGTGGTTGAGAAACTGAACGTCTCGGCGCCTGATAATAAGAGCAGAATGGTCGATGTCGAGGTGCAAGTGGGGCTGTTTGCTGCGGAAAGCCAACCTGCAACAGAAGGGAATACACGGGTATGAAGAAGCGATCGGTTCGACGCACCGTAACAACAGGACGAGGGCGCTGGGGCGCGATCATCGCCCTGGGCTGCGCTATAGCTCTTACGGCAGCGCTCCTCGCTCAGCCGAGACCCAGCGCCAGGAATACAACGGGCAAGCGCGACGCATCGCGGAAAAACTCGGCCGGTCAGACCGAGGTGAAGGCGGCGCAACGGAAACCGCTCAGTTACTATACAGCCGGAGTTCGGGCCGATATCTTCGGCTCGCCGCCGGCAGTTCCAACGCCTGTCATCACTCCCTCGCTCCCAACGACGCCGCCGGCGCCGGTAGAGCCCGCGGTCATCGATCCCTTCGTAGATTACGCGTACACCGGTACGATCGTGATGGGCGGTCAGCCCATGGCTCTCGTCGAGAACAGCAAGACCAAGGAAGGAACCTATCTGAAGGTCGGGGATCAGCTTCTCGGTGGGACCGTAACAGAGGTAACCGAACGCGGCGTTACTCTCACGATAGCAGGGAGGCCTCGTACTCTGAGCAAGACCGAGGACTTCAGTTTGACGCCTCTCGACAAGGATGCTGCATACCTTACCCAGCAGCCTCAACAAGGCCAGTTCGGCCCGGGTGCGGGCCGTCCGGGAGGTACTCCGGGCATGCCCGGGATGAGCGGTGCGCCCGGGGGTTTTCCGGGTATGCCGGCCGACTTCCAGTCCCGTATGCAGCAACGCTTCCAGGGTATGAGCCCCGAACAGATGCAGGATATGAGAAATCGATGGATGAACCGGTCCTTCGAGCGGGGCGGGGAGCGCCGCCGCCGGTTCTTCTGAGCCCGGCGCCAGACAGGAGATTATGCTAATGGCAAGTGCGCTTAGATTACCTGGTATCGCGTACACCGCGTTGGGCATCATGTTGTTCGTTACACCGGCACCCGGGCAAGCGTACGGTACGTCGCCGGCGCTGAACGAATGGGCCGGGGCCAGGGCTGGGAAGGACACGACGCGGACATGCGCCATCGATTCCGGGCGAACACCAGATACTCGACTCGGTGAACTGAGTCAGGCGCAGGACGACAAGCAGACGCCGCCGCCAACGCAGGACGGACAGCAGACGCCGCCGCCAACGCAGGACGACAAGCAGACTCCGCCGCCAACGCAGGACGGTAAGCAGACTCCGCCGCCAACGCAGGACGGACAGCAGACGCCTCCGCCAACGCAGGGCGGTCAGCAGACACCGCCGCAACAAGGTGGTGACAACGGCGCATCCAGGGCCAGTCGATGGGGGAATCGCCAGGGCGGAACGGCTCTCCCCACCAGCGGATCTACGATTACGATGGACTTTCGCGGTTCTGATATCGGCAACGTCCTGAAGTTCTTTGCGATGGCTACCGGTTGGCAGATCGTGCCCGATGCGGCGTTGACGGGTCCGGTGACGATCATCAGTCCCAAGGCCCTGACGCTGGATCAGGCCTTTCAGGTCCTGCAATCCACTCTCGAAGTTCGCGGGTACAGCGGTCAGATCGAGAAGCGCGGCGAGACAACGATCCTGAAAATCGTTCCTCTTGATCGTGCGGTACAGAGCACCCCGTTGCTTGGAGGGCCTGAAGGCGGCGTCACCCCGGATACGGCTCAGGGGCAGGTGATTACGCAGGTGATCCCGATAGAAAATGTCGACGCGGCATCGCTATCCCGCGAACTGCAGTCCCTGATCAACAAAGGCGCCAGCATGGTAGGCAGCGCCGGAACGAACGCTCTCGTGGTTACCGATACGGCCACGAACGTCAAGCGGATCGCAGAACTGGTCAAGCTCCTTGACAAAGCAGCCAGCAATAACGAACTCCGTATGTTTCGGTTATCGTACTCCGATGCGACCGATGTGGCCGATGCGATCAACACCCTGTTCCGGCAGGTCTATTCCCGAGGATCGGGCCGCAATCAAGGAGGCATGAACCCGGGACAGCCAGGGATGCCGCCCGGAATGCCAGGCCAACCGGGCGGACAGCCGATGCCTACGGGGCAGGAACGTACCGCCATCGTTGCTGTAGCGGATACCCGTACGAACTCGGTGCTTGTCGTCTCCTCCAAGGAGAATATGGCCCGTGTCGAACAGTTGATCAATAGCCTTGACGACCAGGAAGCTACGGCGCTAGTGACGAGGATCGTCAAGATGAAGTACGCCAACGCGGTCGATGTTGCCGATACGATTTCCTCTGTGCTTTCCGAAGCCGCCTCAGCGCGGACCTCCCGCCAGAGCTCCGGCGCTTCGTTTATGCAGCGAATCTTCGGTGGAGGTGGGAATACGGGTCGCGGTCAATCCAGTTCGGACCCATTTGCCAAGGTCGTTGCGGACGCACGTACGAACTCGTTGATCATCACTGCAACCGCAGAGCGGAGCGCCCGGATCGACGAGATGATTGCCGCGCTCGACGTTGACGTTCCTCTGGAAACGACCACTTTCGTCATCCCGCTGAAGAACGCCCAGGCGGCGGATCTTGAGGTTATCCTCGGGCGGGCATTCGGTACCGGTATGACCGGCAGCTCGTCGAGCCAGTTCGGCGGGGGGATGTTCAATCCGTTCGGCGTCCAAAACCGATCGAATCAGCGTCAGAATATCCAGCGGCGCCAGACGAACAACGGCCGCACCCCGACTGGCGGCGGTATGCGCTCTGGCGGCCGTGCGGCCCCGGAGACGATCCCGGGCTCTCTCACTCCGCAGGGATTCGTGCCAGATGTGGAGGCCCTGGTAGAGCAAGAGGCTGCCGAGCAGACGCGACAGTTCTTCTTTGATCAGGGCGGGCGACAGGGTGGACAGCGCGGTGGGCAGCAGCAGCAGCAGGCACAGCTCTATGGCCGTGGTCAATCGGGCGATTTTGTCAACCTATTGCAGTTCCGCGATAACGTCAACATCGCCGCAGACCCCGCGAGCAATAGCCTGATCGTTACGACGACGCCCGATACGATCGAAGAGCTTCGTCGGATCATCGGTCAGCTCGATATGGTCCCGCAGCAGGTCATGATCGAGGTCGTGATCGCAGAAGCGAGCGTGAACGCCTCCCAGAAACTGGGCTTCCAGTTCGACGCTCAGGGCATCGGCAAACTATTCGGTTCCTCGATTACGCAGAAAGGCAACTCGAGCTTTCCACTCGGCTCTGCAGGATCGACCTCAGCCAACATCGCGTCACCGATTACGCCGGGTGTTCAGTATGGCGTCGCGAGCGAGAAGTTCACGGCCCTGGCCCAGGCTCTGAACAGCGATAACCGGGTGCATATCCTGTCGACGCCTCGCGTGTTCACGTCCAATAACCAGCAGGCCACCGTCTCCGTCGTGACACGGGTACCTTATGCTACTAGTTCGTTCACGGGCGGGCTGAATCTCGGCTCCAGTGTTACCTATGACTGGATCGACGTCGGCATTACCCTGGACGTTACACCCCGCATCACTGCCGATGGCCTGGTCACGATTGATGTGGTGGCCACGGCTAGCGAGCTCCTCGGTTTCGATACCATGCAGAGCAGCGTCGATAGCAACGGCCGAGCGACCAGCATTCTGGCGCCAAGGACGTCTGAACGCAATACGGATACCTCGATCAGTGTGCGTGACGGCGAAATGGTTGCTCTCGCGGGCCTGATGCGCGATAGCAAGAACACCCGGGTCGATAAGATACCGCTGCTTGGCGACATCCCGATTCTGGGGAGTCTCTTCCGCTCCACCGCGACGACGACGGAAAAAACAGAGCTGATGATCTTCCTGGTGCCGCACGTGGTCTCTGGCGATGCCTCCGCCCGCGCGATGACCGATGACGTATCGAAGCGCGTTCGCAAACTGGTGCCGAGCCTGGATCGGGAACGCTCGGAGCTCAAGCAGCAAGGCGGCCACCCAGAGGGTTCTCAGACTCCGCCGCCAGCCGACGAGAAATCCGGCGCACCCGGTACAGGAGATCCGATTAAGAAGTAACCTCCCGATACGCCGATCGTGCCGAACGAGCGGAATCATCAGGGCAGGCCATCTCTTCGAGGGCCTGCCCTGATCGTGTTGTTGGGCGTATTGAGCAGCAGGCGATACGCTTACATGCCTTCCTGTTGCCGGACGACGTTCATCCGCGCCGTTGCCCGTTTCAGGGCCTCCTGGGCCTCTTCGTAGGCGCTGGCGCCGCCTTCCAGAAGTCGTGCCTTGGCCTGCGCAATGGCGGCTTCGACCCGAGCGATATCGATGTCCTTCGCACGCTCGGCGGTATCGGCGAGGACGAGCACTTGCGTGGCGCGTACCTCAGCGAATCCGCCAGAGGTAGCGATCCGTTCGACATCACCGTTCTCGTGGACCACACGAATAGCGCCAGCTGCAAGTCCCGCGATCATCGGCGCATGTCGGGCCAGAACACCAAAGGAACCTTGTTCGCCAGGAAGCTGAACTGAACGAACGACACCGCGAAAGACGACTCGCTCCGGCGTCACGATTTCCAGGGAGAAGGTGGACATGGTTGTGTATCAGTCCTTGAGCGACCGGGCCTTCTCCACGGCCTCGTCCACATTACCGACCATGTAGAACGCCTGTTCCGGCAGGTCGTCGTGCTTGCCTTCGATCACCTCTTTGAAGCTCCGCACGGTTTCCGCCAGAGGTACGTACTTGCCTTCGATTCCGGTGAACTGAGACGCGACACGGAACGGTTGAGAGAGGAATCGCTCGATACGCCGAGCCCGGGCGACGACTACCTTATCCTCATCCGATAGTTCGTCGATACCCAGAATCGCGATGATGTCTTGAAGCTCTCGATACTTCTGGAGGACCCGTTGTACCTCACGGGCGACGTTGTAATGCTCGTCACCGACGATGTGGGGGTCCAGAATGCGGGAGCTGGAGACCAGCGGATCTACTGCCGGGTAGATGCCCTTGGCTACGATCGCGCGATCGAGGTACGTATAGGCGTCCAGGTGCGCAAAGGTCGTCGCCGGTGCAGGGTCGGTCGGATCATCCGCAGGCACGTAGATGGCCTGAACTGAGGTGACCGAACCCTTTCGGGTCGATGTGATCCTCTCCTGCAGCGTTCCCATCTCGGTGCTGAGTGTCGGTTGGTACCCTACGGCCGACGGTATACGGCCGAGAAGCGCAGAGACCTCGGAGCCTGCCTGGGTAAATCGGAAGATGTTGTCGATGAACAGCAGCACGTCCTGACCTTCGACGTCCCGGAAGTACTCCGCGACCGTCAGCGCCGATAGTCCGACTCGAAGCCGTGCGCCCGGCGGCTCGTTCATCTGTCCGAACACCATGGCCGTTTTCGAGATCACACCCGACTCGGTCATCTCCAGCCACAGGTCGTTCCCTTCGCGCGTCCGTTCGCCGACGCCTGCGAAGACGGAGAACCCTCCGTGCTCCGTTGCGATGTTGGTGATCAGCTCCTGGATCAGGACCGTTTTGCCGAGTCCTGCACCGCCGAAGAGCCCGATCTTTCCCCCTTTGAGGTAAGGGGTCAGGAGGTCAATGACCTTCAGGCCAGTCTCGAGGATCTCGGTAGAACCGGCCTGGTCCTGGTAGCTCGGTGCAGGGCGATGGATGGCCCATCGCTGCTTGGGTTCGAAGGGAGGCTTATCATCGATCGTTTCACCAAGCAGGTTCATGACGCGGCCAAGGGCTTCGCGTCCGACGGGTACGGTAATCGGGCTTCCGGTATCTTCCGCGGGCATGCCCCGTACGAGGCCATCCGTTGATGACATCGCAATACAGCGAACCACATCATCGCCGAGGTGCTGAGCGACTTCTACGGTCAGGTGTATGTCTCGAGAAGGCTCGTTGATGGTGATTGCGTTCAGCAAGGGAGGGAGTTCCCCCGGGGAGAACGCAAGGTCAACGACCGGACCCTGTACTTGGACGATCTTGCCGATGGCCATACGTCGACGGCTCCTTCATGAAGAGCGGGGAGCTTGTGGCTCCCCGCTTCGCGAGTGTCTGGCTTGCGCCATGCAGAACAAAGTGTAGCAGTTTTTAGCCGCCTCAGACAAGGCGTACGGTCCGCTCTACTTCACGCGCCGTGCCCCACGGTAGCGTTCGCTGTAATACCCGCTGTTCAACGAGTCCTCACGAACGCGGCCTCTCGCCGACGATGCATGGATGAATCGCCCGTTGCCGGAATAGATCCCGACATGAGAGACTCCCCGGCCCGTAGTGGCGAAAAACACCAGATCTCCGGCCTTCAAAGCGCTTTTCGCCACTTTCTTGCCGATCCTCGATTGAGCCGCTGCGCTGTGAGGCAGGGAAACACCCTGCTTGCGGTATACGTAGGAGGTAAAGCCTGAACAGTCAAATCCACCGCGCGAAGCGCCCCCATAGCGGTACCGCGCTCCGCGATACGCATAGGCAGTGCGAACCACAGACGGGCTGCCCGCGCTGGAGCGATGAGCCGTGTCGGAAGCGGCGACGGAGGATGAGCCCTTCTTGCGCTGTTGGCCGGACGTCGATGCGGTCTTACGACGCTGGCTTGAGGCCGTCTTCCGGGTTTTGGAGACGGTAGAGCGTGCTGTGCGGCGTGTGGTCGATTGATGGGTGACTGCGGCAACAGCTTGTTGGGGCGTTATCCCGGTTCGCGAACGATTGGACACATACGACCCCAGGACCCATCCAACCGTCCCCCCGGCGCATCGAACCTTGCACCAGTCGCCAGCTCGGGCCACTACCGTGACCTGCTTGCCATCGTCGACAAGAGCAATCCGTTTCGCGGAGGTTTTAGCGCCAGAACGTACACTGATGCGATCGCCTTTGATTACTCGACGCACGGGCAGATCCGACGATGACAGCGATGTACGGTTTGCGGAGGCGGTCTTTTTCGTCGTCGAGCCGGGTTTGCGTGCCACCTGCTTTGAGGGCGGAGCTCCAGGGCCATGGAGCGTGATAAAGTCCGACCGAACCCATCCACGAACATCCTCGTCCGCTTTGACCTGTACCCAATCGCCCTTGCGGGCCGTGACGATTATCGCTGCGCCATGGTCGCGCAAACATAGGCGATGGAATGTGGTACCTGGACCGCTTCGTAGGGCGACGCGATTGCCCTTAATGGAGGCCTGTTGCGAGGTTATCTCCGGGAGATGGACGGCTGCCGGCGGATCCGGTATGATCAGCCTGCGTCCGTCGATAAGGAGTGCATCGACGTCGATTCCGTTTGCCCGTGCGATGTCCCGCTTGGGAACGTTGTAACGCCGTGCAAGTCCGTCGAGAGTGGTAGTCGGGCCGATCGTGATTGTACGAGTGGCTTCCGCGTGAGGTCCGAGCATCAGCCCGGATAAAGCCGCGACGCTAATCAGCGCCCAGCGAAGTCGGCGGGAATACATCCTTCCCTCTTCCTTCCGTGGCGTTGCGTCGGCAATGGCTGCGGCGAGCTCTTTGCCTACGCTGGATCAATCGGAACGATAGTGATACATCATCCCGATAGACGGCAGTTTAGCCTATGCGGCGTTGTCAAGTCAAGCCCAGAACTGAGGCAAAGCCAACGGGATTGTTCGGAACGATATGGATACCATAGCCTGTGCGGCTGGCGAGATCGTCCGGAGTCACGTCATCGAGGAAAACCCGCTCTCCGTGTCGGAGACATACATCCGGAATCCAGAGGGGCGGCGGCGCATCGATCTCCTGGGCGTTGCGGGCGATGTCATCAGCAGTCAGGAGCCCGGTTGCACTGATCGTCCCGCCGAACCAGTGATTGGGCACCGTCATGAGCTTGAGGTCGACGCCCTCGACTTCGTTGAGCGCCTGGACCAATCGATCTACCGAGGCTGCCGCCAGCGCCCCAGTAACGACCGTCCCGGATACTGTTTGCGGAGCCTTGTCGGGAAGGCGGCGCTTGAGGCGCTTGATCTCCTCGATGAACAATCGCGTTGTTCCGACACCATCCTCAAGCTGAGGAAACCCTTCGTAATGCCTCAGGCCCGGCACCTCCTTCTGGGCGATGTAGTACCACTCGTCCGACAGCCAGGCGAAGCGTGTCCCAAGGGTTTTCTCCATCATCGCCCCTCTTGGGCGCATATCCTGGATCAGCGTGCGGCTATAGCCCTGCGTGGGTGGCGTTATCTCACTGAGACGATCACGGTAGCGGGTTATGCCAACGGGAACGATCGCTACCGAGTGTACGCCGGAGCGAAGGCCCGAAACCGCCGGATGAAGAGCGGTAAGATCGTCGAGTGTCCTATCTAAGATCACACCGTCGTTCAATCCTGGACAGAGTACGATCTGTGCGTGTACATCTATGCGGGACTCGGCGAGGCGTTGGAGGGGCGGCAGAATCGGCGTATCGGTTCTCTGGCCGAGTAATCGACCGCGTATCTCCGGATCCGTGGCGTGCACGCTGACATACAGCGGCGATAGGCGTTGCTCGATGATCCGGTCGAACTCAGCCGTCGACAGATTGGTCAGGGTGATATAGTTGCCGTGTACGAAGGAGAGGCGATAATCGTCGTCCATCAAGTAGAGGGATCGCCGCATTCGCTTCGGCATCTGATGCACGAAGCAGAAGACGCAGCGATTGCTGCAGGTGTGGACGCCATCGGCGAGCAAGTCGGCGAACTCGATGCCGAGCGGTCCTTCGCCCGTCTCCAGGGTAACGGACATCATCTCGTTGTTGCGCATGATCTCGAACACCGCATCGGAGTCCGAGGAATAGAACCGCACATCGAGTTCGTCGGCAACTTCGTGGCCGTTGACGCGCAGGACCATATCGCCGGATTGGAGCCCCGCCCAGGCGGCCGCGCCGGAAGGGTCGATTGCGGCGATGGTCAAGCCAGCGGGGGTGTTGCGGCGCAATATTGCTTCCCTTAGCTCGTTGACGGTGCGTCGGCCGAATAGGTCGGGTTATCAGAGGATTCGGGAGGAAGCATCAGACCGTAACGGATACTGTCCACTAGAGCATGCCAGCTTGCCTCGATCATATTGGTGGAGACACCGACCGTCGACCACGAACGTTCGCCCTGTCGTGATTCCACCATCGTGCGGACGCGCGCTGCCGTTCCTTCGCGAACGTTGACCACGCGCACTTTGAAATCCGTTAGCCTGATGTGCTCGAGCTCAGGATAGGCGCGGCGCAGCGCCTTACGAAGCGCCTGATCGAGGGCATGGACTGGACCATCGCCTTCCGCGACGGTGAGCCTCTCCTCGTCGCCGATACGAAGCTTGACCGTTGCCTCCGTCGTGGGCTCGCCGTTGCCCCGTTTCTCCACAATCACTCGAAACCCTTCAATATCGCAGATATGTCGGCATTCACCGGCGGTTTCCATCAGAAGCAGTTCAAAGGAAGCTTCTGCTCCTTCGAAGGAGTATCCGTCATGTTCCATCTCGGCTATCCGCTTCAGCAGGTGGCGAGCTTCCGGTGATCTCTTCGTCACGTCCATGGCCCGGAGCATGGCTTTGCTGGCCACAGTGGCGCCTCCAGAGAGTTCAGAGACCAGGATGCGCTGTGTGTTGCCCACCGAACGTGGATCGATGTGTTCGTACATCGAGCTATGCTTGGTGACCGCATCGACATGCATGCCTGCCTTGTGGGCGAATGCGGATCGGCCCACATAGGGCAGGCGATCATTGCGGTGGAGATTGGCAACCTCGTCCACGAACTGAGAGATGGCTGTAAGGTGTGCCAGTGAATCCGTCTGGAGGATGTCCATGTCGAGTTTATATCGGAGGTTCGCCGCCAGAGTGCAGAGGTTCGCATTGCCGCAGCGCTCGCCGAGGCCGTTGATGGTTCCCTGAACATGCGAAGCTCCGGCCATCACTGCCGCGAGGCTGTTGGCGACCGCGCAACCGCTATCGTCGTGGGCGTGGATACCCACGTTACAGGAAAGCGCTTCCAGAGCGCGATGCGTGGCCTCAGCCACACGATCCGGGAGCGTGCCGCCGTTGGTGTCGCAAAGAACGACCACGCGCGCTCCGGCCTCCTCAGCGGCTTTGAGACATTCGAGCGCATAACGCGGATTGGCTTTGAAGCCATCGAAGAAGTGCTCGGCGTCGAAGATGACCTCGGCGTGTTGGGCCAGAAACCCAACCGAGTCTCGGATCATGGCAAGGTTCTCGTTCAGTGTTGTCCGGAGTGCGTGCGTGACATGAAAGTCCCAGGTCTTGCCGAAGATCGTAATGACGGGCGCGCCAGAAGCGATCAAAATCTGAAGCAGTGGATCGTCTGCGGCATGGGTCTGCGGCCTGCGTGTCGATCCGAACGCACAGAGTCTGGCGTGGACAAATCGACTGCCTCGAAGCGCTTCGTAGGTCTCGATATCCTTCGGGTTGGAACCGGGCCAGCCGGCTTCGATATAGTCCAGGCCGAACTCATCCAGTCGACGGGCGATCCGTAGCTTATCGGCGACGGAGAAGCTGACTCCTTCCGTCTGGGCGCCATCTCGGAGAGTAGTGTCGTATAGTTCGATCCTACGCTTCATAGGGCGGCCAGACCTCGTTCGCCCGTCCGGATGCGTACTGCTTCCTCGACATCCGAAACGAACACCTTACCATCACCGATCTCGCCGGTCCGTGCGGCTTCCAGGATCACCTCAACGACTTCGTCGGCTCGTTCATCCGCGACGACGAACTCCACCTTTACCTTTGGCAGTAGGTTGATGATATAGGTATTGCCTCGGTACTTCTCGGTGCGTCCCCGCTGTCGTCCGTAGCCCCGAACATCGGTTACGGTCATGCCCGAGACACCGATGGCCACAAGCGCTTCCTTTACATCATCCATCTTGATCGGCCTGATTACACACTCCACTCGCTTCACTGTTCCATCTCCTCACCTGCGTACATCGAACGGCGCATCAGCCGTATATACGGTTCGTATCCCATCGCTCGCCAGAACGCCTGCGCCGTCTGATTGAGCTCGGCTGCGTGGAGTTCGCTTGCCGTTACGCCTCGCGTCTCGAACCATCGAAACGTGTGGCGTACAAGCGCGCTCCCGATCCCGCGGCGTCGTTCCGAGATCGTTACGCACAGGTCCGAAATGCAGCCGTAGACACCGATCGGATAGATCGGCGACCGACGGTGGACCTCCGCGAGGATATAGCCGATCGGCCGACCATGCAGATCGGCAACGAATACGCGTGAATCGTTGCAGGCCATAGAGCGCCTGATATGTCGGGCGACCGCAGCGGGCGCCTCGGGCGCGAAGGTGTATCGTGGATCCATCGTTCTATGCTCGTTGGCCATCTCAGACCACAGGGCCACGATCGCATCGATATCCCGTCTGGCGCCGGTACGAATCATCGCGTGGCAGGAAAGGGTACTAGCGTCGCAGCCAATCAACAAGAACCTGTGGTACGGATTCGAGATTCGCCATTATTCGTAGGGGCTGGTCCAGTATCACCACCGCGCTAGAGAGCTCGGCCTATCCGTTCGGGGGCAGGGGGTCCCCGGCCTCCTCGGTCTCCTCGGCTTCGGCGTCGGGCTCAGGAAGTCGATCGGTACGAGCGATCGTCGGCTCGAGTCGCCTTAGTTCGATATAGTTGGCTCCCGCCGCGTTACGTAGTTCGCGTGCGGTCATCTCGGGCAGACCGACAACGATGACGCGCTTACCCCGCGCACGGAGAACCTCAAGAACCCGCTCGAAATCGCCGTTGCCGCTCATCAGGACACATGTGTCGTAGCGGCTGCTCGTGTTGAAGAGATCGATGACCATCTCGATGTCGAGGCTGGCCCTCTCAACCGTTTCACCCGTCACATCGTCCGTTACCTGTTTCACGCTCTTCGCCCGCACGGTGAATCCCGCGTGGTTCAGGTATTCAAAGAATGCCGTCTCCCGACTTCTCGGGGGGGAATCCGTACCGGTGTAGTAGTAAGCCTCGCTGAGTTCGCAATCCCCTTGCCAGGCGAAATGCGCGAGTAC
The DNA here is from genome assembly GCA_013360745.1 of Chthonomonadales bacterium. Classification (GTDB taxonomy): domain Bacteria; phylum Armatimonadota; class Chthonomonadetes; order Chthonomonadales; family CAJBBX01; genus JABWBA01. The sequence continues at coordinate 8,057 of JABWBA010000011.1, read as the reverse complement.
GCGGCGATAGTCGATGTACCAGCCCAGTCGCTTCTGGGCATAGTACATATTGGCGCCATCGACGAAGACCGAAACCCTCTCCATATCAGGCCGTCCGGGACACGGCAGGCATCCAGGCGGGGCGAGTACGTTCGTAGGCCACGATCTCTGGTTGTCGTTGAAGGGTTAGCTCGATCTCGTCGGTGCCGTTCATCATGCATTGCCGCCAGAAGTCGTCCATGGTGAAGGTGTGTGCGAACCCATACGTGTCCGAGATGGTCAAGGTTTCCAGATCGACGCAAACGCGATATCCGGATCGTTCCGCATGCATGAGCATCTGTTGGGCGATTGCTTCCGGCACTTCGATAGGTAGGAGACCGTTGCGATAGCAGTTCTGGCGGAAGATGTCCGCGAACGAAGGCGCAACGAGGGCGCGGAACCCGAAATCCCTCAGCGCCCACGGAGCATGCTCCCGAGAGGAGCCGCAACCGAAGTTCCGTCCGGTGATGAGTACCTCAGCGCCACGGTACTCCGGTCGATTCAGGACGAAATCAGGATCGGGATCTCCGTTGGGCAGAAACCGCCAATCGAAGAACAGGGCATCGGCAAAGCCGGTCTTCCCGATCCGCTTCAGGAACTGCTTGGGTACGATCTGGTCCGTGTCGACATTGATCCGGTTCAAAGGCGCGGCGAGACCATCAAGGCGTATCAGTGGTTCCATCGTTGCTATCTACTCCCATTCCCGGACATCGACGATATGGCCGGCGATGGCGGCCGCCGCTGCCATGGCAGGACTCATCAGATGGGTCCTGCCTCCCTTACCCTGCCGCCCTTCGAAGTTGCGATTCGATGTCGAGGCGCACCGCTCTCCCGGCTTGAGTGTGTCGGGATTCATACCGAGACACATGGAGCACCCGGGTTCGCGCCATTCCATTCCAGCCTCCATGAAGATGCGATCGAGGCCCTCGGCCTCGGCCTGACGTTTGACCGCCATCGACCCCGGTACGACCAGCGCACGAACCGCAGAGGATGCTCGTTTTCCGGCAGCGATTCGAGCCGCTTCGCGCAGATCCTCGATTCGCCCGTTGGTGCAGGAACCGATGAAGACATGCGTCAGCGCAATGTCGCTGATGGGCATGCGCGGTCGCAGATCCATATAGGCGAGGGCCGCCCGCGCGGACTCACGCTCGGCCTCTGTCTCCAGGCTGTCAGGATCAGGAATCGAGGCGGATACCGGCAGGGTCTGGGCAGGGGTGGTGCCCCATGTGACGAAGGGTTCCAGACTGCGCGCATCGAAGGTGATGGAGCGATCGTAGACGGCGCCGGCGTCGGAGGTGAGCGTGCTCCAATCCTCGAGTGCGCGGTCCCATTGTTCGCCTTTTGGAGCGCAGGCCCGCCCATGGATATACCGGAACGTAACCTCATCCGGGGCGATCATTCCAGCGCGGCCTCCGGCCTCAATCGTCATGTTGCACACCGTCATCCGCCCTTCCATACTGAGGTCGCGGATTGTGTCGCCTGTGTACTCGACCACATGACCGGTGGCGCCATCCGTGCCGATCTGCCCGATGATCCCGAGGATGATATCTTTTGCCGATACCCCGACAGGCAGGGATCCTGTGACACGGATCTCCATGGTACGTGGCTGGGATTGGAGCAGGCATTGCGTGGCCAGCACATGCTCGACTTCGGATGTACCGATCCCAAAAGCAAGCGCTCCGAAGGCGCCGTGCGTGGCGGTATGGCTATCGCCGCAGACGATGGTCATCCCGGGCAGGGTAAGACCGAGCTCCGGGCCGATCACATGGACGATGCCCTGATCCCGGCTGGTGAGATCGTACAGCTTGATCCCGAACTCCCGACAGTTGGCGACGAGCGCCTCGATCTGCGCACGACTGACAGGATCGGCGATTGGCTGCGTACGATCCGTCGTCGGTACGTTATGGTCCATCGTCGCCACATTCTGTGCGGGGCATCGGACGCTCCGGCCCGATAAGCGGAGCCCGTCAAAGGCCTGTGGCGACGTCACTTCGTGCAGGAGCTGGAGATCGATATACAGGAGGGCCGGCTCATGGCTTGAGGCCTCGCCAACGATGTGTCTCTCCCAGATTTTCTCGAACAGGGTTTTTGTTGTGGTTGTCATCAAACCTGATCCAGAGCAACTTCAGGCGCGGTGCTCTCGCGGTTCTCAATCAGGCGATTCAGCGCGTGCAAATAGGCTCGTGCACTGGCGACGCAGATGTCGGAATGGGAACCTCTACCTGTATAGATATTATGGCCATGGCGGATTCGAATCGTCACCTCGGCCAGAGCGTCGATGCCTTCGGTGACCGCCTGGATCGAGAACTCGATCAGTTCGTTCTCGGTCTGTACGATCCGGTTGATGGCCCTGTAGATCGCATCGACCGGACCGGTTCCGTGGTCACTATCGGTCAACTCCGCACCGTCGGGACCGCGTAGGCTTACCGTGGCGGTCGGAATGCTGCGGTCGCCGCTGGTAACCTGCACCTGAACGAGCTCGTAGGTGACGCGCACCGAGGACGTCTCATCGGCAACGATGACCTCGAGGTCCTCGTCATAGACCATTTTCTTCTGATCCGCGACTTGCAGGAACCTGCCGTAGACGCGATCGAGCTGCGTTTCGTCCAGCGTATAGCCAAGCTGCTCCAGTCGATGGGTTAGCGCGTGTCGTCCCGATCGCGCGGTCAGCAGGATCTTGCTCTCGGGGATCCCGACTTCCCTCGGATCGATGATCTCGTAGGTGGTCCGTTCTTTCAGGACGCCGTCCTGATGGATGCCCGAGGAATGAGCGAAGGCGTTCGCGCCGATGATGGCTTTATTCGGTTGCACGAGGATGCCGGTCAGGTTCGAGACCAACCGACTGGTCTTGTACAGCTCCTGAGTGATGATCCGGGTCTGCAGCTGGTAGTGCGCTGCCCGGACCTTCAGTCCCATCACGACCTCTTCGAGGCTGGTATTCCCGGCTCGTTCGCCGATGCCGTTGATCGTGCATTCGACCTGCCTGGCGCCGGCGCGAACGCCGGCAAGAGCGTTGGCTACCGCCATTCCCAGATCATCGTGACAGTGAACCGACACGGTGGCTCGATCGATATTCGGTACCCGTTCGATGATCGACCTGATGAGCGCTCCGAACTCGTCTGGCGTGGCGAAGCCGGTCGTATCGGGGACGTTGATGACGGTGGCTCCTGCCTCGATGACCGCCTCAACCACCTCACAAAGGTAGTCGGGATCCGCTCGTCCTGCGTCTTCGAGGAAGTACTCGATATCCTCAACAAACCGTTTCGCGTATCGAACGCCCTCCACGCCGCGCCGCTTGGCTTCCTCGCGAGAGATGCGCAGTTTGTGCTGGAGGTGAACGTCGGAAACCCCGAGGCCCGTGTGAATCCGGGGTCGAACCGCATCCTTGAGGGCTTCGACGGCTACGTCGATATCCTTCGGCACGGCTCTGGTCAGGCCGCATACAACAGCGTCTCGGACGACACGAGAGACCTCGCGGACCGCATTGAAATCGCCCGGCGAGGAGATCGGGAAGCCGGCCTCGATGACGTCGACTCCCAGCCGTTCGAGTTGCCGGGCAATCTCGACCTTTTCATGGACGTTGAGCGAGGCGCCCGGGGATTGTTCGCCGTCCCGAAGGGTGGTGTCGAATATTCGAACGAAATCCATCGGATCAGCGCCGATCAATCAACAGGGCCATCGACAGGGCTTTTGACCCAGCTCATCAGGGATCGAAGCTCCTTGCCCACCGTTTCGATCAGATGACGCTCATCCTTTCGGGCCAGCGCTCGAAACACGGGTCGGCCAGCCTGATTCTCCAGGATCCATTCCTTCGCGAAGGCGCCGCTCTGGATTTCGCCCAGGATGTCCCGCATTCGGGCGCGGACGGATTCGTCGATGACCCGTGGCCCTCGGGTCATATCGCCGTATTGGGCTGTGTCGGACACCGAATACCGCATCCCGGCGATGCCCGCCTCGTACATCAGATCGACGATGAGTTTCAGCTCATGCAGGCACTCGAAATAGGCGATTTCCGGCTGGTAGCCCGCGTCTACCAGCGTTTCGAACGCGGCCTTTACCAGGGCAGTCGTCCCTCCGCACAGGACCGATTGCTCGCCGAACAGGTCGGTCTCGGTCTCCTCCTGAAACGTCGTCTCCAGGACGCCGGCTCGGGCCCCACCCACGCCCATAGCCCAGCCAAGCGCCAGATCACGCGCATGGCCGGTCGCATCCTGATGAACCGCGATCAAGCAGGGCACCCCACGGCCTTCGGCGTAGACTCGACGCACCAGGTGGCCCGGACCCTTGGGGGCTACCATGAAGACATCGACGTCGGCCGCGGGCACTATCTGACCAAAGTGGATGTTGAAGCCATGGGCGAAGGCGAGCGCTTTGCCTGCGGTGAGCCCTGGTGCGATGGATTCGTGGTACAGGCGGGCCTGGTACTCATCATTTACGAGGACCATGATCACATCGCATTCGCGAGCCGCCGTCGCTACATCCGTGACAAGAAAACCGTCCCGCTTCGCCGCATCCCAGCTCTTGCCGGGGCGAAGGCCAATCCGAACATCGAGACCACTGTCCCGCAGATTCTGAGCATGGGCATGGCCCTGGCTTCCGTAACCGATCACGGCGAGCCGCCGGGTCTTCAGTAGCGACATATCGGCATCCGCCTCGTAATACACCTTCGCTGGCATTCCCTCATTCCTCTCTATAGACCGTGCGGCTGACCGATCCGCCGCACCGATGCATCAGGCCATCCAATACGGACTTCGTGACCAGAGCGCCGGGTAGATCACGATCCACCCAACCCATCCGTTCCCTCGCCGGCTGATCCCATGCCGGTAGTTGACACACGCCGAGCCAACAGACCATAGGCAATGCCCGCAACGGCCCCAATCATGACAAACAGTACGAGGTTCGTTACCAGATTGCGCACTGTATCCACTCCCAGCCGGTCCGTGTTCAGGCAGTAGAGCCGCCAGAGCCCGTAGTTCAGCGCCGTCAGACCACCCAGTGCGAGGCCGATCAGCGCTCGCCGAACGACCAGACCGCGGCGAACGCCAATCGCGCCGCCGATGACCAGACCGACAAGCGGACCGAGGAGGGCGAGAAGCCGGAACGCGGCCTCCGCCTGCTCCACGGTGATGAGCTCCCGCATATCATCCATGGCTATGCGGTTCTTGCGCCTCTCGCCATGGCGATCGCACCCGTCCGGACCATTTCACGAATACCATAGGTCCCGAGCAGTTCAGCGACCTTGTCGAGCTTGTCGGCGCTCCCGGTGACCTCGATCACGAATGTGCGATCGCTCATGTCGATAACCCGTCCGCGAAACACTTCGACGATCTGCAGTATCTCACCCCGGTTTTTTGGTTCGGCGTTCACCTTGATCAATCCGAGTTCTCGTTCGACTGCGGGACCATCGCTATAGTCGGCGACGCGAACGACCTCGATCAGTTTGTTTAGCTGCTTGGTGATCTGCTCAAGCACCGACTCATCGCCGCCTACGACGATCGTCATACGGGACATATCGGGCTTGTCCGTGATCGAGACCGCGAGCGATTCGATATTGTACCCACGCCGGGCGAAGAGGCCTGCGACGCGGGCCAGAACGCCTGGATGGTTGGCCACCAGTACCGAGATCACATGCTGCTGCGCCGAGCTCTTGACCGCTGTCGCGCCAGGATCTGCCATCACTTCTCTCCTTTCTGGAGATCGTCGTCCGTCTGGTTCTTGGCGACGTACTCCTCAAGCGCTTTCTCCGTATCCTCGAAGGACCATGTCTCTGCGTCCTCGTCGACGCTTGGCTTCAGCTCCTCGATGTTGGCGCGCGTGCGCATGTCGTCGACGCTCTGGCCCGACGGGATCATCGGGTATACCAGCTCCTCCGTAGGGATGACACAATCGATCACGACGGGCCGATCATCGACCTTGAGGGCGATTTCGAGCGCCTGGTTGTACTCCTCCGGCGTCGTCGCACGGAGTCCGATTCCGCCATAGGCTTCGGTCAGCTTGACGAAATCCGGAGAGGCCTCGAGATCGACCTCGCTGTAGCGCTGGTTGTAGAACAGCTCCTGCCATTGCCGGACCATACCGAGCGAGCGGTTGTTGATGATCGATACAATCAGCGGGAGCTTGTAGACCGTGGCAGTCATCAGCTCCTGGATGCACATCTGAAACGAGCCGTCGCCGCTCAGGCAGAGCACCCTCTTATCAGGGCAGGCAACCTGCGCACCAATCGCGGCTGGCAGGCCAAAGCCCATCGTTCCCAATCCGCCGCTAGTAACCCATTGCCGGGGGCGACGACATCGATAATGCTGAGCGGCCCACATCTGATGCTGTCCGACGTCCGTGGCCATGATCGCGTCCCGGCCAGTCGCCTCCATCTGTCGGTTGATCACATACTCGGCATACAGTTTGCCGTCGGAGGGATATGCCAGTGGAAAGCGCTCTTGCCATTCACGAATCTTAGCGTTCCACTCCGTCGGCTCGGCAGGGCGGATGTGCTGCAGCAGCTCGCTGAGCACGCTCTTGACATCGCCCACGATGGGAACATCCGGCATTCGGATCTTGCCGATCTCAGCGGGATCGATGTCGATATGGATGACCGACGCTCCGGTGGCAAAGCGATCGAGCCGGCCCGTAACGCGGTCGTCGAAGCGGACACCGATCGCGATGAGAAGGTCGCAGTTGTGGACCGCATGATTGGCGTACGCCGTTCCGTGCATGCCAAGCATGCCAAGCGCCAGCGGGTCCGTCTCGTCGATGATGCCCTTACCCATCAAGCTTGTGGTGACGAGGATGTTCCGGCGATGGGCCAGTTCACGGACCTCTTCATCGGCTCCGGAGATGATGGCCCCTCCGCCGACGAACATGACGGGTCGCTCGGCGCGATCGATTGCTTCGGCCGCCTTGCGGATCTGTCGCTCGTGCCCGCGCGTGGTTGGTTTGTAGCTGGGAATATCCGGATCCCGCACGTATTGGCTCGGCTCCCAGTCCAGTGTCGCGATGCTGACATCCATCGGGACATCCAACAGCACGGGACCTGGTCGGCCGGTCCGGGCGATATGAAACGCCTCAGCAACCATCCTGGGCAGATCGGCGACGTTCTTAATCAGGTAGTTATGCTTCGTGATCGGCGCCGTGATGCCTGTGATATCGGCCTCTTGAAACGCGTCCTTGCCGATCACATGAGTGCGTACCTGACCGGTGATGGCAACCACAGGGACGGAGTCCATATAGGCCGTGGCCAGTCCGGTGACGAGATTCGTTGCACCGGGGCCGCTGGTGGCCAGGCAGACGCCGACTTTGCCGGACGCACGCGCATATCCATCCGCCATATGGGCCGCGCCCTGCTCATGCCGAACGAGGAAGTGCTGCACATCCTCGGTGTCATAGAGTGCGTCATAAAGGGGAAGGGCGACACCACCGGGATATCCGAATATGTGCCGAACCTCCTCTTGTCTCAGACACTCCAGTAGGATACGAGCGCCCGTCATGCTCATGAATCAAGCTCCTTTTCCGCTGTGCAGCGACCCTGCTCCAGCCCACAAACAAAAAACCCCTCATCCCAAGGGACGAGAGGTTGACTCACGCGGTACCACCCTTGTAGGCTTGGAAAACCGCTGGACGCAGCTTCCCAAATCCCACTCTATACGCGATAACGGGCGTACCCGTACAGGCCTATTGAGCGTTGCCGTTCAGCCTGTCGGCTCGGAGGGGAGTTTCCGGGTCTGCCCTTGCTGTCTCGCACCATCCGACAGCTCTCTGAAACGGAAGCAGGACCCGTACTGGCCTCGTCACAGCCTTATGACTCGGTTATTGGGCTGATCATACCCGCGCACGAAAACGGTTGTCAAGCATCCGTCGGGTATGTGTTGGATCCACATATCTTGACACCGAGTCGATGATGGGTTAGAATAACCAATCTATTGCGGGAATAGCTCAGTGGTAGAGCATCTGCTTCCCAAGCAGAGGGTCGCGGGTTCGAGTCCCGTTTCCCGCTTGTTCAACAGTCCGTCGGCACAGATTCTGGGCGTGTTATTCGTCCATCAGCC
>JABWBA010000119.1 GCA_013360745.1 Chthonomonadales bacterium | reverse complement strand
CGTGCCCTGGGCGCCATGCGAGGGTCGCCGCAGCTCAACGCGGATGCTACCAACTATATTCAACATGCCTTCGGCGGCCTTCAGGCGATCGTCACCGCCGTCCTCCTGCTGCTCGCCGCGGGAGGGCTCTGGGTTCTTGCGTGGGGAGCATGGACGCAAAAGAGCTGGGCCTGGACGATCCATGCGCTCCTTCTTGCGGCGTTGACTGTCTACTCCGTGGTAACCTTAATGGCAAGTCCATTCCGAAGCCTCGCTTTGATCGCAGCGTGCGGCGTCGGCGTCTGGCAGATGTCGCGGCCTGCAGTACGACGCTGGTATGGCGCGGAATGAGTAGCGAATAGGGCCTATAGGTTGATTGGCAATACGGGTATGGGAGGTCGGAAATGACGGACAAGCTGGCGTCCGTGGACGGACAACTGCGCGAAGCAGCGCTGGAAGCGCTCAGTTACTCGGATCGGACCGTCTCGGCAGGCGATCCGACGCTGGCCCGGCTGACCTCGCTCGGCACCCGCCTCTGGCTCGATACCGGACGACTGGAGGAGGCCGCCCCCCTCTGGACACCGGAGTTCAGCGCACTGACCACCAACAACACCCTGGCCAATCAAGTCGTCCAGACCGGCGCGCTCGATACGGCAGCATCCGAAGCGGCCCGCAGGATCAAGGATAGCCAACCGGGCATCTCCGACGCCGTCCTCGTCATGGAGCTGGGATTCGTCGTCAACTGCCATGTCGCCCTTCGGCTCGTTCGGGCGTTCGACGCCTTCGTCAGCCTGGAGCTTCATCCGAGCGTCTCAACGGATATCGAACGAACGGTCGACTATGCGCGACGGTACCACGCCATCTGCCCGGAGCGGTTCATCATCAAAGTTCCGCTCACACCCGAAGGCTACTGCGCCATCGGCCGGCTCAGCGCCGACGGGATACCGATCAACTATACGCTCGGATTTTCCGCTCGACAGAACTACATTGCCGCGTTGATGTCGAAGCCTGCCTACGTCAACGTCTTTCTCGGCCGCTTGAATGCGGTCGTCGCGGACAACGGCATCGGCGACGGGGTCAACGTCGGCGAGCGTGTTACCATCGCGACCCAATCGGCTCTGCGGGAACTCCGGCGGGAGGGCCGGTCGCAGACGCTGCTCATCGCGGCGTCGATGCGCTCCGCGTCGCAGATGCTCGACCTTGCCGGAGTGGACGTCTACACCATTCCCCCGAAGGTCGTGACGGAGTTCCTCAAATCGGGAGCGGGGCCGGAGGCCATCGTTTCGAGATTGGATACCGACTATCCGGTGACACTCGCCGACTCGGCGGTGGAGGAGTACGTCCGGCCGCTCTGGGAGATCACCGACGAAGTCCGGGTTCTGGGCGAAGCCGTGGAAGGCCGGGGCGCCTCGATGACCGGAGAAGAACTGAGGCAGGCCGACGCGGATATGCGCGCCGGAATGTTCCGTCGCTACACCGACGCCGAGAAGACGATGATCCGGACGGACGGCAAGATTCCCCGCATCGCCCACTGGGACGGGTGTCGAGCCCCCCTGGATGATCTGATGGCGCAATCGGCGCTCCAATCGTTTACCGTCGATCAGGGCGAGCTCGACGCGCGACTGATGCGCATCGCCCGCTGACGAACGTACCGTCGTGAAAGGACCATTGCTTTGGAACTGCTGATCTGCGGGACAGCCGCCGCCGAGGGTTGGCCCGCGCTCTTCTGCGTGTGCGAGGCCTGCGAACAAGCTCGCGAGCGAGGGGGCAAGAACATACGGACCCGTGCGGCCTACATGATCGACGATCGGCTGCGCGTCGACTTCGGCCCCGACTCCTATATGCACCAGCTCCGGTACGGTCTGCGCTATGACAAACTCGAACACCTGATCGTCACCCACGCCCACTCGGACCACTGGTACCCGACCGACGTCCATTACCGCCGCAAGGGCTACAGCGTCGTGCCAGCCAGTTCGCTGCTCTATATCTGGGGCAACGAGAAGGTCTACCAGAAGTTCGAACAGGTGAATCCCGATCACTGGGACAGCTACAAGATCGTCTACAAACGGATCACACCGTGGCGACGGATGGATCTGGGCGACGGTCTGATCGGCGTTCCCGTGGCCGCCGCGCATGATTCCAGCGAGGAGTGCGTCAACTACGTCCTCAGCCGAAACGGACGGACGCTGCTCATCGGACACGATACCGGCTGGTATGACGAACCGACGTGGATGTACCTCGCAGGCCAATCGCTGAATGTGGTCCTCTTCGACTGCACCTACGGCCCCAACGATTTCCCGAGAGGGCATCTGGGATGTGACGGTGTGGTACGCGCACGGAACGAGCTGGCTCGGCGGGGCGCTCTCGCCGATGGGGCGCGGGTCATCGCCACGCACTTTTCGCATAACGGCGGCTGGCTGCACGAAGAGCTAGAGGCCTATTTCGCCCCGCACGGCATCGAAGTCGCGTATGATGGGATGCAGCTGACGGTCTGATTTCGCCCCTCCCGCCCAGCCGCGCGTATCGGGCTACGACTACAGGTCGCCCGGGCTCAATGGAGGACGCCCATGGCGGAACGCTTGACGACGATCAGCGTGTCGGGGTACCGATCGCTGGCGAGCATTCGGGACCTCGAACTGCGCAGCCTCAACGTGCTCATCGGGGCGAACGGCTCCGGAAAGTCCAACGTCCTGAGCCTGTTTCAGATGCTCAGCTACATGATGAGCGAGGGCCTGCAGCTGTACGTCGGACGCAAGGGGGGAGCGAACTCCCTCCTGCACCTCGGCGCCCGCAAAACCCCGGCGATAACGGCGAGCCTCGAGTTCGCGGGCCACAACGTTGCGAGTCGGTATCACTTCACGCTCGCGCACGCCCAACCTGACACCTTGCAGTTCGCCGATGAAACCCTGGAGTTTCGCAATGTTGACGCATCAACGCCGTTCGTTGCCCCGCTTGGCGCAGGCCATGCTGAATCCCGGGTGCCCGCGATGGCCGGCGCCCAGCAGGATTCCGCGCGGAATCGAGCGGCTCGCATCTTCCAGCGGCGGCTGACCGAGGTCAAAGAGTACCATTTCCATGACACCTCGGATCGCGCGCCCATCCGGCTGATGCAGGAAGCCAGCCGGAATCGGTTTCTGCAAAGCGACGGCGGGAACCTCGCGGCCTATCTCCTGAGGCTGAGAGAGGCGTACCCTGATCACTTTCGGCACATCCAGGACACCGTTCGGCTGGTGATGCCATTCCTGCACGAGTTCATCCTGGAGCCGGAGCATAACGATATCGGGCGGTCCGTAATGCTGCGCTGGAGAGGGAATGACCTCGACTATGAGTTCGGGCCGCATCAGTTGCCGGATGGGGGAATCCGGGCGATCGCCCTCGTCACGCTGCTCCTGCAGCCAGCCGATCTGGCGGCCAGCACGATCCTGATCGATGAGCCCGAACTGGGTC
>JABWBA010000071.1 GCA_013360745.1 Chthonomonadales bacterium | reverse complement strand
CTACGACGCAGACCCTTCTGCCGCCACCTGCCCGGTTTTCAGAGAATGCACTGCCTCCTGAGAGGGGCTGGGCATATGGGCCTATAGCTCAGTTGGTTAGAGCGCACCCCTGATAAGGGTGAGGTCAGAGGTCCGAATCCTCTTAGGCCCATCCCGCTATCCCTGGTGTGGATCCCATCCCCCATCGCCCGGTCCATGGCCTTCGATGAAACCGAACGAGCCGTCCGTGGTGTATACTCACCTGCAGTGATTGTGGGGGTTTAGCTCAGCTGGGAGAGCGCTTCCTTTGCACGGAAGAAGTCAGCGGTTCGAGTCCGCTAACCTCCACCACGACATCACCCCCGTACCCTGCCCGTGCCCCGCTTGAGACCGCACAATGACGCCGGACGATCGCCGGTTGGTATCGCAGCATAACCTGCCGCAGATCACGTTTCCACCGCAGTAGGAAGCGCACTGCGCAGAGCGAATACCTGTATTAATCCTGTGTCATCCGATACTATGCCTGGAGGCCTGTGCATGCTTCGCTCGTTTCTGTCTCTCATCACAGTCGCATTACTGCTGGGATCTGCCTCCTGCAGCAGGCGCGCCAGATTGAGCGGCGATCGTCCCGCGACCGATAAGCCGGTGATCGGAGTCTCCGTTCTTACCCTTGCCAACCCCTTCTTCAAGGTGATGGCGGACGCGATGCAGACCGAGGGCAAGAACTATGGCTACGAAGTAATCATTATGTCGGCGGATATGGACCCGGCGCTTCAGAAGGACCAGGTCAAGGACTTCATCACCAGGAAGGTCGCCGCTATCGTTCTTTGCCCTGCGGATTCCCGCTCGATCGGCACGGCTATCAAAGAGGCCAATGAAGGCGGAATACCGGTGTTCACGGCTGATATCGCCTGTCTTGATAAGAGCGCGAAGGTCGTCTCCCACATCGCCACCGACAACTACTCCGGCGGCAAGCTTGCCGGCGAGGCGCTCGCCGATCTGATCGGAGGCAGGGGGACCGTAGCGATCATCGATCACCCGGAGGTTGAGTCGGTGATCCTTCGAACCCGCGGCTTCCGAGAGGCGATCGCCACTCGATCCGGGATCACCATCATCGCCCAACTGCCCGGCGGGGGCATGAGGGATACAGCCTTCAAGACCGCCCAGGACATCCTCGAGAAGTATCCCGATCTTGACGGTATCTTTGCCATCAACGATCCCTCAGCGCTCGGCGCCGTGGCGGCGCTGGAGAAGGCGGGGCGCGTGGGACGCGTCAAAGTCGTCGGCTTTGACGGCCAACCCGAGGCCAAACGTGCGATCAAAGATGGGAAGATGCACGCGGACTCGATCCAGTACCCGGACAAGATCGGCAAGCTTGCCATCGAGACCGTAGCCCGCTACTTCGCGGGCGAGACGGTACCGCCGGAGACGCTGATCCCGACGGGTTTGTATGGCCGAACCGAAGCTGAGAACGACCCCGAGCTGAAGTGATCCGCCTCCGGCTATCGTCTCTCGGAATGCCGGCGGTGCTGATCGCGCTGTGCGCGTTCTTCACCTGGTCGACGTGGACCGTCGAGGCGGCGGCAGGCGAACGGGGCGGACGAGCCGCCGGGGCGCTCTGGGAATCGCGCCCGGATCCGTCGGGCAAAGCGTATGTCGTCGGTGGCCTGAATGACGAAAGCCGCGCCTTTGCCGAAGGCGTTCGAGAGTCGCTCAACGGTAGGGCCGAAGTCCACGTGATCCTGGGAACGCCGTCGGAAGCGCGAACGGCCCTCCTCGGGCTCGTCGGCAGGGGCAGTCCACCCCGAGCTATTCTAGCGACACCCGACGCCGGCGCATGGGCCATCTGGCCGGCACTACGCGCGGCCACGCCCGAGTTGCGGCCGCTCCGTCTCATCACGCCGCCTCATCAAGGCCGCTCGGCGTTCCTATCGTCCACCAATCTGCGTAATGTCGCAGATCAGATCTCGGTCATCGCGATCCTCGCGGTTGGGATGACCCTTGTGATCATCACGGGCGGCATCGATCTCTCGGTGGGCAGTCTTGTGGCGCTCTCGGCTGTGGCTGCGGCATGGGTCATCCGTGCGTTCGGCGGCGAACGCGCCGGTATAGGGGCCATGGCGCTGGCCTCCCTCGCCTCGATCACGGCCGCTGGACTGATCGGGGCTCTTTCCGGCGGCGTGATCACCCGTTTCCGGGTGCCTCCGTTTATCGCCACGCTTGCGGTCATGCAGGTCGCCAGCGGTCTCGCCTTCATTGCCTCCGAAGGACAGACGATCTACGCCATGCCCCAGGCCTTCACGGATCTGGGGCGCGGGAATGCTCTCGCCGCCATGCCCAACGCCGTTCTGATCATGCTCGCGCTCTATGCGGCCGCGCATCTTCTCATGAACCGCACGATCATGGGAAGGCGGATCTATGCCGTGGGGGGCAATCCGGAAGCGGCTCGCCTATCGGGTGTCCAGAACGCCCGCACCCTTCTCTTCGTCTATACCGTTTCCGGCCTGACCGCAGGCATCGGCGGAGTCATCACCGCCTCCCAGCTGAAGGCCGGCTCGCCCACGTATGGCGTCATGTATGAGCTCTACGCCATTGCCGCCGTGGTCGTCGGCGGGACGAGCCTCTCCGGCGGGCAGGGACGCGTCTTCGGGACGCTGGTCGGGGCTTTCATCATCGCCGTTATCCGCAACGGCATGAACCTGATGAGCGTAGAACCCTACACTCAGAAGGTCATCCTCGGCCTCGTCATCCTCGGCGCGGTGCTCGTCGACCAGCTGAGGCGACGGCACTAGACGCCTCTCGCCGGCCTGCCCCGGGAGCGGATCGGCGACTCCGCCCCCGGGGGCTGGCGCTCTACTTCGCGCCCTTGATGTTGACCGACCAGAGTCGGCCCTCGCGAGCGCCGAACGTGAGGGTCGCTGCTTCGCCATCCGCCGGCAGCACGAACACAACCCGGTAGGTCCGCTCGACGCCCTTTCGGAACGAGTGTTCGGGTGCGGCGTCTCGCGTCGCATGCCGATAGACCAGAGGGTTCACGGTGTCGCCGTCGGCCAGTGTCGCCACATGCGAAGGAGGGTCGGCGCCTGTGACATCGAACATCGAGAGCTCTTCGCGACCGATCAGGGCCTTCGCCGTCAGCGTGCACACGAGGTACCGCTCGTCCTCGGACGTCTCTCGCTCCTCTGTCGGAGAAGCAGGCTGAATGGCTGCCCTGTCGAGGCGAAGAGCGAACCCACCGGAGGTGAAGTACTTCCCGAGCTCGGCCGTGGGCATCTCCAGGGCGACTGCGCCGGACGTGTCCTTGGGATCGCGGACACCGGCCGGCAGCCCTTCGATGACGTTCTTCGGATCCCCTGCCTCTCCGGCTTCAGCCTTCGTGGCGCCTGCGACATAGTATCGGATCACCTGCTCTTTGGTCGATCGGCGCGGCCGGTTGACCATGATTTTGACGATCCTGGCGTCGCCCGGGATCATCATGGCGAAGCGCAGAGGGTCCTTGAGCTCCCGCTGTCCCAGGCCCTGGCCTGGTCGGAGAGTCATCTCGACCCTCCCCGAGCCCGTGCTCTCCCGCATGACGTTGCTCATGCGCGTGTAGGTATTGCCTGCGGAGTCGACGAGGGTGATGAAGTCGTCGAGACTGAACCAGTTGTCCTCAGGGCTGGCGTTCTTGATGGCGAGGTCCAGAACGATGAGCTTCTGATTGGGTTGCGCGACGGCAGCGTCCAGGCAGTCGAACGGCTCGATCGTGTACCGTGCGCCAAGCAGCGCCATGTTGAACCCGTTGGATAGCGAGTAGACGACACCGAACTGCCCGTTGACGCCTGCCAGCTGGCCCTGTCCCTTGACTTGATTAGACCTGGGACGCTGGGCTGGTTTCTTTGCCTTCTGGGCGAAGGTCGAGGACGAGAGCGGCACTGCGACCGCGACTACTAGTAGTCGAGCGATGGTGCGTACTACAGTACGAGAGATCATCGAGGATCACTCCTTGGAGATTGTGGGCATCAACGACCGCGTCCGATGGAATGTGGCGATGCCTGAGAGGACCATGTCCTTACCGCGGGATCGATGGCATCGGCAATCACAGCGCCCATGGGAGCAGTGACATCATACTCCGATGTGCCTGGGAATCCGCATCCCGGCCCGTTCGGTTGGCGCATGAATCCCGGTACACTTAAGAACGTCTCAGCGGTAGGATCTGCGTACCGTCATGGCGCAGACGGCGCTTGAAGCCGCGGCGCAGAACAGGAGTGGCATGTGGCCCAGGGCCTAGGAGGCAACATCCAGCGCTTGATGCATCTGTTCCTCCCAAAGGAGGAGGAGTTCTTCAAGCTCTTCTACGAGATGAGCGACCACGCGCATCGAGCGGCTCAGCTGCTCCATGAGCTCTATACAGGCCATCCGAATCCCGAAGAAATCCGTGACCAGGTATCCGATCTGGAGCATCAGGTCGACGATCTCCGCCACGAATGCACCAGCCGTCTGAACCGGACCTTCGTTACGCCGATCATGTTCGATCGTCAGGATATCATCGACGTCGCCGATGAACTCGATAACGTGGTCGACTTCATCCGGGCCGCCGCCGATCGTTCTGTCCTCTATAACGTCCGGACAATCCCCCCCTCAGTGGGCGAACTCGCCGCGATCCTGGTTGAAGTAACCGGTTGCCTTCGAGACGGCGTCGCCCTGCTCCCCAAGCTTCGCGATTCGAATGTCGACTTCGTAAAAGAGGTGAATACTCTCGAAAACAAAGGTGATGTAGTTCTGAAACAGGGCCTCGCCGCCTTGTTCAGGGACGAACAGGATCCCATCGAGATACTCAAATGGAAAGAGATCCTCGACTATGTCGAGGAGGCGATTGACCACACGGAAGATACCGTCAACAGTATAGAAGCAGCCCTGGTCAAGAACTCGTGACACCCCGCGTCAGAATGATCCATCAGAGGTGTGCCTGAGATGGATGGCTGGGTAATAGCCGTTGTCGTCCTCGCCCTAGCGTTCGAATATGTCAATGGTTTCCACGATGCAGCGAACGCGATCGCGACCTCCGTCCTAACCCGCGCGCTCACCATCCGATCCGCCGTCATCCTGTGCGCTGGACTGAACTTCGTCGGCGCCCTGACAAGCACCGCAGTCGCGACCACGATGGGCAAAGGGCTGGTCGACCCTCAGAACGTAACCCATCAGATCGTCATCGCTGCGCTGATCGGCGCGATTGTATGGGATCTGATCACGTGGTACTGGGGACTGCCGACGAGCTCCACCCACGCGCTCATCGGAGGAATCATCGGCGCCGTCACGGCATCCCGAGGATTCCATATGCTCCATCTTGCGGGGACCGTCAAGGTATTGATCGGGCTTGTGCTATCGCCGATAGTCGGCATCGTCGGAAGCACGATCATGATGATCTCGTTCCTCTGGATCTTCGGCCGGATGGCCCCGGGCAAGATGAATCGCAGGTTCCGACTGATTCAGATCGGATCGGCGGGGCTCATGGCCCTTAGCCACGGCTCGAATGATGGCCAGAAGTCGATGGGCGTCATCGCGATGGCGCTCTTCAGCGCTTCTGCAACGGCATCAGCCGGTCAGGACTTCCATATCCCGTTCTGGGTTATGATCTCCTGTGCGGCCGCCATGGGCCTTGGCTCCGGCGCCGGAGGATGGAGGATCATCAAGACCGTGGGCCGGAAGGTGATGGAGCTGCAGCCGATCCATGGATGCGTGGCCGAGTTCAGCGCGGCGACCATCATCCTAGCCGCCAGCCATTTCGGCGCGCCGATCTCCACCACGCACACGATCTCGTCGACGATCATGGGCGTCGGACTGTCGCGGCGACTGAGCGCGGTCCGATGGAAGGTGGTCGCCAACGTGGTCCTTGCCTGGCTCCTCACGCTGCCAGCATCCGCGCTCATCGGTTACGTAGCCGCCAAGCTCCTCCAATAGCCTGCGTACCGGCCGTACGCTCGGACTCAGCACAACAGTCACGCGCTGCGTCGGTCGAGTTCTCGTTGCCTCCGTTCCCGCTCTCGCGCCGAGATCGGGGCCGTCAGATGCCTGAGCAGTGTCGCGGTGTCGACATCGGCCACCGCCCGGGTACGCATCAGTTCCGCAAGGCTGACCCGGGGTTCAGGACCTGGCGTCCCTACGGCATTCATACCCGCCTGAACCGTGCCGCCCTGACGTACCCGACAATGTGCGCCCGGCCGCTCGGCGGACAGGAACCTCTCCGCAAAGCCCGGCTCCTCCAGGCGCACATCGAGCTTGGCGCAGGGGATACGGGGCGCCGTCACCTCCAGGATCGTCTCGCCGATTTGGACGAGGTCGCCCGCGCATAGGCTCGCCGATTCGAGATCGCTGATGGTCAGGTTCTCTCCGAATGCGCCCGGCGGCAGCGCCCGCCCGAGCTCTGATTCCCACCAGGCGTAGTCCGCCGTCCCGTAGAGGTAGACGGCCTGATCCGGGCCGCCGTGATTCCGTTGATCGACGATCGTATCGCCGTCAAGGCCGTCTGCCGTAACGATCACCGGTTCGGCGACCGACGCCTTCCAGATTCCGGTCGCGCATTCGGTCGATCCCAGGCGCATGCTTCTGGGCGTGCCGATGTTGACGCTGACGACGATCATGCCTGACCTCCGTGGATCCGGGCCGACATCGAGGACCAGCGCCTAACGCCGGTAATAGGGCAGACGCCAGGGCGAGCGATATCGGACGCCGACGAGCTCGTCCGCCTTACGATCGTTCACGACCTTCTCGTTCCGCGGATCCCAGAGGATTCGTGCGTTCGATCGGAGCGCGAGGTTGCCCAGATGGGCGACAGTGGAGACGAAATGCCCGAGCTCGAGGTGCTCCACCGGATCCTGTCGCGAACGCATGCAGTTGAGGAAGTTTCGGACATGCGCGGGCCGCGCATCCGGGCTGCCGGGATACCGGGCCGATTTGACGGTCTCCTTCTTCGGCTCCGAGATCACCTCCCAGCCGCCGTCATCCAGGATCAGGGTGCCCTCGGTCCCGCTGAACCACATGCCCCAGGGACGGTTGTTCATCCCGACGCCGCATTGCACCTGGTGCTCCCAGATAAGCGCATAGTGGGGAAAATCGTACACCGCGATCTGCGTGTCGGGCGTTTCGGAGTTATCATCGAGCACGTACTTGCCGCCCGAACTGCTCACCGACTTCGGCGGCTCCATCCCCATCGCCCAGAGAACCACGTTGATGAGATGGACCCCCCAGTCGGTCATCAGCCCGCCCGCGTAGTCCCAGAACCAGCGGAAGTTGAAGTGGAACCGGTTGGGGTTGAAAGGCCGCAGGCGCGCAGGCCCCAGCCACATGTCATAGTCCGCATCTGCGGGCGGCTTCTCGTCCGGCGGATTCCCGATCCCGCCCAGCCAATCATGGTACGCCCAGCATCGGACGAAACGGATCTTGCCCAGCGCACCGGACTGGATGAACTCGACGGCCCGGGCGCAATGCTCGCTGCTCCGCCACTGCGTGCCCATCTGCACCACCCGTTTGTGCTCGCGCATCGCGCGAACCATCGCCCGCCCCTCGGCGATGGAGGTGGCCAGCGGCTTCTCGACATACACATCGAGGCCTGCCTGACAGGCCATCACCGTCGGCAGAGCGTGCCAGTGGTCGGGCGTGGCAACGATGACGGCGTCCAGGTCCTTGCGATCCAGCACCCTCCGGAAGTCCCGAACCATATCCGGCTTCGAGCCCCGAATCTCCTCCACCATGACCTGGGCTCGGGCCGCCTGGCGGTCGTCGACATCGCAGACGATGGGACAGTCGACCTCCTTGTTGACAAGGAACGTGGCCAGATCGGTTCGGCCCTGCCCGCCGGAACCGATCAAGCCCACGCGGACCCGATCGTTCGCCCCGAGGATGCGTCCCGCCGACAGCGCGGCCGGGGACAGTGATACCGCGAACGCCGCGCCGCCCGCCCGGACGCCCGCTCCGATCAGCTCCCGTCTCGTCCAGTCCTCCATCATCGCCACCTCACGTTGGTTCTCGGATCGGACTTCGGCGCTCGATGTCGGATTCCTGCCCGAATGCGCTTTCGAAGCCCGCCCACAGCGCGCCGAAAACCGTATTGCATCCGCCTAACCTATTGATGCTATCGGATATGCCGTAATGTGGTATAATCCCATCGTTACGGTGCGGGGTGGAGCAGTCTGGTAGCTCGTCGGGCTCATAACCCGAAGGTCGCAGGTTCGAGTCCTGCCCCCGCTCCCAAACTCGGGGCCGCGCGGCGTTCATGCCGGGCGGCCTTTTCCTTCAGGCGGTTGCCACGATACCGGCTGATAGGCCGGTGCGAAGGAACTGCCCGGCACGGCGTCGTACCTATCCTACCAACCGGACGGATGGATCGAGCATCAGCGTGCGCGGTCGCTCAGCCAGACTCCACCAAACCGTCCGACGGCTGCCCGACGGTCCTGAGGAGGGTGAGATTGGACGAACGATCTGCGAAGGTGGCGCGGCGCGATCTGTTGCGGTCCGGCATCGGTCTCGCATCGGGCTCCGCCTCTCTGTTAGCCGGTCTTCCTCTCCTGGGCCAGGCTGCCTCCGATCAGGCGCTGATCGACCGAGCATTCCAGGCGCAAGCCTCGCAAGACTACGCCACAGCTGAGACGATCTTCCGCAGGCTCCTCCGGGCTGGGCGGACCGACGAGTTCATCATGCGCGGTCTGGCATGGAACCTGAGCCGCCAGTGGAAGCACGCGGAGGCCATCGCGGCGTCGCTGGACAACAACCGGCGCAACCCGTGTGCGTGGAGCGTCGCACAGGTGTGCGAGGCCTATGTCAACGCCGGCGACTATGAGAACGGGGCGAAGTGGCTTCGGTTCGCGAAGCAGAACGAGACCGCATGGGGCGATGCACGGCCCGCATTCGAGAGTGCGATCGAGGTGGTCGCCGCGAAGACGTTCGTCGTCGAATATACGCTCGATCCCGCAGTGCTGGCCAACATAGCGTTCCTGCCGAAAGGCGACTTCCTGTGCCCGCTGCCGATCCCCGACCTGCCATACCAGACCTCCAGCTACGAAGTCGAGGGGGCGCTGTCAACACGGGAGGAGACCCGGGCGGGGAACCTCTGCCTCCGCGTGACGCCGGACGGAGGGCGACGGGCGACCGTCCGATGCACGGTCCGACTGAAGCCGATGAGCTATCGGTCGCGAGTGCGCGACTTCTCCCTGACGGACATACCGAGCTCCGTCGCTCCGCTCGCCAGATCGACCCGGAACGTCGAGATCGAACACCCGACCGTGAAAGCGTTGGCTGCTGAGCTGAAGGCGACAAGCGCGATCACAACCATCGAGAACATCTGCGCCTGGGATCACAGCAACCTGAAGTTCGATCCGCGAGCCGACGGGGCGACGTTGGGCGGGGGCTCCGTTGCAGCGCTGAAGCGAAAGACCGGCCACTGTGAAGGCGTTACATCCGGCGCGGTTGCGCTCTTGCGAGCCTGCGGGGTGCCGGCCAGGTTCGTCCGCGGCTATGGAGCCGTCGCCGGCGCGTCGGGCACGCCGACAATGCACACCTGGACCGAGTTCTATGTGCCCGGCGCAGGATGGATTCAGTGGGACGGGGAGAACGCGCCGTTCGCGGTTCCGGCCAAAATCTGCATCGGCTGCTTCCGCTACACGAGCCCGTATGCAGCGCCCGGAAGCGGTGATGCCGAGACGAGGGACCTGTGGAACTTCGAGGCCGTCCTCTTCCCGCCTGGCACGGCGGTGGGCCGCAGCGGCAATGTCCGCTTCCGTCGTGTGTCCATGGAGCTGTAGCCACCGGACGGTCCAGCTCGCAGGTGCGCCTGCCCGAGGGCCCTGCAGGAGGATCCCTTGTTCAGCAGAAAACAAGACGCCTATCACGGTACGGTGGGATAACCGATGGTGGCCGCAGGCCTGGCCGGGCTGCTCCTCGCCTATAGCAATGGCGCCAACGACATGCTCAAGGGCGTCGCTACGCTCATCGGCAGCGGAACCGCCGATCTGCGGAGAGCCCTCGGCTGGGCGATCGCCACGACACTGGCCGGATCGACCGCCTCCATCGTACTGGCGACGGGCCTCGCCGAGACCTTCAGCGGTCGGGGGCTCGTGGCCGACGCGGTAGCCAGCGACCCTGCTTTTCTTCTAGCCGTCAGCCTCGGCGCCGCTCTGACGGTCCTTCTGGCCACGAGGTTCGGCCTGCCCGTCTCGACGACCCATGCGCTGGCCGGTTCGCTCGTTGGAGCGGGACTGATGGCGACCGGTGGACAGATTCGCTGGTCCTCTCTCGCCGGATCGTTCGTCGTTCCGCTCGTCGCAAGCCCCTGCCTTGCGATCAGCCTCACTCTGGCTCTATACCCCGCCATCCTGGCCATTCGTCGAGGACTCGGCGTGTCGGGGACGGACTGCGTCTGCATCGGGCCGGGCACGGATACGACCATCGGCGCATCGGGAGGCGCTGCCGTTGTCGCTCGGACCGGGGCCGTCATCGAGACCGGCCAAATCGATGAGTGCTCCGAACGACTGGGAGGCGGTATGGTCGGCCTCCGAGCCTCGGCGGCGGTAAACGCGCTCCACTACCTGAGCGGAGGCGCCGTGAGCTTCGCGAGAGGCCTGAACGACACCCCGAAGATGGCGGCGATCCTCCTCGCATCTCGCGCCCTCGCGCCGGAAGGCGGGTTCGCGCTGGTCGCGGCGTCCATGGCGGCCGGCGGCCTGCTGAATGCCCGCAGGGTTGGCGAGACCATGGCCACGAAGATCACAGGGATGAGCCCGGGGCAGGGCCTGACCGCCAACGTTGTGACCGCCTTCCTGGTGATCCTCGC
This sequence comes from Chthonomonadales bacterium, assembly GCA_013360745.1. Lineage (GTDB taxonomy): Bacteria > Armatimonadota > Chthonomonadetes > Chthonomonadales > CAJBBX01 > JABWBA01. The sequence continues at coordinate 6,809 of JABWBA010000071.1, read as the reverse complement.
CAGCCGGATGGGTCTCCCCGTCTCGACGACCCATGTGTCCGTTGGGGCTCTCTTCGGCATCGGCCTCCTGACGCGCACGGCTCGGCCCGGCGTCATCGCGTCCATCCTCGCCGCGTGGGTGACGACTCTGCCGCTGGGGATGGCCTGCGCTGCCGCGGCGCACGGTATACTGCGCCACATCCTCTGAACGGCTGGGAGCAGACCGCCATGCCTGATAGGATCGTTGTCAACGGGGTTGAGTACGCATCCATCGACGAGATGCCTCCGCATGTCCGCTCGGCCTACGAGCAGGCGATGGTCCGTCTGCCGGATGCCGATCGTGACGGGACGCCCGATGTGCTCCAGGGCGGCTCGCCCTCGTCGGTGCAGATCACAACCGAGACGAAGTACACGGTCAACGGCGTCGAGTATGCCTCGTTCGATGCGATGCCACCCGAGATCCGTGCCATCGTCCGAAGGGCCGAGCGGGGGGGCGATCTCCGGCCCGGGGATCCGGCGCCACTGCTCGCCCCGCGTCGACCCGGTCTGCGGCTATCATGCGGCGCCTGCCTCGCGCTGGCAGCGATCGCAGTTGCCGCCCCATCGCTCGGGCGCCGAAAACCTTCGGATACTCGCTCACAAGCCGCAGCAGCGCAGCCGATGGGCGGGCAATGGCATCCGGCTCACGGTATGAGGCTTGGCCGCCCATCCGCTCCAGATCAGGCCTGTTGTCAACGGGTGTATGCGAGCCCGGCCGAACTCCGCTTCACTCTCGACGCCCCGTAGGATCTGCGGCCCTTTCGGGTTCGCCATCGGCCCTGCTGCCTCATTGGGTAGGAGGCGAACGCCTCTGCGCCGAATCGGATGGTACCGGAGGCGCCCATGACTGCAGACCATGAAGAGCTCCACGGCGATATCGCCGAGTACCAAACATCCGATCCCATCCCGGAGGTTTCATCCGATACATCGGTACGCCCTCACGGCAGCATTATCGATAATCGCGATGGCAACACCCTGCTCGCCCGGCTCGAACGAGCCACCGTTGGGGGCCGCGAACTCTCCATCGCTTCGGCCTTCTTCTCTCTCGAGGGCCTGGCAATGCTCGGTCCAACGCTCGCCAACTACGAGCGTATTCGCATCCTGTTCGGCGACGACGCCAGCGCCAGAGAGCGACAGAGCCTGCTCGCGCTCCTTCGAGACCGTTCCGATGCCGAGCTTCTCCAGCGACGGGCCACGGAGCCGACGCTAGCCGCATTGCGCCCGGCAGCCGAGCTCTTCGCCCGAGGCCGCGTCGAAGCCCGATGCTACACGGAGCGTAAGTTCCACGCCAAAGCGTATCTAATCACACGGCCCGATCTATACCCATCCGAACTCGGCATCCTCGGATCCGGCAACTTCACTCGCCCCGGCCTGACGCAGAATATCGAGCTCAACACCGAACTCACGCTCGAACAAACAGCACAGCTGCATGCATGGTATGAGGAACGCTGGGCCGAAGCCGAGCACGAAGTGGTGACGGACGCCCTGTACGGCGAAATCCTCCGACAGATCGAGCTGTACGACCCGTATCTGCTCTATCTAAAAGCGCTCCTTGCGTGGGGTTCACAACAGGTCGCGCCTGCTCTATCGGAACCGTCCGAAATCGTCCAGGCCCTCGACCCTCATCAGGAGCACGGGTTTCGTCGAGTTCTGAAGCTGATCGAGAGCCATCATGGATGTATGTTGTGCGACGGGGTAGGCCTCGGAAAGAGCTATATCGCTCTCGCGGTCATGGAGCGCTATTGCCGCGAAGGCCGGAATGTTCTCCTCATCGCCCCGAAAAGCATCCTCGATGCCAGCTGGTCGTACTATCTCTCCACGTATCTGGACGAATACCTCGACGGTTGGGGCGGCATCCGCGCCATCGCGACTACAGAACTCGGATTCGTCAGCGAAGAGAAAGCTGCGAAACAACGGAGTGCAGAAAGCCCCAACGTTCGCAAGCGTTGGGCGGACCTCCGGCGGTGGTCCCGGTCGGCGGATCTCGTGATCGTCGATGAGAGCCATAACTTCCGCACGCAGGCGGCCAACCGCTACGGCAACCTGCTCCGCCTGCTCAGACCGCATCAGTCCCGACGCAAGAACATCCTCCTCCTATCCGCGACGCCGATCAACACGTCGTACATCGACCTGGCCAACCAGCTTGCGCTGATCGCTGGCGATTCTGGGCGCGTTGCGGGTTGGAGCGCTCCGCAGCTGCGCAAGCTTGCCGCGGGGCTCGATGATCGGAGCAGCCAGAGAGGAAATCTCACCATGGCCTCCCTCCAGTTATCCAGCACCCCTGATCAGCACCTGAACCGAGTACTCGAAACCGTTCTGATTCAACGGAGCAGAAAGACCGTCGAAGGCCTGGCCCGATCGGTGGGCAAGGAGGTCCGCTTCCCCACCCGCAACGATCCCAGGACGCTAGAGATCGTAATCGGCGACGAGCACCCCGCCTATCGGGATCTGATTGATCTCGCCAGGCGCTTGTTCGAGCCGACAGCCTCGTACATCAGCGATCTACAGGCCAAACGGAAGAACCGACGGAACCGATCCTACAGCCGGCGGCAGCCCTCCGCCCAAAAGGGGATCAAGTTCGCCGCGTACCTCACGGAGCAATATCGAAGGACACCGGAACGAGCCGAGAAAGCCGAGCACGATGAGGCGTATCTCGCGGGACTGGTTTTCGTCAACGCCCTCAAACAGCTGGAGAGCAGCCCTGCGGCCTTTCAGGGCATCCTGCAGAGCCTCGGCCTCGGGCTGCTCGCCCGGCTCAGGCACGTTTTCGGCGACGAGACGCGCACCGTGAGCGAGGAACATCAGGAATGGATCCGGATGCCCATCGAGCCCACGGTCGCCGCCGTCGATCCGAACGGAGACAATGATACGGCTGAATCCGAGGACCTCGACGAGATCCAGATCTCCGGCGGGTCCCTGGACGCGTCGGGCGACGAGACCGACGCATGGCTGACCGACGCCGTCCGTTCCCGCGCCCTCGGCCGAAAGCTGGCGGCATTCCAGGAGCCGGAGTACGATACCAGCCGCTGGCGCGCCGACATCGAAGACGATCTGCAGCTGCTTCGGGAGATCCATACCGCAACAATCAAGGCCCGTAGAAACCCCGATCCGAAACTCCTGCAGGTCCTCAAGGCGATCAGAGAGATCGTCGATCGCGGACAACGCCTCCTCATTTTCACCCAATCCCGACGTACGGCCGAGTACCTCGAACGGGAACTGCGCGAGCAGCTCAAATCCGAGGCGGTTGCCCGCATCGATTCCCACGTCGTTCACGCACGTCAGGCGATCATCCACGCATTCTGCCCCAACTACAACCCTCGGCCCGACCCGTGGCCCCCGTCGGTACCCGAACGCCTCGATATTCTGATCTCCACCGATGTCCTCTCCGAAGGAGTCAACCTTCAGGACGCGGACGTCATCCTTTCGTACGACATCCACTGGAATCCCGTCCGTCTGATCCAGCGCATCGGTCGAGTCGATCGGCGCATCGATCCCGAACGAACCCCGCCCGATCACCGCTTCGACATCATCAATGTCCTGCCCCCAGAGGAAATCGATGGGATCATCGGATTGGTGAGCAGCGTCGAAGACCGGACCATCAAGATCAGCCGCACCCTCGGCCTCGACGTCTCCTTTTTCAAGACGACCGACCCGGCCGGCAACCTGAAGGAGTTCAACGCCCAGGCGGACGGCGACACCTCCCCGCTCGAAGAAGCCCACAACACCTATGCTCGTCTGATAGCCCACCCGCTCCCCGAAGAACACGCGGCGGCGGTAGAGCGCATCCCGCCGGGGGCGTTTGGCGCCTGGGCGGAGGCCCCGGAGGACGGCGTATTCGCGATGTTTACGCTTCAGGCAGACGACACCAGAGAGAGCCTCGATCGCTTCGAGGATCTGATCGGAAAGGTGATCCTGGCGGCCTATCTGGACGGAGAGGGAATCACCACCGACCCGGGAGCCATACTGACCATTCTCTCCAGGACCGTTCCTAACGTACGATCGGCCCTCCCGACCGATGAAACGCGCCTGAGCCGAATCCTCGCCAGCATTCGCGATCATATCCGCAGCGAATACGCGAGCCGCGAGATGCCAGGGATCATCCGACTCCGGCTGGAATGCTGGATGGAGTGGAGAAAATCGTGAAACCGATCACCGAAGACGATCTTGGAGCCATCTGCAACCGTGAAACGCTGTTCGGTTTCCTCGCAAAGACACTCAACTGGCCTACGAAGTCCGAGGACACCTTCACCTACCGATTGGAGACGAATGATACCGGCTCCGACGCGAACGTCACCCAGATCGTCCCGTTTACGGGCGCGGACCCCTATCGCATCTACCTGGTGGAAACCGAATCGCCCATCCGCCGATCACTGCTCCGCGAATCGCTTCGAAAGGTTCGTGCGTACCTGCGCCAATCCGGACGCCTTGAGGATACGGTTCTGGAAAGGCTCCTCTTTATCTGCGTCGGCAAGGGCTATGCCGAGATCCGGTTCGTCCGTTTCACCCAGAAGGAACGGGGCCAACCCCGCATTCAGTCCTTTGGCTGGGAGAGCGCCCGTACGCGCGAGACCCGGACCGTTCGGGAACTCTGCCTGCCCGCCCTCCGTCTCGGCCGCGACCGAACCGGCTCGATCGTCTGGGGCGTCGAACGGTGGGACCGCGCCTGGGACGTCGAAGCCGTATCCTCCGAGTTCTTCTCCGAATATCGGAGAGTCTTCAACCTCGTCGAAGAGATGATCGACGGGTGTACGGGCGATCGAAGGCTCTTTACGCAGCGCCTCTTCAATCGGCTGCTGTTCATCCACTTCCTCTCTCGCAAGGGATGGCTCAGCTACGATGGAGACCGGAACTACCTGAACGCCCTCTATCAGGCCGCGATCGAGAACGGCGAGAACGTCTACGCCGATCGGCTCTACTGGGTCTTCTTCCACGGACTGGGCAATCCCGAGGACAGTCGGATCACCCATTCCCTCGAAGGGCTTCGAAAGAAACGGGGCGATGTCCCCTTCCTCAATGGAGGCCTGTTCGATCTGGCAGACAGGGACGATGAGCAGGGCTCGGTGACGATCCCCAACGAGGCCTTTGAGCATATCATCGAGGGGCTGTTCGGCCGCTTCCACTTCACGATCATCGAAAGCGCGCCGATGGACGAAGAAGTCGCCGTCGATCCGGAGATGCTGGGCAAAGTCTTCGAGGAGCTGGTCACAGGCCGTCACGATAAGGGCGCCTACTACACGCCCAAGCCCATCGTCTCGTTCATGTGCAGAGAGGCGCTCAAAGGCTATCTCGCAGCCGCCTGTCCTCGGGAAACGGATTCCGCCATCGCCGCCTTCGTCGACGAGCACGATCCGGCCAACCTCAGCAATCCCGAGTTCGTGCTGGATAAGCTCCGTAGCGTCACCGTATGCGATCCCGCGTGCGGCAGCGGGGCCTATCTCCTGGGGATGCTGCACGAGCTGGTGGAGCTCCGTGCCGCCCTCTTCGCGGCCCATCAGATCGGCCCTTCGGAGGCCTACGCCCGGAAACTGGAGATCATCCAGAAGAACCTCTACGGTGTCGACAACGACCCCTTCGCCATCAACGTCGCGCGCCTCAGGCTCTGGCTATCCCTCAGCGTCGAGTTCGACGGCGATACCCCGCCGCCCCTGCCCAATCTCGACTTCAAGATCGAGGAGGGGAACAGCCTCATCGGCCCCACGCCGGCGCAGGTCCTCCACGGGCCCATGATCGCGGAATACGAGCAGGCCAAGGCCGAATACGCGCGGACCAGCGACGGCGAGGCCAAGAAAACCCTCCATCGCGCCATCGACCTCCTCAAGACTCAGATCCTGGAGTGGTGCGACAGGCCGGAGACAACCACAGCGTTTGACTGGCAGGTGGAGTTCGCCGAGGTCTTCGTGCGCAGCGGATTCGATATCATCATCGCCAATCCTCCCTACGTCCGGCAGGAGCGGCTCGGATCCCTCAAAGCCGAGCTCAAGGCCCTGTTCCCTGAGGTCCATACGGGGCAGGCCGACCTCTACTGCTATTTCTATGCAAGGGCCGTCCGGCTGCTCAGGCCGGGCGGCTTTCTCGCCTTCATCTCCAGCAACAAGTGGTTTCGCGCCGCCTACGGAGCGAAGCTCCGGGAGTACATGGCGCACCACGCGACGATCCTCGGCGTCACCGACTTCGGCGAGCTGCCCGTGTTCAATGCCGCCACGTTCCCCATGATCTGCCTTGCGCGCAGGAAAACCGTCGCCGAGATCCAGCAGGACCTGAGCTCGGAGCCGATCTACACTCAGGTGACGTCCCTCGATCCGCCCTACCCCGACGTTGCCGCGCTCGTCGCCGCCGGCGGCGTGCGGCTCCCGGCCCGGGCGATCCAGAAGGACGTCTGGCTGTTGACCGGCGGGACCGAGATCGACCGTATTCAGCAGATGGAGCGGGCCGGGGTCCCCCTGGGCGAGTACGTTGACAACCGGATCTACCGCGGAGTTCTGACCGGCTTCAACCAGGCGTTCGTCATCGACGGCGCGAAACGGGCCGAGCTGATCGCGGAGGACCCCGCAAGCGCCGAGATCATCAAACCCCTCGCTAAGGGGGACGACATCCGAAGGTGGCACATACGCGGGAAAGACCGGTGGCTGATCGTGACGAAGGTCGGTGTCGACATCGCGCGGTATCCCGCCATCCTGCGTCATCTCCAACAGTGGCAGCCCCAGCTTGAGCGTCGTTGGGACAAGGGAGACCACTGGTACGAGCTTCGCGCCTGCGCCTACTACGCCGTCTTCGACGAGCCGAAGATCGTA
>JABWBA010000010.1 GCA_013360745.1 Chthonomonadales bacterium | reverse complement strand
GTCGAGGCGATCCGGCGGGCTGCGGGCTCCGGCGGTTCTGCTGTACGGATCGCGGCGATTCGGGCCGCGGTGCGACTCGGCGCCGAAGGCGCGGCCATGGTCGCGGCGTATGTCGGCGACGAGGATCCGGCGGTCGCAGCGGCTGCCCACGACGCCCTCGCAACCCTCCTGCCGGCGGATCTGGCCGGTGTGGTCCGGGAGCTGTTGACCCGCAAGGACGCTAGCTCAAAGATGGCGGGCGCCGATCTGGCGGTCCAGCGCAACCTCGTGGCGACTGCGCCGCTTTTAGTCTCCCTGCTTACCGACGAGGATGTCGGCGTCCGCATTGCCGCACTTCGCGCGCTCAAAGGCGTCGGATCGACCAGGGACCTGCCGCCGATCGCCGACAGGCTCCGGGCGGGAATCTCGGATGACGAGCGGACGGCGGTCGAGGAAGCGCTCGCGGGCATCGGCGCTCGACACGCCGACACGGGCGCGACCGCCGAGCTCGTATCGGCGCTCAGGGGCGCAACGGGGTCGACGGCGGTCCCTCTGCTCCGCGCTCTGGGAAGCGTCGGCGGTCCCGAGGCTCTCGCGGCGGTCCGATCCCGCCTCGTAGACGCCTCGGCGGAGGTTCGCGATACCGCGATCGGGCTCCTGTGCGACTGGCAGACGCCCGATGCGGTCCCCGAGCTGCTCAGGCTGGCCCGGGCGGAAGGGACCTCCTCCGCCGGCATCCGCTGCCTGCGCGGCGCGCTCAGGCTGGCCGGGTCGGGCGATCTCGCGCCGGACGTGCGGATGGGCTTCCTTCGCGAAGCCGAACCGCTGGTCACCCGGGACGAGGAGCGTCGTTCCCTCCTCGGCGCCCTTGGCGGCATACCGCAACGGGACGCGATGCAGATGGCCCGGCGCTACATCGAGCCATCGCAACCCGGGCCGAGGCGTGTACGGCGCTCGTCTCGATCGCCGAGAAGCTGCCGGTTGGCGAACGTCCCGGGGACTTCGCGGCGATCCTCGAGCGGATCATCAGCCTGGCGCCCTCGCCGGAGATCCTCCAGCGAGCGCAGCGGCTCCAGGCGGGACCGTAGCCGAGCCGGAGCCGATCCGGGACCGTCGCTAGAACTCCCGATCGCCGTTTCGTCCCGGCTGCGGCGTCGGGTACTTGCCGTCCGGTCCGGCTTGCAGCGGCGCGGGTGAGTCGGCTCGGAGCATATCCAGATTCGGTGCGAGCTCCACGGGGTGATTCAGCGCCTGATCGTACGTGATCGTCTGGCCCGTGTGTGCGGCCATCCGACCCATCACCGTGACGAGGCTCGCCTCCGCGCCCCTCTGGACTTCGTTATAGGGGGTGTTGTCTTTGATGGCGGTGAGGAGATCGCGCCATTCGAGGACGTACGGACTCGGCTCCCGTCCCTCAAAGGCCCAGGCGACGGCGCTGTCTCGCGTCTGACCTTTCAGGATGCGCGAACGGGCCGGCGCGTGGCCGTTTTCCGAGATCACCGCGAGTCCCCTCGAGCCGTGGGCGTAGCTGGCGAAGGCGTTCTGGCAATCCCGCATGCACCGCCCTTCAAGGTAGAGTTTCGTGCCGTCGGGAAAGGTGTACTCCACCGAGTAGATATCGAAGTTCTGATCGACCGAGTTGCCGCGGTAGTGACGGCCGCCCAGCGCGTGGGCCTGGATCGGCCACGCGCCCTTCATCCAGCAGCACTCGTCGATATGGTGGATATAGAAGTCGCTGTAGGCGCCGCCGCCCGCCCAGAGAAAGCTGTGGAACCGCTGCGTCTGATAGAGCATCTCCGTGATGCCGTCGGGCTTGGGGTCGGAGGCGAAATAGCCGATCTGATCGTGCATCCGGTACGCGCGCATCAGGATGATCTCGCCCATATCTCCGGCTCGGATCCGCTCGCTGAGCGCGCCTCGGGCGACGCAATGCCGGCACATCAGCCCAACACCGGCCTTCAGCCCTTTTGCGCTCCCCTGTTCGGCAAGGTGCAGCATCCGGCGTGAGGAAGGGCCGTCGACGCTAATCGGCTTCTCCATGAAGACATGGAGCCCCTTGCCGATGGCGTAGGTGTAGTGCACCCATCGAAACGCCGGGGGCGTGGCCAGGATGACGACATCCCCCGGTTTGAGGCAGTCCATCGCCCTCGTATAGGCGTCGAAGCCGACAAATCGGCGCTCCGGCGGCACATCGGCCCTCTCTTTGAGCGCCTGCGTGAGGTGCCCGGCGCTCCCTTCGAGCCTGTCGGCGAAGAGATCGGCCATTGCGACCAGCTTCAGCGGACCCACCCCCGACGCGAAGGCGTCGCCGACCGCACCGGTCCCCCGGCCGCCGCATCCGACGAGCGCCAGCTGGATGGTGTCGTCGTCGGCAACGTGCACATAGGGCAGCGCCGCGCCCGCGAGAGCCGTGGAGGCGGCGGCGACGCTGGCTCCCTGGATGAGTTGACGGCGTGTGAGGCGGAGGGACGGATCCTGGTCCATGGTTCGATAGCCTTTCGTGCGCGAAGCGCTGGGCAACGGTCTGACCCAGTCTTCGGCGTCCGATCCCGTCTCTCCTGCGGAGCGGGGCGCTTCGACCCTCGGTGTGGAGGGCATAATGAACCATATCTTGCAGCCCATCGGGAGGTGCGCCCCGTGCCGCATGCCATCGCCGCCGAAGCGGTTCTCGGACTGTTCGTTCTCGTCGTCCTGTCGGTCGCGTTGGGCAACATCGCCTGGTCCCGCAGAACGACCTCCATTCGCCGCGAACTCGAGAGCCGTCCGCGGCCCGATCGGCCCGCATCCGCGAACAGCAACGAGATGGATAGGATGCCAGAGCCGGTCCAGCGCTATCTCAGGCGCGTGATACCGGACGGCGGGGCCAGGATCGCAGCCGTCACCGTCGCCCATCGTGGGGAGTTTAATATGAGCCAGACGGGTGAACGGTGGAGGCCGTTCACGTCGACCCAGCGCATCGTACTCGAACCTCCGGGCTTCGATTGGGACGCGCGGATCCGGCTGGGCGCGCTGTTCTCCGTGCGCGTTCGCGACGCCTATGTGCGCGGCCGGGGGATCCTGAGGGCCTCGGCGTTCGGCGTTGTGCCGGTGATGCGCGTGGATGGGGATCCGGGCATCAACGACGGCGAGCTCATGCGGCTGCTCGCGGAGAGCGCGTGGTACCCCACGTTTCTGCTGCCGGGCCAGGGCGTCGAATGGCGCGAGGACGGTCCCGGCGCCGCCCGGGCTACGCTGAGGGACGGTTCAGCAAGCGCTGAGGTCGTCGTTACGTTCGGCCCGGACGATCTCATGGAAAGCGTCCGGTGCGAGTCCCGGGTCAGGATTGCCGGCGGGCAGCGAATCGGGACTCCGTGGGTCGGCCTCTGGAGCGGTTACGCCCATCGAGACGGCTTTCTGGTGCCCACCGAAGGAGAGGCGGTGTGGATGCTTCCGAGCGGGCCGCTTCCGTACTGGCGCGGTACGATCACCGAGATCCGCTATGAGTGGGCCTGATCCGGGCTGGCGCCGTCTGGTATCCTCCTACCGTGCTCCCCTACATCGGTAACCGTCTGTTGTTGGCGATCCCCACCCTGCTGGGCGTCTCGGTGGTCGCGTTTTTCCTCGGGTTCCTTGCGCCGGGGAGCCCCATCGACCTGCTCATGGGCCAGCACGGCGATCCGTCCGTGCGGCGGCGTCTCGAGCACGAGTACGGTCTCGATCTGCCGCCTCTGGAGCAGTACCGTCGGTTCGTCGTCCACGCCGTCAGGGGTGACCTCGGGAAGTCCTTTGCCAATCGGGATCGGCCGGTATCGCAGATGATCGGCGAGCAGTTTCCCACAACGGCGCTGCTGGCGACGCTGTCGATTATCACGGCGGTCGGTTTCGGGATTCCGGCCGGGGTGATCGCGGCGCTGCACCGCAACCGGCTCATCGATCGCGTCGTTATGGGCGGGGTGCTCCTCCTCGTGTCGACGCCTCCGTTTGTCCTCGCGCCTCTGTTGATGCTGGCCTTTGCGCTCAAGCTGGGCTGGCTGCCCGACTCGGGCTGGGAGGGCCCCTCCTACTGGGTCCTGCCGGCGCTTGTGCTGGCCGCGCGCCCTGCGGCCCTCATGGCGCGGCTCATGCGTTCCTCGATGCTCGACGTCCTCGGGCAGGACTACATTCGAACCGCGATGGCGAAGGGCCTCTCCCGGGGGCAGGTGATCCGACGACACGCCCTGAAGAACGCCTTCCTGCCCGTTCTGACGGCGATCGGGAGCAGTTTCGGTTATCTCCTGACCGGCTCGTTTGTGGTCGAAACGATCTTCGGCATCCCCGGCATCGGCTACGAATCGGTCCATTCGATCCTGGCTCGGGACTATCCTGTGATCCAGGGCGTCGCCCTCCTCGTCGCGGCGTTGTTCGTCGTCGTGAACCTGGTGGTCGACGTGCTCTACGCGTTGGTCGATCCCCGCATTCGGTACGGGGGCGCACGATGACGGCGAGCGATCCGAGGTCCGGCCAGGGAGGGCGCATGCTCGATCGGCTCCGCAAGAGTCCCGTCGCATGGCTCAGCGCACTGGTCATCGTCAGTATGGCCGCGGGCGCGCTGTTTGCGCCGTGGTTGGCGGGCCATCCCTACGACGCGGTTAGCCGGGACCATGTCCTGGCGGGCCCGATGCCCGGCCATCTCCTGGGCACGGATCACCAGGGTCAGGACCTCTGGGCGCGTCTCCTCTACGGCGCGAGGGTGTCCCTGTCGATCGGGATCATCGTGGAGGTGATCATGGCCTGCATCGGCATCACGCTGGGGCTGCTCGCCGGCTACCGAGGGGGTTGGTGGGACATCGGGCTCATGCGGATCACCGACGCTATGTTCGCGTTTCCCGATATTCTGTTCGCGATCATGCTCGTCGGCATCCTTCGGCCGGCGTCGGCTTTCGCGAGCTTTCTCACCGTCTTCGTCGCCCTTGCGCTGGTGAACTGGCCGGGGATGGCCCGGCTCGTGCGGGGGCAGACGCTCGCCCTCAGGGAAAAGGAGTACGTGGAGGCTGCGCGGGCTGTCGGCGTTCCCTCCGGTCGGATCATCCTCCGGCATCTGCTGCCCAACATGGCGAGCCCGATCCTCGTAGCCGCCACTGTGGACATCGCCAACGTCGTTCTGGCCGAGGCGACCCTGAGCTTCCTCGGGATCGGCATCCAACCGCCCTATCCCAGCTGGGGCCGGATGATCGCCGATGCGCTGCCCTACCTTCGGTCGGCGCCGGCTTTGCTGTTCTATCCGTCTGCGGCGCTGGCCGCTCTGGTGCTCGCCTTCAACTTCCTGGGCGACGCGGTCCGGGACAGCCTGGACCCGAGGCTCAGGAGCTAGCGACGGGCTCCGGCGTACATGGTCGTATAGAGCGTCTCATCGAGCCGGCTCACCGCAACGCCCTTGCGGCTGCTCGAGGAGTGGATGAAATAGCCGTCGCCGATATAGATGCCGGTGTGGGTGATTCGGCCCGATTTGTTCTGGAAATACAGCCGATCGCAGGCCTGCAGCTGGGCGACGGGCACGGGCATCCCACGGGTGTATTGTTCGCGAGCGGTGCGCGGAAGCTCGATGCCCACGGTTCGGAAGCACCGCTGCACAAAGGCCGAGCAGTCCATCCCCGATGGCGATGTCCCGCCCCACCGATAGGGCACACCAAGGAAGCTATAGGCGGTCTGGAGAATCGTGCGCTGACCGCCGGAGAGCAGGGGATTATCGAGGTTGGGGGTCGCCTTCCGCGGCGCGCCGCCCATGCCGACGATTTCGTACTCGAGCATCTTGACCGTGTGGGCGGGGATCCAGCCGACGGAGCGGTCGGTCATCAGGGCTCCATACCAGCCGGAGCTCGAACCGCATATCGCAAGGTACGTGCCGGCTTCGACTCGGGCGATCATTCGACTGCGGGTATTGGCTGCGGCATAGAGGGGGGCAGCCGCCGATGTTACTCCAAGCCGGCCCACGACGTTCTGGGCCGTTCGCGTCGACGCGCGAGCGACTGCGTGGCGGCTGGGTAGGCTTTGCTGTCGACGGGTCCGCTCCGGAGCGCCGCGATCCGCCTGAGACGACGCGTACTCCTGCGACGTAGGAACCTCAAGGACGAGCGTTTCGTCCGCGACCGCAATGCAGGAGAGCAGACCAGCCACCAATGCTGTGCAGCCTGCTCCCGCAGCTGTTCGAACGATACGATGGATCAATGCGCTTCCCCCGGCTGGCAATCGTGTACGTATACAGGTATCCAATACTCTTGAGACGAAACAGGATCGTAATGGTATCACGACGACTCGCGCAACACCTCCTGCCCGTGGAGGCTATTCTACCAGACATTGAATCCCGGACACCCCGGATTCCGACGGCGACAACGCCATCGGCCTCAGGCCTGCACGGGTCGGACCTCTGATGCCGACCCCAAGGACCGCTGCCCTTCGCGAGAAGCTGGCTGATCTCCCGAGCCGTTCCGGCTGCTACCTCTTCAAGGACGGGGCCGGGTCGGTCCTCTACGTAGGCAAGGCGGTGAACCTCCGGAGCCGGGTTCGGTCCTACTTTCAAAAGAGCGGCAGTCTGTCGCCGAAAGTGCGGCGTCTGGCGTCGGAGGTTCGGGATCTGGAGACGATTCTGACCGGCGGCGAGCTCGAAGCGCTGGTGCTCGAATGCAATCTGATCAAGCGGTACCGACCCCGATACAACGTCCGGCTGCGGGATGACAAGCACTATCCGTACCTCTGTATCACCACGGGCGAACCCTATCCGCGCCTGGTGATGACCCGCCGCATCAAGGCCGATGGGAACCGCTATTTCGGCCCGTACACGAGCAACCGCGCCGTCTTCGCCATGATGGATCTGATCAAGCGGATCTTCCCCATCGTCACGTGCGGCAAACGCTTCGACGGCCGAGCGGTACGCAAGCCGTGTCTCTACTATCATATGGGCCGGTGCCTGGCGCCCTGCGCAGGCGATAGCCCGGACATGCGCGAGGAGTACGCAAGGGCCGTTCAGGGGGCGATCGCCCTCCTGACGGGCAAGCAGGAGGGCGTCGTCAAGGACCTGAGGCGCGCGATGGAGGCGGCTGCGGAGGATCTCCGGTTCGAGCGGGCCGCGAAACTGCGCGACCAGATCCTGGCTGTGGAGCAGGTGATGGAGCGTCAGAAAGTCATCAGCTCACGCATGGTCGATCAGGACGTGGTCGCCTTCGTCGCCGAGGATGCGGGCGCGGCCGTTCAAATGTTCTATATCCGGGGCGGCAAGCTCGTGGGCCAGAACTATTTCATGCTGGACGGCGCGGACGGCGATTCGGAGCCCGCGGAGGCGGTGCAGGAGTTCGTGAAGCAGTACTACCAGACCGCGACCGACGTGCCGCAGGAGGTGCTGCTGCCGTGCGACATCGACGAAGCGCAGATCGTCGAATCGTGGCTCCGCAATCGGCGAGGGGGCAAGGTCGAGATCACCGTCCCGGTTCGAGGGGATAAGCGCAAGCTCGTGGAGATGGCTCAGGAGAACGCAGCGCATGCGTTGAACCAGATGCGGGCCGAGATACGGGCGCGGCTGAGCCAGACCGAAGTCGCGCTTCAGGAACTCGCCGATAGCCTCCGTCTGCCCGAACCGCCTCGGCGGATCGAATGCTACGACATTTCGAACTTCCAGTCCGAAGCGTTTGTCGGCTCCATGGTCGTCTGCGAGAAGGGTGAAATGAGGAAGCAGGAGTACCGGCGTTTCCGCATCCGCATGCACCTCGACCGACCCGATGACCCGCGCATGATGGGGGAGGTCCTGAGCCGCCGCTTGAGCGCGGGGCTGGAGGGAGATCCGAAGTTCTCCGCTATGCCCGACCTGATCATCGTGGACGGCGGCAAGGGGCAGGTCGATTCGGCGGCGGCCGTCATGGAGGAGCTCGGAGTCGCAGCGCCCCTGTGCGGCCTCGCCAAACGGTTCGAGCTCCTCATCCTCCCGGACGAACCGGCGCCCGTCGTCCTGCCCCGCGGTTCGCAGGCCCTGTTTCTGGTCCAGCGGATCCGGGACGAGGCGCATCGGTTCGCCAATGCCTACCGCATGGTCCTCCAGGGCAGGAAACTCACAAGGAGCTCTCTGCTCGATGTGCCTGGGATCGGGCCTGCCCGTTCCAAAGCGCTGATGCGCCGATTCGGCAGCATGGCGCGTCTTCGGGACGCAGCCGTCGACGATATCGCCGCCACCGAGGGGATGAGCAGGCCTGCCGCCGAGGCTCTGCTCGCCTATCTGCAATCGGCCGATGAAACGCCCGAGTCGCCGCCCGCCTGAGGCCGGCGGTCGCCGTCTCTCCGATACGATCCGTCCTACTCGGTGTTTCAGGGGTGGGGGCCGGATTCGCTCGAAACGGGTCCCCGGTCGAGGTCGTATCTCCTAACGTGAAACGTATCGATTGGGAGGGGTGCACGTGAACATCCAGCGCTTTAGCGCACAGATCGAGCGCCGAGGGCGCTCGGGCCGTATCCGACTGCCGTTCGACCCGGATGAAGTCTGGGGCGAGCGATCGCGGCATTCTGTCGCCGGTACGATTGCCGAGAGGCCGTGGCGCGGCAAAACAGAGAGCGACGCCGCCGGATCATGGATCGCGCTCGGCCCGGTGTACTTGCGCGATAACGAGATCACAACCGGTGAGGATGTCGTTGTCGAGCTGTGGCCGGAAGGGCCACAGATGGATAACATGGCGGAGGATATCGTCGCCGCGCTTACATCCGATCTCGATGCCCGGAGCAAGTTCGAAGGGCTAACGACCTACTGTCGCAAGAACTACCTGCGATGGATCGACGAGGCCCGTCAGCCCGACACACGCGCCAGGAGGATCAACGAGATGCTTCGAATGCTCAAGGATGGGGAGACGAAGTAGGGCGGCTCCGGCTCCATCCGCGCGAGCGGCTGAAGACGAGCGCCGATGGCGCAGGGTGCGCGTAAGCCGTCCCACGGCTTGTCTGGCCCGCCGTCTGCTTCGGGCGGTCCTCAGGAGTCGCGGGTGAGGGCGGCCATGCCGAACTGCGCCGCGGCACACCAAACAGCCAGGGTCCGGATCTCGGCGATGAGCGCGTCCTCGCTCCCATCCGCCCGCATGAGGTCGATGACGCCGGCAAGGCCGCCGCGCCTCGTCTGGACCGGGCGTTCGGCAGCGTGTTCGTTCAGGTGTTCCCTGAGCCGACGCGTCTCAGCGGGGGTCAGAAGTCCGATCAGGCCGACATCCGATTGGAACCACGGCTCGATGTTCGTTCTGCCGAGGGCCAGCTCGGTGAGGAGTTCCGACGCGGCCTCGCCGGAATCGGTGGTCTGAAGCCGCTTGACGAGATCGACCAGCGCTCTTCGGCACATCACCGGCGTACCCACGGCGCATACCTCGGCCAGGACGCAGTTCGCGATATCGGCTCCAGAGGCCTCTTCCGGAAGCTGGGCGATGACTGCCTGAGCCTCCGCGTCCTCGAGTGTGCGGTAGGAACCGATCCCATCGCCCGATGCGAGGGCGGGACGGAGCCGCAAATAACGGGACCAATCGAAGCCCACGAATACAACGGCATCCATCCCGTCAATCGCCCTCCATATCGTCGAACAGGGTACCTCCGGGATGCCATGTGTGCAGATCCATCCGAACACGCCCCTCACCATCAAACGCAACGCCTTCGGATAGAAGCCGTATCTTCTGTAGTTCCGCGAGACGGGGGCTCCGTCGGGCGATCACCAGCTCACCATCCCGGGCCATCACTCGGTGCCATGGCGCGTCTGCGTCCGCGGTTGCCATGATGCGGCCCACGGTGAGCGGCGTAACGCGAACGCCGTCGACGAGGTCAGCGACGTGACCGTAGGACAGTACCTTGCCCGGCGGTATCCGGCCTACCACCGCAAAGACAGCATCGCGGACGTTCACGGGAATCGGACGGCGCTCCCGGTCCTGGCGGCGCGATAGCAGCCATCCATGAGCTGCGTCAGGTTCCATCCGTCGTCGATCGTGATGGTCATGGGCGTGCCGTCCTTGATAGCCCCGATCCATTGATCCATCGGCGTGGGCAGGGCAGGCGGCAGGTTGGAGGGAGCAATCGCGCCGCGAATGCCCGCCGCCTCCAGGCGCTGGCTCTCGAGCCAGATGTTGGGGCCGGGTCCCAGCCCGATGCTGAGGAAACCCTCGGTTCCGTATAGCTCGAGGGGATTGGGCCCCGAACGATGCACCCATGAGACGTCGAGGATGCCGAGCGCTTTGTTCTTGAACTCGACGACAGCGACCATGTTGTCGTCGATATCGTACGCGCCGCTGACGTTGTTCATCCGAGCCACGACCGACTCCGGCTCCCCGAGGAACCAGCGCATGATATCGACTCGATGACAGCCAAGATCGAAAAAGGCGCCGCCGCCCGCCGCGTCGACGTCGCCGAACCACGCGTTGCCCCCGTGCCCTTCGCCCGAGCCGAACCACCGATCCAGAGCGGCCATATGGGCGATCCTGGCCCGCATCTCCGTGATGGTCCCCAACAGTCCTTGATCGAGGATCTGCCGGGCGAACAGGATCTCGGGGCGCGTTCTGGATGGGAGCGAGATCATGAAGCGGATGCCGGCCTCGTTCACCGCGTCCCGGACCGCGCTCGCGTCGGCCGTTGAGATCGTCAGGGCCTTTTCGGTAAAGATATGCTTGCCCGCGCGCGCCGACTTGATCAGCGTCTCGGTATGGAGGTTGGTCGCAGCGTTGACGACCACCGCATCGACCGCCCTGTTCGCGAGCACGGCGTCGAGGGATTCTTCGAACGGCAGGCCTCGCCGATCCGCTTCGGCGCGCCCGCGGCCCGGATCCTCGTCCCAGACGACGACGGCTTCGGCGTCGGAGCGCTGCGCGACCGCTTCGGCGTATCCGGCGGCGTGGACGTGGGCGAACGACAGCAGGGCGATTCGTAACTTGCTGGACATCCTTACCTCCTTGATCGACCATCGACCGCAAGCTCTGCTCGGAGGCCCTCGTCGATCAGCATATGCACGATTTGTTCGAAAGGGGTCGCCGCGTTTCCTGCCGGTCCGGGGCGGAACCTCTACGACATCTCTCCCGCAACGGGGCTGTCGATCAGACCCAGATACTGCTCGAGCCGCCGCTCCAGAAACTGCGCCTGCTCCCGGCTGTCGAGGCCGGATACCAGGCCGATGGAGCGCCCGCTCAGCAGCAGAGCATGCACCGAATAGGTGGTCGTGCGCCCGTGCTTGCCCGAACGGATATGTTTCTTCACGAAGACTTGCTGCAGATCGTAGATCGAGATGGGCATGGGCGCTCGCCAGCGTATCGGGTTGTGGACGACGGTCAGGCGGCCGCTGCGGACGGATATCGTCGTCGTATTGAACGCGTTCGCAAGGCCGGAATACGCGAGGGCGATTCCGATGATCACATGGACGATCGGGAACAGGAATGCGATCAGCGGCGCGTGGCCGCTGAAGGCCGCCAGGTACCATACGAGGAGGAAGCCGTCCCACACGAAGGCGAAGGCAAGCAGCCCGATGCCCGCGAGGCGATTCCATCGACGCACGATCCGCAGTTCGTCCGCCGACTGCTGGACCGTGATCCCGGCCGGAAACGGAGGCGAGTCGACGACGTCCCGGCCCGTCATGACTGGCTAACGCGCGTCAGCCGGCGGAACCGGCCTGTACCGATTGTCCTCGTCTACCATGATGATCCGGGGCTCGACCGGTTCGTCGGCAAGGGCGAATGCCGCGATGATCAACCGGTCGCCAACCTCGACTCGGTGGGCGGCCGCGCCGTTGACGCATATGGTGCCGCTCAGGCGTTCGGCCTCGATCACGTACGTCTCGAACCGTTGCCCGTTCTCGACATCCCAGACGTGCACCCGTTCGCCCGGCATCAGATCGGCCCGCTCGATGAGGTCCGCATCGATGGCGATGCTGCCGACGTAGTCGACTTCGGCCTCGGTCACCCGCGCCCAGTGGATCTTGCTGCGGAGAAGGGATCGAAGGATCATAGGTTATGGCCTCGTTTACAGGCGTCGCAGATGCTGGTTCAGCGTGATGCCCAGCAGCACATTGTCGATCAGGCGCAGAGCGCCGATGCGCACCGCCGCAAGGAGCACGGCCTCATCGTCGATATGATTCAACCGGACCATGGTTCGGGGATCGGCGACTTCGATGTACTCGATCGCCGATAAGCCCGCCCGGACCAGGACATCCCGGACCGCCTCGCGGAGCGTGTCGGCGTTCCGTTCGCCCGCCGCATAGAGCCGCTCACCCTCCTTCAGGGCAGCGCTGAGGGCGACGGCCCGCGGCCGCTCTTCGGGCGACAGATACACGTTGCGAGAGGACAACGCGAGCCCGTCCGGCTCGCGCACGGTCGCCACCGGCACGACCGTGATCGGCATGCACAGATCGGCCACCATCCTCTGAATCGCGATCAGCTGCTGGTAGTCCTTCTGGCCGAAATAGGCGCGCCTCGGCTGGACGATATTGAACAGCTTCGCGCAGATGGTCGTGACACCAGACAGGTGCCCCGGTCGTGCGGCGCCCTCGAGGATGTCCTCGAGGGCGGGCACGTGCACACGGGTTGGTGATTCCGCGGGGCCGTCACCGTCGGCGGAAGGGAACATCTCCCCGACGGCAGGGACGAACAGCGCGTCGACACCCTCCTCCTGGCAGATGCGGGAGTCCTGAGCGAGGTCCCTCGGATATCGGTCGAAGTCCTCACCCGGACCGAACTGAATGGGATTCACGAAGATCGAAACGACGGTTCGGTCGCATTCGGTTACGGCCCGGCGGATCAGGGCTATGTGCCCGTCGTGGAGAGCCCCCATCGTCGGCACGAAGCCGATGACCAGTTTTTCCTCCCGCAGCGCATTAAGGTGGGTGCGAAGTTCAGGGATTTGCTGAAACGATCTCAATCAACATACCTCGAGGGTCGTGGGTTGCGTTGGTGGAGGGTCAGGGAAATCTGCCTGTCCGGACGTCCTCAGCATAGCTTCGGATGGCGTTGCGGATGGTTTCGCCCACTTCCGCATAGCGCCGCGCATGCCGCAGGTGACGGTCGGGAAACAGACCGAGGACATCGTGCAGCACCTGGACCTGGCCGCTGCAGCCCGGCCCCGACCCGATACCGATAGTCGGAATGCTCAGAGACTCCGTGATCTCCCGGGACAGGCGCTGCTCGACGAGCTCGATGACGATGCTGAACGCGCCGGCGTCCTGGACAGCGACGGCGTCGGCCATGAGCCTCTTGGCGGCTTCATCCTCTTTGCCCTGCAGGCGGTAGCCCCCGAGCGCGTGAATCGACTGGGGTGTGAGTCCGATATGGCCCATCACCGGACAGCCCGCGTCGGTAAGCCGGCGGATCGTGGGCGCCATCGCCTGACCCCCTTCGACCTTTACCGCATCGCAGCCTGTCTCCTGCATCACGCGTCCGGCGTTGCGCAGGGCCTCTTCGTGGCTGATCTGGCACGTCATATAGGGCATGTCGACGACGATGAAGGCGCCGGGCGCGCCGCGTCGAACGGCGGCGCCGTGGCGGATCATGTCCTCAAGGGTTACCGGAAGGGTCGTCTCGAATCCGAGCATCGTGTTGCCAAGGGAATCCCCGACGAGCAGCATGTCGATGCCGCAGCCGTCGAGCAGCTGCGCGGATGCGAAATCGTAGCACGTCACCATCGATAGGATCGCGCCCTGTCGATAGTGCGTCTGGATGTCCCGCAGCGTCCTGCGTGCCGGAGTATGGGCCTCTGTCTCCACGGCGCCATTGTACCCGCGCGAGAAAAGCCACTGCAGGGCGGCGGCCATCATCACGATCGTCGGACCCGCGACGATCCATCAATCGCTCAACCGCCCGGGGCTCCGGGCGGCAGGTGCATCGAGATGGGATACCGAACAGTTGGGCTATGATGCGCGATCGACCGCCTGCGCGATGTCGCGGTGTTCTGTCTCAAGAAGGAAGGAACGATGATCCTCTGGACCTGCGGCCTGGCCGCTCTGACCTCAGGCCTATCGCCTGCAGCTCCGTCTGCCGTGGAGCCGCATAAGACGCCGGTGGTGATCCAGGACTTCCAGCCCGCGGCCCCAATCTGCCGCGCCCAGCGGCCAGCGGCCCTCACCGCCTTGCTCCGCAATGACGGGGATCGCGCCGCTTCGGTTACGGTGTCCCTCAGCGTTCCTGCGGGGGTTCGGCTGATCAAGGATCGGGCCGAGCGGCGTCTGCGCCTTGCGGACCACGAGGAGCGATCCGTCTCCTGGACGGTCCGGGCGGATGCGCCGGGCGAGTATCGGTTCGGATGCAGAGCCGGTTCGGCGGCCGTCGAGGTGACCGTGTTGTTTCTGGAGCCCCAACCCATCCGAAAGCTCGAATACGTGCCCGAACCGAAGCCGATCGAGACGGACATGCTCGTCGGCGCGCACAACTGCCCGCTCTGGGAGGCGGACAAGCCCTACATGTGGGCCAACGTCCTGAAGCATCCGGAGCGGACTCCCGCCCTCGGCTTCTACGCTCAGGAGAACCCGGAGGTCGCCGACTGGGAGACCAAATGGGCTGTGGAGCACGGCGTCAACTTCTTCATCTACTGCTGGTACCGGGATGGGCAGGGAGGTCCCGTGCGGCAGCGATTCGGCAGCGCCATTCACGATGCGCTCTTCCGTTCCCGCTACGCCTCGCAGATGAAGTTCACGATCATGTGGGAGAACCAGGCCCGGGGTGTTGCGGGCGTCTCCGATGAGAAGGATCTCATGGAGAATCTCCTCCCGTTCTGGATGGAGAACTATTTCAGGAACCCGGGCTATCTGAAGGTGGATCGCAAGCCGGTCCTCTTCATCTATCGTCCGGAGTTCCTCGTCGACGATCTCGGAGGCGTCGCCAACGTCCGACGCGCGTTCGATCGGATGCGCGAGGCCGTGCGCCAGGCGGGGTTCGACGGCCTCTGGCTGCTCGGCGAGTACCGGGGGCTGGATCGACAGCACAGGCAGCTGATGCGGGACATCGGCCTCGATTACTCGTTCGCCTATGTCTGGCCCGTGCCGGGCAGCCCGCCGCCGGAGAAAGCCATCGAGATCCAGATGAGCCATATCCGCCGTACTCAGGAGCTCGGGATCCTGCCGCAGGTCATCACGGTCTCACAGGCCTGGAGCGGATGGAACGACGAGGGCAGCATCTGGAAGCTTCCTCCGGACAGTTTCGAAACGCTGCTGCGGAGCGCGAAGGCCTTCGCCCAATCGCTGCCGCCCGACGAGCTCGGGAGCCGGATGCTCCTGCTCGATAACTGGAACGAATGGGGCGAGGGGCACTATATCGCACCCTATCGGGAGTACGGCTTCGGCTATCTCGATGCGGTTCGCCGGGTCTTTTCAACGGCGCCCGATCGGCATGACGACCTCATACCCGAGGACGTCGGGCTCGGGCCCTACGACACGCCGTTCCGGACCCACGTCCGTAAGGAGCGCGAACTGCGGAGGCTCGGCTCGAAAAAGGTCACTCGACCCGGGGCCGATATGTCGGGACTCGTCGGTTGGTGGACGTTTGATGAGCCGGACGACGCGCCCGTTGCGTTCGATTACTCCGGCCACCGATTGGGCGGCGTCCGGATCGGCGCGAAGCGGACCGTCGGGCTGGCAGGACGGGCGCTGGTGTGCGACGGGGGCTGCGTGGCGGTGCCGAACAGCCCGGCCCTCTCGGTGTCCGACGGGTTGACGCTCGAGTGCTGGGTGACCGCCAAGACAAGGGGGCAGAGGAACAACTGGATCATCAACCGGGTGTTGGCCGGCGGGATCAACACCGGCTATCGCCTCGGGCTGATCGACGATAGGCCCTGCTTCAATGTGCCGTTGACCGATTGGAGCCATCACCTGACCGCACCGGAGCCCCTGCCGCTGGGCCGTTGGGTCCATCTCGTTGGAACGTTCGACGGAACGGTGATGCGGCTCTACGTCGACGGCCGAGAAGCCGCGTCGATGGAGCGAAAGGGCCCGATCGCGCCCAACGGCTTCCGCCTTCATCTCGGCTCCTATGAGGAGGGTCATCAAGCCCACTTTGTCGGTCTGCTCGATGAGGTGCGGCTCTACGATCGGGCGCTGGCCCCCGCCGAAATCGCCCGTCGCTGCCGGGCCCTCGCTCCGCCGGAGCGATAAGGATGGGACCCTTGTCAGAAAGGAACGAATATCGACGATGATTGTCTGGATCTGTACGGATATGGAAGGATTGGCGGGCATCTCGACCTGGAACCAGTGCTACGCCGCCGAGGATGACCACCCGGACTATCTCTATGGCCGCAGGCAGCTCACCGAAGACGCCAACGCGGCGATCGCGGGCTGTTTCGACGCGGGCGCCACCGAGGTTCGCATCCTCGACGGGCACGGCAGGAACCAGAATCGGGGCTTCATGCTGGACCTGCTGGATCCGCGCGCCGCACGGGTCTGGTTCCGATCCCTCGATCCCGTACGCTGGGAAGGCCTGGACGAGTCGGTTGCGGCCGTGGCGATGATCGGCCAGCACGCCCGGGTGAACACGATCCGCGGATTTCTCGATCACACTCAGGCAGCGAAGGTCATCTGTTCCTACCGGTTGAACGGCGCGGAACAGGGCGAGTTGGGCCAGATGGCCCTCTATGCGGGCGTCTACGGCGTACCGCTGGTCTTCCTGTCGGGCGACGAAGCGGCGTGTGCGGAGGCGCGGGGCCTCTTTCCCCATGTGCGTGCGGTTCCGACGAAGCGGGGTCTGGGCTGGGAGGCGTGCGAGCTCTACGATACGACGGCGGTTCGGGCGTCGATTCGGGCCGAGATCGCGCGGGCGCTCGGAGCGTTGAGCTCCGCCCGACCGTGGACGCCGAACCCTCCCATCACCGTCCGCGCCGAATGGTCCTGGGCCGGAGCGGCGGAGGGCGTCGCACAGGCTCCGGGCGTGCGGCGAATCTCGGCCAGAACCGTCGCGTGGGATCTCGAGGATCCGCGCGACGTGTTCACCTGGCCCTCCTCCCGCTGGAGCCCGAAACCTCGGGAATAGCCCGGGGCGTCGTTGCCCGTCGCGAGTGAGGCGCCCTGCGGGGCCGTGCCGCGGAGACCCGACGGCTGGTGTACAATGCTGCGTGGCCCGTCGGGAATACCCGCACAGACATCGAACCATCGCCGGGTCGAGGAGGCGTTACGATGCGCTGGTCTGCTCCACGCTTGTTCGCCGTTCCGGGGTCCGGCTCGTCCAATCCCTTTCTAGTGGGACCGGACGGTCCGCCGGATATCCGTTCTCGCCGCCCCTTCTTTTTGCTCCCGATCCTCGGGGCGCGCGGAACCGCTGCGCGCGCTTCCGTCCTGCGGAGAATCGTGACCTATATCGATGCGCAGACCGGGCCGATCACGGATGTGATCGTCCTCAGCCACGGCTGGCACCGGAACTTCTTCAGCGCGATGGCCGCGTACGATCGGATCGTCGCGCGCCTGGCCAACCTCATCGGGCGGGGCGCGATCCAGCCCCCGGCCGCTTTCAATCCTCTCTTTATCGCGGTGCACTGGCATTCGGACCCGGGCGAGAATCTCTGGATCGATAGGGACGGCCGCAGGAGCAAGCGGGAGTTCCTCAAGAACGTGCGCGAGGTGTTCCGTCCGATCGATGCGGCTGCGACGGAGAACGAGATGGAGCGGGATTTCGAGCTGATGTTCGAGCTCCTGTCGTCTCTCTCCGCGCCCGACATCGAGGCGACAGGGCCGGAGGTCGACGACCTCGCGCGATACCTTGCGGAGACACTCGATAGCCGGTACGATCTCCGCGCGGCGGCCGGTTCGGAGCTGGATCGGAAGGTCGCCGTACTGTGGACTTGCTACACCTATGCCGCGCCCCGAAAGATCGTCCATCCGCAATCGGAGGCTCCGGGCGGCTTTCTGGGTGCGTTCGGAGGGCTCCGCAAGCTCGTCGGCTTTCTGATGTCGGTCGTGCCGCTGCTGACCCTCGTCGGCCTGATCGTGAACCTGCCCGTACCCCGCTACTCGGTTCGGGATGTGCAGTTCGTCCTCGGCCCCGACGGCGCTGACCGTCCGCAGACCCTTGTGCGTCGGGGCACCGTTCGGGACGTCGCGGGCCAGTGTTGGCGCGTTATCGGCACGACTGCCATGTCGGTGCCGGTGTTGGAGGACCTTCCAGCCGGACTGCCGATGATCCCCGCTCGCGCGTGGGTCCACCTCGGGGCGGCCGCAGGACTCGGCCTGATATCGCTCATCTTGCTGGCGGCGGTGGGCCTGTGGCGGAGCGTGTTCGCCCTCAACAAGCCCGCCGCAGGGATACCCTGGCTGGCGATGATCCCGTGGTTCTATCTACAGGTTCTCTTCTCGATGCCCTTGCTGGCCATCAGCCTGATCGGCCTCGTCCTATCCGGCTTCGGGCTGGGGCGGCTGGTTCAGATGGTGCGGCTGGTGTCCGACGAACGGACGGGGCTGCGGGATCGACCCGAATCCCGGACGCCTGCCCTCAACGTTGGATGGCTCCTTGCGTCGATCGCCCGCGTGCCGATCTTGCTCCTGCGACGGGCCGTGGCTCTGGACAGCAGGGCCACCGGCGTGGCCGATGTGATCGAGAGTCAGCTTGCCTACTACGATATGCAGCGACGGGGCGTTCGCACGGGGGTCGAGCTCGGCGAGGCGATCGCAGAGCTCGTTCGCGAGCGGCCGATCCTCGGCGAAGCGAAGCTGCATTTCGCGGGCCATAGCTTCGGGGCGCTCGTCGTCAGCAATGCCGCGCGGAGCCTGGCCTTCAACACCAGCTATTCCGGCTCCATCCGGACGGTGTCGCTCCTCAACGGCGCGATCGCGTCGGGTTGGTACGATCGGGAGGCCACCCTGCGCGCCCGGATCACGGGCGCCGTCTCGGCCCTCTATACCCGGTACGACACGGCCAACGGGTTCTGGTACCCTCTGGCGAGCGTCGGGCGGCTGGCTGCGGGCAGCGTGGGGCTGAGCGGCGACCTGGAGGCGGAACACCACGTGATGCCGCCGATGCTCATCAGCCCTCCGCTGTTGAATCCGATCGCCGGGCGGGGTTCCGGCTGCCGATTTCTCAACGTGGATGCGAGTCGGATCATGTACGCGGGGCCGCCGGCCCTCGGAGGCGCCCACGGGCATATCGATCGGGACGATGTCCTCCTGACTCTCTGGGCGACGATCCAGGCGTAACGGGGAGATCGGGCTGGAACCCGATGGGAGCGCGCGGAATAGATCCGCCGGAGGTGCGACCGCGCGGTCGTTCAGCCTTTCCGAACCGAACCCTCGACGAAGCGGCTAACGTCCTCCTTCAGGCGCGCCAGCGATTCGCCGTGGACGTACATCATATGGCCGGCTTCGTAGTACCCCGTCGTGATGTTGCCCCGCAGCTCCGGATCGAGGCCCATGTGGCTCAGGGTGTACTCCGTCGCGAAGTAGGGGGTGGCCAGGTCGAAATAACCGCTCGCGACGAAGACCCGCATATGGGGGTTCTTGGAAAAGGCGGAGCGAAGCGCGTCAGCGGTGTCCGGATAGCCGTCGCCGGCTGAGCCCCAGTCCCAGGGGCTCTTGATGCCCGTTCCGAGGATCTGATAGACATCATCCGTCCGGTACTCGAGCTCGCGTCGGACATAGTCGTTGAACGCCGACGTGTAGGGGGGCATGATGACGGCGATGGAGGGATCATAGTCCGGGGCCTCGGTAACCGCGATGGCGTCGATGCCCATGAACCGACTGTCCAGACGGCCGACGGTCCGCTTCTGGCGTCGCAGCAGCTCCTTGCAGAAGCGATGGATCTGCACACGCAGGTCGGTCTCATCGATGTACTGTTCGGAGAGCCCGGTGTAGCGCGCGAGGCGCTGGATCACGTCGCGGCGTTCCGCTTCGCCAAGGGCATCGCCCTTAGCGAGGGCGGTGGCGTAGCCCTCCGCGGCCCAGGCTTCCACCTCGCGCAGGGTCGCCTTCAGGTCCTTCTGCAGGTCGGGCGCCAGGCAGCCGTGGTACCACGCGGTGGCCGTGTACGTTGGCAGAAAGAGGATATAGGGGAGGTCGTTGCCCTTGGCGAAGCGGGCGGTCTGAAAGTTGAGGATCGAGGAGACGAGAACGATGCCGTTGAGCGCGATCCCTCGATTGATCAGGTGACCCGCGAGGCCGGCCGCACGGGTGGTGCCGTAGCTTTCGCCGACGATGAAGATGGGCGAGGACCAGCGCTGGAACCGGGTCAGGAACAGCCGAATGAACTCGGCGATCGACTCGATATCGCCGTTAATGCCCCAGTACTTCTTACCCACCTCCGGCGTCTTGGGGCGGCTGTAGCCGGTCCCGACAGGGTCGATGAAGACCAGATCGGTTTCGTCCAGCCATGTATGCTCATTGGGAATAACGGCGTACGGCGGCGGGGGCATGCCGCCATCCATGGTGGCGACCCGCTTGGGCCCGAGCGCTCCGAGATGGAGCCACACGGAGGCCGAGCCGGGACCGCCGTTGAAGGAGAACATGATCGGCCGAGGGGCGCCGTCCGGCGCGGCTTCCCGCATGTAGGCCATATAGAAGATGCCAGCCTCGGCGTCGCCGTTGTCGTTCTTCATGGGCATCATGCCGACATGGGCGCTGTACTCGAGCGTTCGCCCAGGGAGATCGAGCGTATGCCGGGTCACGACCGGCGGCGTATCGAACGTCGAGGCTGGCAGAGAGCCCCGGATCTTGCGCCGGGGTTTACGGGTCGGGGTATCGGACATCTGGGTCTCCTATGGTCCCGTGCCGCAGCCGGTCCGTGGCGTGATGGGCCGATCGGTTCCGGCTGCGGTCGTTGGGCTTGGTCCTGAATATCAGAGCGGCCGGTTCCCACCCAGCAGCATCTGCAGGAGGTTCGTCGATGGCGCCGCGGGCTGGCCGACGGTCTGCTGCGCGGTGAGCGCCCGGTTCACCCGCATCAGCGATTCGTCGATATGGATCCTCGTATACGAATCGCGTGCGCCCTTCTGCTTCGCGCTGAGCAGCCGCTGCTTGAGGGCTCTGAGGCTCTGCCAGGCGAGCATCCGCGCATCCTCCGGCGTCCCCGCAGCGGGCTGAACAACCATCTGACCAAGCAGATCCAGATGAGTCCGCTGAAGCTGGCGCCGCAGGGAGTCGATGGGGCCGGGCTGGCCGAGTTCCAGCCATATCTGCCCGCGCAACGTATCGAACAAGCCGGACAGCGTGAAGGAATCGGCGCTCTGAGCCGTCTTGAACTCGTTGTTCAGGATACGTTTCATGACCGCGGGGCTCAGCAGGCGGCGGAGCGCAGCGCCCTGGATCGATGCGAACGTATCCCGGATCGGGTAGTCCGCCGAGCTCTCCGACAGGATGGACGCGAGCAGGTCGGGGAAGGGCTCGGTCGTGAGCTTGCCGTAATAGGATGTCGGCAGCCGGAAGGCGTTCGGCGCGAAGATGTAGGTGTTGATCAGGCGGAGGGCGTCCCGCTGTCGGGCTGCGGGTACCGGCTCCAGCACGGGCTTCTCGCCGGGATCGCCGCGGAAGTTGCGCCGTGCGGTCAGGCCGCCGATGTAGCGGGAGGATACGGCTGCGGCGCGCGCGTAGAGGCCGACGAGCATCTGCATCTGCTGGGTGAACGTCCAGTAGCTCTCACCCTGCTTCGGCGCCCGCTTGTCGAGGTTGAGCAGCAGATAGCGCATCACGCGCAGATTCTGGGTCCAGTAGGCCAGCGGATCGGACGTTAAGTCGAAGCGAGTAACGGCGGGATCGAACCCATCGGCGATCTCATCGCTCTGATAGGCGAGGCCTGTATCGTTGCATTTTGAGGCGATCTTCTTGAGCGCGGCGAGCTCGCCCTGCGGCGTTGCGGCGCCGGAGGGCTCGTAGCCGTACTGCACCGCCCAGATGTCGTAGCGTCCGACGGTACCGGACCAGAACGGCGCTTCGCTCCGCTTCAGGGCCATGATGTTGAAGGGTGTGTAGTCCATCACCGAGGCCGTGACGCCTTCACGTTCGACGAACGCCCGCTTCTGGAGCTGATCGGCAGAGAACGCCGCGCTGGCGATGAAGTTATGCCGCAGGCCGACGATGTGCCCCATTTCGTGGGTGACGATGCTCCGGAGGAACGCCCGGGCGAACTCCAGTTCGTTGAGGGCGGGCGATTCGCCCCGCGCCATCGATACGGCGAGATGGCCGAACCATGCCTCCGACATCGCCATGGAGGCGTAGCTGCAGGCTCTGGGATCGTGGCCGTCGGCCGAATCGTCGAAATAGGCCGCCGGGTTCACGATACGGCGTTTCTCAAGTCTCGTATACCGGACGATGTTCGCATCGACGGTGATGTTGGCGTTCAGGATCTGTCCGGTGAGCGGGTTGATGCGGAAGAGCGCTACGGCGTAGCCATCTTCCGGCGAGGTCACCCAGCGGATGGTGTTGTAGCGCATGTCGGCATGGTCCCAGTCGGCGTCATCGGGCATCTGCTTGACGACGATGGCATCCTTGAAGCCTGCCTTGAGAAACGCCTTGTTCCAGTCGAGGATGCCATGCCGCACCGCGTCCCGGTACTCGAGCGGGATCGCGTTGTCCAGCCAGAACACGATCGGGTTCTTCGGGGTCGAGACGGCGGCCTTCGGGTCCGATTTCTCGAGATGCCAGCGGTAGATGAACCGCACCTTGTTGTCGTCCGCGCTGTCCCTGGAGAAGTCCTGATATTCGGTGTGGAAGTAGCCGACCCGCGGATCGGCCAGGCGGGGCTTGTATCCCGTGTCCTTGAGCTCAAAGAGCGTGTACGAGACCTTGAGCGGGATGCTGCGCGGATCCGCGAGGGGGCTCTGCGCCTCAGCGAGGACCGCAGCTGCGCTGCGGGCGCTGCCGCTTCTAGTGAAATGGTACGCGGATCGGACGACGAGGTTCTCCGGGAACACCTGGACGGTCTCAACGTAGGTTTTGTCCCGGTCCATACTGTAGGAGGCTCCGCCTCCGGAGGTCATACCCGCGATCCCCGAACCGCCCGAAAAGGCGCTGCTGATCTCGGCGATGTCGCTGCGGAACAGGTCGCTTACGTTGATGAGGATGCCGTTGCGATCCGGCTGTTCGGCCTCGATTTTGAAGGCTTCGAGGTAGGCGTCCGCGAAGGAGCGCCGTACGGCACGAGCGACGGGCGTGCCCTCATCGGCTCGAAACTTGTAGTTCGGCGTCACGAGAAAGATCCGACCGTCCTTGCGCTCGAACTTGAAGACCAGATCGTTGATGGGCGATCCCGCCGCCAGTCGGTCCGGGGTGCCCGTCACGGCGGTCACCTCCATCATGAACAGACGGCCGAGCTGATCCTTGTTCAGCTCCAGATAGATGGTATCTCGCCCCGATTCCTGCTTGCGGTAGATCGTGAAGATGCCGGGCAGCTTCTCGAAGTCCTTGACCGTCTCGTCGATGGTCTTCTCTTTCTTCGGCTTCGGTGTGTCGGCGCCCGTCGACGCGGGTACCGACTCGCCGAGGGGATTTCCCTCGATCCGCTGATCCTGCATCTTGCCGTTGGCCAGAGCCGACGCAGGGCCGTCGCCGAACGGGACGTTCTCCACCTCGGTCTCCGACTTGACCGTGTCGCCGGTCGATACCTCGATCCACGCCGTTAGCGACGCCCCAAGGGCCGGTGACCCGGCGCTCTCCTTATAGATCATCCGGATCTTCGCGGTGTCGACCCCCTGCACCTTCTCCAGGGCCAGCAGCTCGAAATCGGCATGGGCGGCCCGGGTACCGAGATCCGTATCCTCTTTGTAGGTGTGGGACCATTTGTTGCCGACACCGACCGGCTTGTCGGGCAGGACCGGGGTGGTAGCGGCGTAGAGCCGGACGGAGAGATTGGACGGATCGGGTTCGGCTGTATCCCGCTTATAGGCGACGAGCGTGCGGTTCGGACGGACCGTGATGGTGGTGACCTCGTCGCGGCTCTCGTCGGGGACCTTGGTTCCGTTGACGCTCATCTCATAGGATTCCGTCCGGGTCTCGACGGTGATGTTCCCTTCGCTCGATACGGCGGTAACGTTAACCTTCTCGGTCTGCGTGATCTCCATCGTAAGCTTCTGACCGGCCGCTTCCAGCGTCAGGGCGCCTTCGCCTTTGTAGCGCATGGTCTGACCGACCTTGGCGCGAAGCGCCAGTGTTACCGTGGACTGACCGAGCGCCGGTAGGACGGCAACGCCGAACGACAACATCGTTGCGAGTGTGCGAAATGGACGCACGTTGGTTCTCCTCTATGGGCGCCGATCCGTCGGCCGGCTGGGGAGCCGCTGGACTGAAGCGCTGATCGCCCGGCCCTGCCGCAGGAGCCTCTGTGGTCGCCGCAGAAACGGGGCGCATGGACGGTTATACCCGTTCATTGCCGGAACCTCCCAGATTGCGTACAACGACGCGATCCTGCGGGTGCGGGGCTGGTCGATTGCCGGTACGATGGTCGATGGAAACCAGAGAGGAGCGGGAAACGATGGGGATATCCGGGGACGATCCGTCCCATAGGTGCGTTGCGCGAGTCGGCGTCGGCGCGATGGGCTGCCTGTTCGAGGCCATCGTCTGGGGCGATGATGCAGACTGGTGCGCCGGCGTTGCGCGCGAAGCTCTCGGTGTCGTTGAGGATCTCGATCAGCAGCTGAGCCACTACAAGAGTACGAGCGACATCACCCGCCTCAACGCCTGGGCCTCGCACAGCCCGGTTCGCGTGGAGCCCGGTCTGTTCGGCCTTCTGAGCCAGTGTGCGGAATGGACGAGGATCACGGGCGGAGCGTTCGACGTAGCCGTCGGAGCGCTTCTCGACTGCTGGGGGTTCCATACGGGCGCGGGCCGGGTCGCCGGGGCGGAGGAGATCTCCGAGGCGATGAGCCGGTCGGGTATGGCGCATGTGGCTCTGGAGCCCGAGACGGATCTGGTACACTTTTTGCGGCCCGGAATCCGGCTGAACCTCGGCGCGGTCGGGAAGGGCTATGCTCTCGATTGCGCTGCTGAGCTCCTGCGCCGTTACGGCGTGACCCGGGCGCTCCTCCACGGCGGGTTGAGCACGATCCTCGCGGTCGGGACGGCGCCGGATCCGGCCGTTCGACGGCTCACGGTGCGCAACCCTGTCGGAGGGCAGTTCCTGGCGACGGTCGAGATCGCCGATAACGCGCTGGCCACATCCGGCGCCTATCATCAGTTCGTGGAGGCAGAAGGCGTGCGCTACGGTCATATCATCGATCCCCGAACCGGATGGCCTTCCGACACCGTGATCACGGTATCGGTGGTCGCTCGGTCGGCAGCCGCAGCCGATGCTCTCTCGACGGCCCTGTTTATCCTCGGACCCGAAGCGGGTTGTGATCTTCAGCGGGACGGCCACATCGACGGGTTCACGATGCTTTCTCGGGGTGATGGCGGAGACCTCATCGTGACCTCGGCGGGTCTGCCGTGATTCTCCGCCTGATCCGGCGGCGGTTCTATCGCAGCCGGGTCTGGGCGTTTCTGGCTGTTGCGGGGCCAGGGCTCGTCGCAGCGAATGCGGATAACGACGCCTCCGGGATCCTGGGCTATTCGCTGGCCGGAGCGCGGTATGAGTACCGTCTCCTCTGGGCGCTGGCGGTATGCGTGATCGCTCTGGCCGTGTGCCAGGAGATGGGCGCTCGGATGGGAACCGTCACCGGCAAGGGCCTCGCCGATCTTATCCGCGAGGAGTTCGGGGTCCGAATCACGCTCGTGGCCATGCTGGCCCTCCTCGTCGCGAACGCCTGCACAACCGTCGCTAACTTCGCCGGTATCCTCGCGGCTGTGCGGATCTTCGCCGGACCGGACATCCGCTTCGTGGTATTGCCCGGGGTGGCCGCGGTGGTGTGGCTCCTCGTATCGAAGGGGACCTATCGGGGCGTCGAGCGGGTCCTCCTCGCGGCCGCCTCGGTCTATCTGCTCTATGTGGTCAGCGCATGGCTGGCGCACCCTCCGTGGGCGACGGTGCTCCGCGAGACAGTGGCGCCGAGCCTGCGCGGGCTTCCGAACGTGCACGATTACGTGTTCGTCCTGATCAACCTGATCGGTACGACGATCACCCCATGGGGACAGTTCTACATCCAGTCGTCCGTGCGGGATAAGGGGATCAAAGCGGAGGAGTACGGCTACACCCGCATCGAGGTCTACGGCGGGGCTCTCTTCACCATCGCGATCGCCTACTTCATCGTGGTGTGCTGCGGCTCAACCCTCTACGCCGCCGGGGTCCATGAGATCGAGGACGCCGGCAAAGCCGCGCTCGCGCTCAAGCCGCTGGCCGGGACTCTGGCGACCGTTCTCTTCGCCATCGGGCTCTTCAACTCGGGCTGCTTCGGAGTCGTGGCCGTACCCCTCTCGACGGCTTACGCCCTGACGGAGTCCCTGGGCTGGGAGTCCGGCCTCGGTCGGCGGATCCGTGAGGCGCCGCTCTTCATCGGAGTCTATTCGCTTCTCGTCATCGGCGGGGCTGCGACCGTGATGCTCTTTCCCAATCACCTGACCATGCTGATGATCATGGCGAATATCGTCGGCGGCATGCTGCTGCCGATCATCCTCGTGCTCATGCTTCGCCTTGTCAATAACAAACGTCTCATGGGGGATTACACGAACGGTCCTATCATGAACTGGGTGGCGGTTGGGACGACCGCTCTGTTGATCGCTCTGTCCCTTGCGCTCGTCGTGGGGTTTTTCTGGACGGGATGATTCCGGCAGGAGTAGGTACGCGCCGTGGATGAATCGGCGCCTCGGGCCTGCGGATCGTCGCCAACGGCGCGTCTTCGCATTCTGGTGCGCGGCAGGGTGCAGGGCGTATGGTACCGGGCAAGCGCTCGCGAGGCCGCGCGAGGGCTGGGGCTGACGGGCGCCGTACGAAACCTCTTCTCCGGCGAGGTCGAGATCATCGCCGAAGGCCCGAGGAACCGGCTGGAGGCTCTGGCAGTATGGGCGCGTCGGGGGCCGGACGGAGCCCGGGTAGACGGCATCGAGAAGGAATGGTCGACTCCGACCGGCGCCTTCGCCGAGTTCACCATCGTTCGCTGATCGGGCCGCGCATTCGAAACGGGGGGTATGGGCTGTGGAGATCTCGCCTCTTTTTGCGCTGTTGAACCGGAGCGCCGCCAATCCCTTCTTCGATCGCGTCTTCCCGGCGCTAACCAGCGCCCATCAGCATGTCTGGTTCCTCGTCGTCCTCGGCGTCGTCGCCCTTGCTGCGCTGGCGTGGGGCGGGCGGCGGGGGCGGCTCTGGGTGATCGCCGCGCTCGTCGCCGTGGGGTTGAGCGACGTCGCGTGCAGCCGGGTTCTGAAGAAGATCATCAAGGTGGAACGGCCCTGCCGAAGCGTGCTCAACGGCCGCTACGATCGGCCCGAGACCGCGCCGAGGGTGGTGAACATCGAGCGGTGTCCCGGCTCGCCCTCCTTCCCGTCCAACCATTCGGCCAATATGATGGCGCTCGGGGCCGTGTGCTGGTGGTTCACGAAGGGCCGCAAGCGGTGGGCATGGGCGCTCCTGCCGCTGGTGATCGGGTACACAAGGGTGTACCTGGGGTACCACTATCCGACGGATGTCCTGGCAGGCTGGTTGGTGGGGGCCGTTATCGCGTGGGCGACTCTCCGGTGCCTGCCCCGTGACCCGGGCCTTCCGTCCATGCGCCAAACCGACGAAACCTCGCATAGCGCCGGCTGAGAAGCTCGTCGACTGGCAAGCGGGAGAGTTCCTTCAGGGCCTTGTGGATGGCTCGCTTGACGGTCGCCGCCGCGGCGTGGTGATCCCGATGCGCCCCGCCGAGCGGCTCGGGCAGCACTCCATCGACGATTCCCAGCCGCCTGGCGTCCTCGGCAGTGAGCTTCAGAGCGCTCGCTGCATCCGGGGCTTTCGCGGCGTCCCGCCACAGGATGGCCGCAGCCCCTTCCGGCGGGATGACCGAGTAGACGGAGTGTTCGAGCATCAGCGCTCGATCCCCGACGGCCTGGCCGATGGCGCCGCCGGAGCCCCCTTCGCCGATGATCACCACCACCACGGGCGTTTCGAGAGCGGAGAACTCCGCCATATTCCTCGCGATGGCCTCGCTCACGCCGTACTCTTCGGCGCGCAGATCGGCGCTGGCCGCTGCGGTGTCGATGAATGAGATCAGCGGTCGGCGGAACCGTGACGCCATCTGCGCCAACCGGAGGCTTTTGCGGAATCCTTCGGCGTGGGCGCTCCCGAAGTTCCGGCGCTGGCGCTCCCTGAGGTCCCTGCCCTTTTGCTGTCCGATGACCATGACCGGTTCCCCGTCCAGAAAGGCCGGCCCGCCGATGACCGCTTCGTCGTTAGCCGCCCGACGGTCGCCCGCCAGCTCCATGAAGTCGTCGAAGACGAGTCGGATGTAGTCGAGGGAGTACGGGCGGTGTTTGTGCCGCGAGAGCAGGGTCTGTTCCCACGGCGTCAGGTTGGCGAACACCTGCTCGATGACCCTGCGCAGCTCGGCCTCCAGACGCGCCACTTCGGCATCAAGATCGATGCCCTGCGCCCGGGCCTCCTCCCGTTTCTCGGGCTTTCGAAGCTCGTCGAGGAGCGCTTCGAGCTCGAGGATCGGCTTTTCGAACTCCAGGCCGTTAGCTGCCATCGTCCGTCTTATCCGAGAAGAAACGGAGCAGGTAGGCGAGCGCGCCCCGCATATCGCGCCGGGGGACAATCCGATCGACCATCCCGTGTTCGAGCTGAAACTCGCTCGTCTGGAAGTTAGCCGGAAGGTGCCCGCCCAGATCCTGGCGGCCCACCCGCCGTCCCGCGAAGCCCACGACCGCTCCCGGCTCCGCGAGGGTGACGTCGGCTAGCGAGGCGTAACTGGCGAAGACGCCTCCGGTGGTGGGATTGGTCAGTACGCTGATGTATGGGACCCGCGCCCGGGCAAGCCGCTGGACGGCGGCGCTGGTCTTGGCCATCTGCATCAGCGCTATGAGGCCTTCCTGCATCCGCGCACCTCCCGAGGCGCTGAAGACGACTGCGGGCAGCCGTTCGTCTGCGGCGCGCTCGAAGGTTCGGGTGATCTTTTCGCCGTAGACCGACCCCATCGATCCGCCCATGAAGCCGAAGTCCGACACGGCGATCATCACCTGCATACCCTCGATGGACGCCCGGCCTGTGACCAGCGCTTCGTCCAGCCCGGTCTTCTCTCGGGCGAGGCGGATCTTGTCGGCGTAATCGGGAAACTGGAGCGGGTCGGAGGGCTGGAGCTCCCGATCCATCTCGACGAAGCTATCCTCGTCCACGGTAGCTTCGAGGCGGTCCTGAGCTCCCAGACGTCGGTGATAGCCGCACTTGGGACATACCTGCAGAGTCCGCTCAAGCGCTTTGGCGAAGATGATCTCATCGCAGGCTTCGCACTTCAGGGCGAGTCCGTCGGGTACGCTGTCCATAGCGCGTGCGCGACCGCGCCGTCCGAACCAGCCTCCGGCGCTCATCGGATCCGCCGGGCGCGGGCTGGACCGGGGCGAACGCATCGCCCGGACCATGCCGGGACTTCCAGGAGGAGAGCATCAGGCGACATGTCGGTCCATGACTTGCGTAAAGAAATCGATACCATTGACGATCGTATCGTTGAGCTCCTCAATCGGCGTGCAGCCGTAGCCTCGGAAATCGGGCGCCATAAGGCGAATACGCGAACGCACTATTTTACCCCTGAACGGGAGCGGGCGATTCTCCAGCGTCTCTCCGCGTTGGGGAAGGGGCCGTTGCCGCCGGAAGCCCTTCGGGCCGTCTATCGCGAGATCATCTCGGCATGCCGCGCCCTCGAGAAGCCGCTCTCCATCGCGTTTCTCGGCCCTCCGGGCACGTTCTCCCATCAGGCGGCCATCACCCGGTTCGGCACCTCTTCGGCGATCGAGCCGTGCGAAGCGATTCCCGATATCTTCGCCAGGGTGGAGCGAGGGTCGTGCGACTATGGCGTCGTCCCCGTCGAGAACTCCCTCGCGGGTGTGATTCCCGAGACGCTGGACACGTTCCTGCAGAGCAACGTCCGGGTCGTATCCGAGCTATTTGTGCCAGTGGTCCACAATCTCGCCACGAACTGCGCCAGTCTCGAAGAGATTCGGACGCTCTACTCCCATCCTCAGCCACTGGCGCAGTGCAAGCAATGGCTTCGGGCTCACCTTCCCGGCGTCGAAGTTATCGAGTCCGGCAGCACGGTACGGGCTGCGGAGGCGGCTGCAGGGGACGCGGGCTCCGCAGCGCTCTGCCCGGCGCTGGCCGCCGAACTGACGGGCATCCCGATCCTCGTAGAACATACCGAGGACAATCCATCGAACCGTACCCGGTTCCTCGTGCTCGGCTATAACGAGCCGGATCCGACCGGTCGCGATAAAACGTCGCTGATGTTCTCGGTGCACCACCGTGCGGGAGCGCTGTTCCGGGCGATGGCGGCGTTTGAGAAGTACGACGTCAATCTGACGATGATCGAAAGCCGACCGGCCAAGGTGGCCGTCTGGGAATACGTCTTCTATGTGGATGTGCAGGGGCACGTCCGGGACGACTGCGTCGCCCGCGCTCTGAAACAGCTGAAGGAGCAGACGCTGTTTCTGACCGTGCTCGGCTCCTATCCGGCCGCCGAATAGGAACGGCGCCTAGCGGCCCGGCGCTCCGACGCCAGGAAGACCGGCTCCGCCCGATGCGAAGTCTATTTTCCAGATACCGTTCACCATCCGGAGCGGAATATCGGTCGTGTCCGTCTTGCTGGCTGCGCCGATGGTGGTGGTTGCCGTGACCTTCACCTTTGCCGTGTCGCCCGTGATCGTCGTCCCTTCGATCTTGACGGACCCGATCTTCAGATTGCTCCCCATGAGGCTCATCATCTGCTGGAATGTCTCTTTGGTGAGCTGCTGGCTAACCTGGGCCGGAAGCTCCATCTGGTCATAGACCTCGTTCCACTTATGCGCATTGACGGATTCCATAAACAAGGTCACCGCAGCGGCAGGCCTCGACTGCTGCCAGTACCAGTAACCGCCGGCGCCTCCCGCAAGCACGATCACAAGGAGGATGACAAGGATCAGCCCGACGCTGGATGTGCCGCCGCCCCCGCCGTCCTCGCCATCCATGGCGGATTGCTTCTGCGGCGGCAGGCTCGACCGCCGAGGGCCGCCGGCGGTCGGGATGGGCCTGGGCGGTGGACCGCCCGGTTTCGTATCGCCGAGGAGCGGCCCGCCAGCTCGGACCGGACCGCTGACCGGCACTTCGATGATATCGCCGGCCAGGGTTCGCCGAAGCTCCACACCCCCTGATGCCCGCGGCGCTCCGCCGCCGATCTGCTTGGCCAGGACGTCCTCCGGCGCGTCGGGCCTATCGACACCCGGTATGCCGGGCAGGTTCTGGGCATCGACGTCCTGAGCTGCGGGACTGGCGCTCAGGACCGGGGCCTGCAAGCCGGTCGGCCCGGAGGCTTTCGAGGTGGCCGGATCGAGCTCCGCTCCGCAGATCTGACACGAAGTCCGTCCATCCGGTACGCTCGAGGCGCACTTAGCGCATTGCTGCATGGGGCTGTCCTTTCAACATCTGGCTGTCGAGCGATCGGAGGACGGAGATCAATAGCGTGCCGTTTTGGCCGCTTCGACCGAGGTGATATGGCTCTGTTCCAGAGCAATGCGCCATCCTTGCTGTTCTTTTACGAGGACGTAGTCGTCCGTATAGGGGTCGCTCGCGGCTTGATACAGTTCCTGGCCCGCCTTGCGGACATTGAGCGTAACCGGGACCTCGGCTTTATCTCCACTCTCTTTGATCTCGCCGATCTCCCACCCGGCCACCCTGCCGGTGAGCTTCTGCGCGGGCGGCCATTTATCCTCGTACTGAGAAGGGGTGCCGAAGTAAGTCTGCGACGCCGACGACAGCATGGCGAACTGCTCCTTGACGTTGCCCGACTTGACGAGACCAAGATAGCGCGCCATGGCGACCTTGGGCGATTTGCTGTAGACGACGAAGTACCATCGTCCGCCCCAGATGAGCGCGGCTGCGATCACCACGTACACGACGATCTCAGAAGCTCGCTCGCCGAGGCTGCGGCCTTCTCGGATCCGTTGTCGTCCCACAATACGCCCCATGGGCCTCTGGCTCCTCACGCCGATTCGCTGCGGACGCGTAACGCGTCCGTGTTCTATGACATCATAGCATCCGGAGCCGCTTCAGGTTACAACCTCTGAAGCGGCAAGGGCTCGGTTCGCAGAACGGTTGCGGGGCGAACGGCAGGAACCCTGTGTGCGGTGTGGAATAGACCATACGCAGCATCCGCGCTGACGACGCGGTTGCCGGGCTTGACGTGCGGATCGTGGTTGCGCTGCCGTGTGGCGCGAGGACCCCGGTCAACAAGAAATGGAGGACTTATGCAATGTACGTCGGTATTCTGACCGCTCCCTTCGGCAACGAGCCTCTGGAGCATGTTGCCGCCTTCGCAGGCGAATACCGTTTCGGCGGGCTCGAGATCATCGCCGGCCCGGGCAGCAAGCACATCGACCTGACCAACTTCACCGCCGCCGACGCCGCACGGGTCAGGGAGTTGCTCGACGATCGCGCCCTGCAGATCAGCTCTCTCGCCGCATACACCAACAATACGGATTCGGATCCCGCGAAGCGGGCGGCCGCGAACGATACTGTTCGGAAAGCCATCGACGCCGCGAAGCTCCTCGATGTGGACGTCGTCTGTACCCTCGCGGGCATGCCGGTGCCCGGCAAGAGCAAGATGCAGACGATCGAGGAGGACTGCGTCGAAGTCTTCACGCCGCTGGCGGAGTACGCCGCGGCAAACGGCGTCCGGATCGCACTGGAGAACTGGTACGCCACCAACATCCAGCATCTCGGGCACTGGCAGCGGCTCTTCGAAGTCGTGCCCAACCCGAGCTTCGGCCTGAACTTCGACCCCTCGCACCTCGCCTGGCAGGACATCGACTATATCCACGCAGTCGAGGCGTTTGCGTCCCGCATCTTCCACAGCCACGCCAAGGACACCGAGGTCAATGCGGCGCGCCGGTCCTGGGTCGGCAATCAGCATGACGCCGGCTGGTGGCGCTATGTCATCCCCGGGCTGGGGATCATCCGCTGGGGCGAGTACATCAGCGCCCTCCGCCATAACGGCTTCAACGGCGTTCTCTCCATTGAGCATGAGGACGGGGCCGTCGGGCGCGAGGAGGGCTTCCTCGTCGGCAAAATGTACCTCGAGCAGTTCTTCGTGCCGGGACTGGGTTAGCGTCAGAGCGGATCAACGCGAACCGCGCGAACCGGCGGAACGAGTACGGGGCGCCCCATGCGGGCGCCCCGTCGTTTCGTTGCTCTTACGCCCAGCGGCCCTGTCGGCCCGCTGGAGCGCGGGCGTCGACTCGGACCGAAGGCCGATCGGCCAGGTTATCGGCTCTGAGTCTGGTTCATCCGGGCGGACTCATAATCGTAATCATGTCCGGGCTCCAGAGGCCCGCCGCAGCCAAGCAACGACGAGGTTGCTATGGCGACGAGGCAGAGCAGGAAGGCGTTGCGCAGAGTCCGACGTGTGGTTGGTCTCATCGATTGTTATCCCTTTCCGCTCTCTAGAACCGCAGTCCGGCGCTGAGCGCAACTCCGTGCTCACCGACCGTCGAACCCCTGATGAGTCGTCCTTCCAGCAGGAGATTGTTGTTGACATTCCAGCCCACACCAACTTCAAAGGCCAAGCTGGTCGAGCTCGTTCCGGTCTCATAATGACCCAGAACGGCTCCAACGGCGAGGGCGAGGTACGTCGGCGAGGAGAGGTTGACCCGGTACTCCACCATCGGGCTGGCGAGCTGGATCGAGTTGTCGTCCTTCATCTTGTACTGGGAATAGCGGAAGCGGCCCAGTATCGTCTCGTGATCGTTCTGTGAGAGCGTATACGCAAGAGAAGCAGTGACGCCGACATCCTCCGACGGTACTCCGGCGACGTAGTTGCTCGTCGGAATGAACGCGCCGAGAGTAAGGGACCATGGCTTGCTGCTTGCATCATCGTACTGCGCTGCGCTTGGAACCCGAAGGGCAAGCAGCATTCCAGCCGCAAGGCAGATCGTTCCCCATCTCATGGGGCATCCTCCTGTGGGGCGCGCATGAACGCCGGCGCCACCGACGTCTTAGTTTGACGTTATGTCATCGGTTCCTGCAAGGCCTGGACCGAAGATTCCCGAACTTTTTTCGCGGTCCGGTATCCTGAATCGATCACCGATCGTCCTCGTACCATCCGAACGATCCTGGGAGAACCACATGCCCCTGTCATTTCAGAGCCCTTATCTGGCCGCCGGCTATACATGGCGCCGCGGCAACCTGCACACCCACACCACGCAGAGCGACGGCACACTCAGCCCGGCGGATACCGCCGCAGCGTACGGACGGCTCGGCTACGCATTCCTTTGCATCTCGGATCATGACACGCTGACGTGGCCAGTGGAGGCTCCTCAAGGCCTGATCATGATTCCCGGCGTCGAGGTGGGAGGCGGACCGCATATCCTCGCCGTCGGCGTCGAGACGGTCCCGTCCCACAGACGATCGCGCCAGCAAGCGCTCGACGAGATCGCCCAGTTGGGCGGGATCGGGATCCTGAATCACCCGAACTGGGAGGCGGATTACAACCACTTTCCGCAGAAGGAGATGGAGAGCCTGACCGGCTACGCGGGGATCGAGATCTACAACGGCGTGGTCGAATACCTCGAAGGGGAGGCGTTGGCCATGGATCGCTGGGATCAGCTGCTCTCGTCGGGCATCCCCGCCTGGGGCTTCGCCCATGACGATACCCATCATGAACGGCTGATCGGCCACGGCTGGCTGATGGCGCAGCTCACGGAGGAGAGCCGCGACGGGGTGATGGACGCGCTGCGCAACGGCCGGTTCTACGCCAGCACGGGCGTTGACATCGTCCGCGTGAGCGTGGAGGGTGGAACCATCGTCGTGGACACCTCGAACGGGGAGCACATCCGTTACATCGGCCCGCATGGGCGGCTCCTGCACAAGTCGGACGGACCATCGGCCGTCTATCGACCACGCGACGGGGCGGTGGGCTATGCGCGGATCGATTGTTACGGGCGGGGGGCGGCGCGGGCCTGGACGCAGCCGATCTTCTTCGCGCCGGAGGGTTGAAGCAGGGATGGCCTCAGCATCGGACGGGAACGCAGCGGCGCAAGCGGTCGCAGCCCGGGTCCTGGAGCTCCTCAGGGAGCGATATCCGGACGCCCGCTGCGCCCTGGACCATCAAGACGCCTGGCAGCTCCTCTGCGCCACGATCCTGAGCGCGCAGTGCACGGACGTTCGGGTAAACGAAGTGACGCCCCGTCTCTTCGCACGCTTCGCCGATGCCGCAGCGCTGGCAGCCGCCGATCCGGCGGAGGTTGAGGCGATCGTCCACCCGACGGGCTTCTTCCGGCAAAAGACGAAGAGCCTCATCGCCATGAGCCGGGACGTCGTCGATCGGTTCGGCGGGATAGTGCCCAACACCATGGAGGAGCTGCTGACGCTGCGCGGGGTCGCCAGGAAGACGGCGAACGTCATCCTCGGCGCCGCGTTCGGGCGTAATGACGGCGTGGTCGTCGATACCCATGTGCTTCGAATCGCCCGGCGGCTCGGATGGACGGAGCATACCGACCCGGTGAAGGTCGAACGGGATCTAATGGCGCTGTTTCCGCGGGCGCAGTGGACGATCCTGGGCCATACGATCGTGCTCCACGGCCGGGACCTCTGCGAGGCCCGTCGTCCCCGATGCGACGAATGCCCGGTCGCCCACCTCTGCCCGGCTGCCCGCCGATCGACTCCGCCGCCTGGCTGAGCGCGGCCCCGGCTATCGGAGCATTCTAAGCTCCACGCTCTTGAACTCGACCGGGTGGCTCTCCGCCTGCAGCGCGATGTAGCCTTCCTCAAGGAGGAGCTTGTTCGCACGGACCAATCGCGCGGCGTCGGCGTCGGTCGGGTCCAGCTGCGGCTGTTCGTATTCGAGCACGTCCTCGCCGTTGATCCGATGCACGATCCTGCCCCCGCCATGGACCTCGATTTCGGCGGTCACCCACTGGTCCCCGTGGTAGGTCTTCGATCGGGAGTTGCTGCAGTGCTGGGTGATCAGCTTGCCGTCCATGACGATGTTCGTGCCGGGCGTGCAGACGTTCGCCGTCGGCCGTTCGCCCCGCCCGTCACCACCGAGCAGTTGGGCCTCAATCGAAACGGGGAAGTCCTGATCCACCCGCATGGTGGCGGGCGGCTGGCAATGCAGCATGATGCCGCTGTTCCGGAACGCCCAGCCCGGCCCTCCTGGGCATTGCTCGCCGACGAACCGGTAGACCGTGCGAATGGCGTACCGGGAGAGCTTTCGCCTGTAATACAAGTGGCCGAACGCGCCGTCGAACTGATCGTACGCGCTGTACGACACCTTCAGGACCCCGTTCTCCACCCGGAACGTCCTCTTCGGGTCCTGGCCGAGCGGTAGCCCTTTGATCTTGGGCGTCCAGCCGGTCAGGTCCTTGCCGTTGAACAGCGGGGTCCACGTCGTTCGGCGTTGCACGGGTTGGGCGGCGATCCCTATCGCCAGCAGGATTGCGCCGGCCAGTGGGACGATCGGTCTCATCGTTCGGATCCTTTCATGGGTGTGATCCCGTCCTTCCGCGTTCGACGCGACATTATGGAGCGGCAGGGCTGAATCGTAATCCGCGGAGCGGTTGCCCGTCCTTGCTCAGAAGGCGGACCTGGAAGCCCCACATGCCGGCTCTGTTATGCACCTTGACGAAGAGGCGGTTCACCCCTTGCCGCAGCGTGATTTCCCATCGTTCCGCGTCTCTCTTGAGACCTCCGGCGTACACGCGCCGTACGATCTCCTCGCCGTTGAGGCGAACGATCATGTCGTCGTCGCTCCCGCAGGCCAGCAGCGCCTTTTGCTCGGCGGGGCTGATGACCTCGCAGGTGGCGTAGGCCATCGCCTCCCGTGTCGCGGAGGCCATCGCCGCGATCTCGCCGAGGCCGATGACGCCGCCGATCGTCCGCCGCACGATCCAGCCGATCGACAGCTGGTCGGACGGGTATTCGGCGTCCAGGCGGATCTCCCGATCCGGCGGATACTGCGCGTCGAGGCCTGCCGCGCCCGTGGGGCCAAAGGGCAGGATCACGTGCCACGCCGGCGGAATGCCCGGGATGCTCGAGGCCCGGCTCCAGAATCCCATCGGGAACGTTCGAGCCGCAGCCATATCCGGCGGCTCGGGCGGCAGCAGCAGCCCGCCTTTCGCGCGGATCTCCGCGTTCGTCTCCTGAATCACCCGCTGGAGCGCCGGCCGCGTCTCCCAGCCGGGGAGGATCGGCACGCCTCCGAGATAGGCGATGAGCCCGCACGCCCCCTCACGGACGAAGTCCTCCATCTGTTTGCGCAGCTGCTCGGGGGTGGGCAGCCCCTTGCCCAGGTTCTCCGGGCGTTCAAACGCCGCATCGAAGGTCTGATAGACTCCCGCGAACGGGATCCCTGGCACGATGCGTCGGGCCTCTGCCATCATCCACTGGACCTGATGACTGGTGAGC
Source organism: Chthonomonadales bacterium (assembly GCA_013360745.1). GTDB lineage: Bacteria > Armatimonadota > Chthonomonadetes > Chthonomonadales > CAJBBX01 > JABWBA01. Next base: position 27,950 of record JABWBA010000010.1, on the reverse strand, counting down.
AGCGGATCGTAGTTGCCGCTGGCGAAGACCGGGTACCAGTAGACAAGCATCAGGTCGCAGACGCCGGGGCCGAAGTTGCACAACGAACCGGCGCTCCCGTATCCGGCCGCGACGACCCGCCCCGGATCGAGTCGTTTCGCGATCCGATAGAGCGCCGTCAGCGCGGAGAGAGCGTCGCCCGGGCTATCGTCCAGCACGTAATAGCCCCAGAGATTCGGCGAACTGCGAACGCGCCCGATCTCGGCCGCCGCCTGATCAGGCCAGAAGAGAATCGTGCCGACCCGGTGCGCGGCGGGTTTGGTTCCGGCTGACCCTCGATGGCACCGAAGCAGCGTGTTTTCGGTGGAATCCTCGTAGACGATGACCTCGTCATCGAGCTGGATCGTGCCCTGCTTGGGGAATGCGCCGGCGCCCTCGGTGTAGAGGGGGATGGTGGTCTGACTCGGGGTCACGCGCGCCGCCAGCCGGGGCTTGCCGTAGATGTGCTGGGTCAGATGGTACAGCACGCGAACGTTGTGCTCCGCGCAGGCACTCCCGAGCGGTTTGGCCGGGTCGAGATGCTCCTCGCCGCCGAGGACGAGGTTCATGCCCATGGCGGCCATCCGGGCGATGCCGTTGACGTCGTCGACGTTGTACGAACCGAGCAGCGGCCTTCCATCGACCCGATGCTGCACCGGCAGCTTCTTCAGCCGACTCGCCCCGGAATCCGAGCGGCTGATCCCGAGCGACGCCCAGAGCAGCGCCGCGACCATCCCCGCACCTCCGATTATCCGACGCATCCCGTCACCTCCACGCCATCGTCGCTCACCGTGCCTTGCGGGCAGGCGCCCGTTCGATCCACCTTATGGTTAGCCAATCGGCGCCGATATTGTCAAGCGCAAGCCGCCGCGCGCCGCCCTTCGGCAGGCGCTGGACACCGGCGGCTGAGCCTGTCGCACCCGCCGCCGACGCCGCAAGCTCCCCTGCCCGGCTGCGATCTCGCCGTCGCAGGCAGGAGCTCGAGGTCCGAACGGGGAATCGGGGTATCGACAACCTGTCGGGAGGTAAGGAATGATTGGACGGACGGCCCTGATCGTGGCGGGCTGCCTGATGGCGCTGGCCGGGGCGCGCGCTGAGACATACACATACGTCGACCTGATTCGCAAGCTGACGGACCTTGAGAGCCTGGCGCTTGCGCCGAAGCCCGGCGTCAAGAACGCCCAGTGGTCCAGCTACGACCGTGCGAGCTACATTAGCCAGTCCGGCGAGTACGTCGGCTGGGACGCCAACGGCGACAACGACGGCATCATCCGACGGGAGAACGGCAAGCAGGTCTTCGCCGAAATCGACGGTCCGGGCGTTATCTGGCGCATCTGGTCGGCGAAGCCGCAGGATGGCCGCATCCGCATCTATCTCGACGGGGCAACCGACCCGGCGGCGGATCTCCGGTTCAGCCAGTACTTCGACGGATCGCAGCCGCCGTTCACGTATCCCGCGCTCGTCCACGATGCCTCGCTCGGCAAGAACCTTTATGTGCCGATCCCGTTCAAGAAATCCTGCAAGATCGTGGCCGATGATCACTGGGGCGCCTATTACCACTTCACGTACACCACCTATCCTGCCGATACGGTACTCCCGACGTTCACCCGTCTCCTCAGCCCGGCGGAATTCGCGGCCCTCGATCAGGCCAACGATGTCTTGACCCACCGGCTCGGGACCGATCCGGCGGGCGTTCGGCCCGGACAGAAAACCGCTCGGCGTTCGTTCTCGGTCCGCTCCCATGAAACGCAAACGATCGCTCGCCTGACCGGAGCGCGCGCCATCTCGGGCCTCAAGATCAAGGTGGAGGGCCTGAAGAGCCGGGAGGATGAGACACTGGCCCTTCGGGAGCTGGCGCTGAAGATCACGTTCGATGGTGAGACGACGGTCTGGGCGCCGCTCGGCGACTTCTTCGGGTCGCAGCCGGGCATCAACCTGTACAGATCCCTACCGCTAGGGATGACCGAAGATGGGTTCTATTGTTTCTGGTTCATGCCCTTTGCCAGCGAGGCGGTGGTCGAGGTGGTCAATGACGGCCCTGCCGCTCGCCGACTTCGGGCGGAAGTGACCCATGCGCCGCTAAGCCGACCGGCGTCCGAGTACGCTCGCTTTCACGCCAAATGGCATCGGGACGCCTTCAATCCGACACAGCCGGGTCGGGGCATTGAGTGGACGATGCTGACCACCGAGGGAGCGGGCCGGTACGTCGGCGTCAACCTGCACGTCTGGAACCCAAAAGGCGGTTGGTGGGGCGAGGGCGACGAGATGTTCTACGTCGACGGCGAGACGTTCCCCTCCACCTTCGGCACCGGCTCCGAGGACTACTTCGGTTACGCGTGGTGCAATCCGGCGCTGTTCTTCAACGCCTATCACAATCAGCCGTTCAACAGCGGCAATAACAAGGGCCATGCATCGGTCAACCGATGGCACATCGCCGATAACGTGCCGTTCCTGAAGTCCTTTACCGGAACCATCGAGAAGTACTATCCCAACGACCGCCCCACACTCTACGCCGCAACGGCCTACTGGTACCTCGTTTCCGGCGGGCGCGATCCGTACACGCCCCAGCCGCTCAGCGAGCGACTCGGCTACTTCGATCTCAAGCTGCCCGAGCCATTCGCCGTCAAGGGCGCCCTCGAGGGAGAGACCATCAAGGTCCTCGGCGCCTCCGGAGGAGGAACCGCATCGCAGGATATGGGCGGGTTCGAGGGCGAGTGGAGCAAGGGTGCGCATCTCTGGTGGACCGGGGCCAAACCCGGCGACACGCTCACCCTCGCCATACCCGTTCAGAAGGCCGGGCGCTACGGCATCAAGGCGCAGCTGACCAGGGCGATCGACTACGGCATCGTCCAGATCTCGCTCGATGGTCAGAAGCTCGGCGGGCCGATCGACCTCTACAACAATGGCGTCGTACCGACCGGCGAGCTGGACCTCGGGGTTCTCGATCTGTCGGCAGGGGAACGGCGTCTGACCGTGGAGATCGTCGGAGCCAATCCGGCGGCGGTCAAGTCCTATATGTTCGGCCTCGACTACGTGAAGCTCGAACCCCATTGAGCGGCTCTCGTTCGATGGCGCCGGCATCTGGAGGGTAAGCGCGACCATGCGTCCTGAAGGTCGGATCTTCGACGTCCATCCCCTCGTCGCCCGGGCTGATACTCCGGTCGAGATCACCGTCACCCCGCTGTTCGACCACGTCGCGGTGACCGATGGCGTGGAGTATGAGGTCACCTACTATCCCACGGAGGAGTTCTCTCTGCAGAGCGGCTGGCCGGAGGCGAACAAGCCGGCCGTCGTGCGCGATGGGCGCAGCCTCCGATTTCGTCAGTACCTCGAGGGGGAGCAGGAGCACGTGTTCCTCCTCGAGGCGGTTCAGGGCGATCAGCGCCGCCGTCTGGGAGAGTTTCGCGTCTATTCCGTCGGTCCCGACCTGGCGGGCAGGTTCCCTTACAAGGGCGATCTGCACATGCACTCGTCTCGATCCGACGGAAGAGAAGCGCCCGCCTACGTGGCGGCCTCCTGCCGATCGATCGGGCTCGACTTCATGGCCCTCACCGATCACCGTCAGTATGAGCCCTCGCTCGAGGCGATCGCCGCGTTCGACGGCGTACGGTGCGACCTGCGCATGTACCCCGGCGAGGAGGTCCATCCGCCCGGCAACCCGGTGCATATGGTCAACTTCGGCGGTCGGCGCAGCGTCAATGCGCTGTTCGCCGACGAGGAGGCCTATCGAGCTGAGGTTGCGGCGTTGGAGGAGCGGCTTCGACAGGCTCAGCCGCCGGGTATGGCTCAGCCGCCGGGTAGGGACCAGTCGTCGGGTGAGCAGGCTCTGCCGCCGGGCGTGGACCCCTATCAATACGCCTCGACCGTCTGGACCCTCGCGAAAATCCGGGAGTTCGGCGGCCTGGGCATCTTCTGCCATCCCTACTGGTTCACCGGCCACCGCTATGCGCCGGCCGGGGCCCTCACCTCCCACATCTTCGCAACCCAGCCCTACGACGCGTATGAGCTCATCGGCGGCTACCATCTCCATGAGATCGACTCCAATACGCTGCAGGTGGCCCGGTACCACGAAGAGAGGGCGCGAGGCCGATCCGTGCCGATCGTCGGCGTGAGCGACGCGCACGGGTGCGAGCGGGGTGAGCTCTTCGGCTGGTACTACACCATCGTGTTCTCGGGCCGCCTCGAGTTCGACGACCTGACGACGAGCATCCGGAAGCTATGGTCGGTCGCGGTCGAGGCGCTCCCCGGTCAGATCGCCCGCGCCTACGGGCCGTTCCGGCTGGTGAAGTACGCTCTCTTCTTGATGCGGGAGGTCTTTCCCGCCCATGATGAGCTCTGCGTCGAGGAGGGGCGCCTGATGCGGCTCCATGCGGGAGGCGACCCCGACGCGGCGGCACGATTGGAGGCGCTCGGCGGCCGCACCGACGCTCTTTATGCGAAGCTGTTCCAGATTTGAGCCGGGGCGGCTTCGACAAGCTCAGCCACCGGGGCTTCGACAGGCTCAGGACGGACCGGTCTGGTACGGGCAATTCATGAATTGCCCCTACGACGATGCAGCTCTCAGCTCTCGGCGCTTAGCTCTTGGCTCCCGGCTTCGACAGGCTCAGCCACCGGGGCTTCGACAAGCTCAGGACGGACCGGTCTGGTACGGGCAATTCATGAATTGCCCCTACGACGATCCAGCTCTCAGCACTCGGCGCTTAGCTCTTGGCTCCCGGCTTCGACAAGCTCAGCCACCGGGGCTTCGACAAGCTCAGCCGCCGGGTGGGGCTGGCTGAGGGCGACGCCTTCCGGGAGGTCTGATGAGCGCAATATCGGTTCGGCGGCCGTTCCTGTCCTGGCCCATTCTCCTCCTGCCGGCGCTCTCCCTCTCCATCGGCTGGGGCATACGGGGCAACTTCGGCCACGAGCACGGGGCCATGATCCCGGGTGCTCTCGCGGCCATGGCGGTCGTGCTGGCCATCGATCGTCCGGACTGGCATCGGCGCGTAGCCTTCTTCGGCATGTTCGGGGCCATTGGCTGGAGCTTCGGCGGTTCGATGTCCTACGGTCACGTGATCGCCTATACGCATTCGGGCGACCCGCCGAACATCCTCTACGGCTTCGCCGCTCTCTGGCTGATCGGCTTTCTCTGGGGTGCGCTGGGAGGCGCGGGGACGGCTCTGCCCGCCTATCTCAGCCGTGAGCGGCTGACGGAGTTCCTTCCGCCGCTTCTCTGGTTTTTCGCCGTCCTGGCCATCCATGACCTCACCTACGATGGCCTCAATGCCTGGCTCGCGGCCCGAGGCCTCGGCGTCTCGTATGGCGACCCGGCAATGCGCCATGAGGAAGCCCTATACTGGTTCGATACCGACTGGACGACCGCCCTCATTGCGGTCGTCGTCCCGCTCGTCTACCGCCTCGTACGCAGGCGATCCGACGAAGCGACGGGCCTGATGCTGCATCTGGCAATAGGATGGTGGATCGGCTTTCTTCTCTTCCCGGTCCTGCTGGATTGGCGGATGACACCGCCCCGGGGCGATAACTGGGCGGGTTGCCTCGGCATGGCCGTCGGGGCGGCGGTCTTCTTTCAGCGGCGAGGGCTCCCGGGCATTACGCACGCGATGCTGGTCGGCGGCTTCATGGGCGGCATCGGATTCTCGCTGGCCACGGCGATCAAGCTCCTGTGGATCAGGACCGGCTGGACTGCCAACTGGCACAGCGTCATGGAGCAGACCTACGGCCTGATCAACGGCCTCGGTATCGGCCTTGCCATGGCGTTTGCCGCTCGCCATGCACCCGAGGTTACCGATCAGCCGCCTTTGCGACGCTGGGCCGACTGGTTCGCCCCAGCGTTCGTCGCGCTGTTCGTGACCTACATCAACGCCCGGAAGAACCCCGAGGAATGGATCAAGGCGGAGGCCATCGCGCCTGCCCTCTACTGGTTCTCGACGATCACATGGTTCAATATCGGTTCGGCTGCCATTGCGGCGACGTTCCTGTGGATCATGGTGCGCCATCTGAAGCGCCCCGTCCCGCTGATCCCGTCCAGCTGGGCGGGCAAAGGGCAGGCGCTCTTTCTCGGCACGCTGGCCGCCTCGGTCGCGATGAACTTCGAGCGCGCCATCGTTGCGTTCGCCGAACAGCGGCTGATCACGGAAGGGGTCATCCTCATCAACGCGTGTTGGACCACGGTTCTCGTAGTACTCTGGACCGGCGCCCACGCGGTCGATCCTCCGGCTGTCGCGGAGCCGAACTGGAAGCCGCCGTTGGGGCGCCGCTGTCTGCTGGGCGGGGTCGCCGGCGTCCTGTGCTGTCTGTTTGCTCTGGCGACGACCCTGCTGGCCTTCGGCGCCCGTCCTGCTGAGGGCGGCACGCCGAGGTATCGGTTCGGCGGGCCCACGTCCCAGGCCTCCACGCCGGCGCCCGGTCAGGCCCATCCATAGCGAGCCTTGGGACGGCCCCGGGCCCTGTCGGGTACCATCCGCTGTCATGGAAATGCCCTGCCGACGCACCCGCTTCAGCCTTGATGGCCGCTGGTCCCTCGTCCTTGCCGATCCCGATCGAGACGACGCGCAAACCGTCCGGACGATCGCGGACGTTCGGAACCTCGATCTGCCCGTGTACGAGGCCTCGGTCCCGGGCAATCTGGAGCTGGATCTTCAGGCGAACGGCATCATCCCGGAGCCGTTCCACGGTCGGAACATCGCCGATAACGTCCGCTTTGAACGCTGTCGAGCGATCTACTTCCGGCGGTTTCGTCCGCCGGAGGGGCTGGGTCCCGTCGTGATCCTCGAAGCTCAGGGCCTCGATTGCTACGCGACCGTGATGGTCAACGGCGTAGTCCTCGGCTCCGCCGACAACATGCTCATCGAGCGCCGGTTCCCGATCGACCCCTCGCTCCTTGCGGAGGAATCCGAGATCGTCGTCCTGTCGATCCGCCGCTGCGCCCAGCCTCGGAAGCCGCCTACCCTCGGCTGGTTCAGGCGATGGGCTCCAACTACGAATCCCTGTACACGCGCAAAGCGCCCCACATGTACGGATGGGACATCATGCCCCGGGCGCTTTCGGTGGGCATCTGGCGCTCGATGGACCTGCTCGGCCTGCCGGAGGAGCGGATCGAGCAGACCTATCTCGAGACGCTGGAGCTCGCGTCGGCCGGCGGCCGGGCTTCGCAGCGGCTGCACTTTGCCGTTGAGCTGACGGGACACCCCCACGACGGCTACGAGCTAGAGGTCGAAGGCAGGTGCGGCGAGGCCCGCTTCGCCCATCGCACCCGCATCCTGTACGGGCGCGGGCGCCTTGCGCTTCGACGTTGCCGATCCGCTCCTGTGGTGGCCCCGTGGGCGCGGCCCTCAGAACCTGTACGATTGCCGGGTCCGCCTGTACCGTCACGGCGAGCTGATGGACGCCGTTGTCTTCACCCATGGAATCCGGACGATACGCCTCGAACGGACCGAGCTGACCGATGATGCAGGCGGCGGCGCGTTTCTGTTTCAGGTCAACGGGACGCCGCTGTTCGTCCTCGGGACCAACTGGGCGCCGCTCGACGCGTACCATAGCAGGGACCGTGCGCGAGTCGATCGGGCGATGGAGCTTGCCGTCGAGATCGGATGCAATATGATCCGATGCTGGGGCGGCAACGTCTATGAAAGCGACCGTTTCTATGATCTGTGCGACCGTACCGGGATCCTCGTCTGGCAGGATTTCGCCATGGCCTGCGGCATCTATCCCCAGGATGAGGCGTTCCAGGAGGTGATCCGCCGGGAAGCCGTTGCGGTCGTCCGACGTCTCCGAAGCCACGCCTGTCTGGCGCTCTGGGCGGGGGACAATGAGTGCGACGCCTCGCACCTCTGGGGGGCGTCGGGAGTCGATCCCAATACGAACGTCCTGACACGCCGGGTCCTGCCCGAGGTCCTCAGGAACGAGGATCCCGGGCGGCCCTATCTGCCGAGCTCTCCGTATATCGGGCCGGAAGCCATGGAGCACGGTACGCGCTGGCTGGTCGAGGATCACCTCTGGGGGCCGAGGGATTACTACAAAGGGGAGTACTACACGAGCGCACTCTGCAAGTTCGCCAGCGAGATCGGCTATCACGGCTGTCCGGAGCCGGCCACGCTCCGGGAGTTCCTATCGGAGGATAAGGTCTGGCCCTATGCCGACAACGAGGAATGGCGGCTGCATGCCACCTCGCCCGTGCCGGGCGTCGACCTGTACGACTACCGCGTCGAGCTCATGGCGAATCAGGTGCGCGTTCTGTTCGGGCGGATCCCGGAGGGCCTGGAGGAGTTCGCCTATGCGTCGCAGGCGAGCCAGGCCGAGGCGATGAAGTTCTTCATCGAGATGTTCCGGTCGCAGAAATGGCGGCGCACCGGCATCATCTGGTGGAACCTGCTGGATGGCTGGCCGCAGTTCTCCGATGCGGTGGTCGACTACTACTTCCGCCGCAAACGGGCCTTCCGCGCCATTCAGCGCGCCCAGTCCCCGCTCCTCATGGCGTTCCGGGAGCCGGAGCAGGGGATGCAGGAGCTGGTCCTCTGCAGCGACATTCCGAGGGCTATCCAGCTGGAGTTCTCGGTACGGGACATGGATACCGGAGAGGTTCTGACGGTTGGCGAGGCGTCGGTCGATGCGGATTCCGTCGCGACCGTCCATCGTCTACCGTACCGTTCGGACCGGCGCCGACTTCTGCTCATCGAGTGGTCGGGGGGCGGGCTCACGGGCTGGAGCCACTATCTGTCGGGGCAGCCGCCCTTCGATCTCCGCTGGTATCGCGCGCACATGGACGAACTGGACCGACGCGCCTGACGGCGTGCCGGCGGGCGTTCATGGATCGGACGGTTCCTCAGCGCCGACGGTGAGCGCACACTCGGCCCTGAGCGGCTGGTTTGCGTCCATGGCCGCAAGGGGCCCGTCCGCGAGCGCGAGGAACAGATGGGCGTCCGTTGTTGCGCCGCCGATTGCGAAGAGGTTGCGCATGCCCGGCCCCGGAGTGGCGGTTAGCCGACCGTTGCGGGTCTGGAGCTCGAGCGGCTCCGATAGGGCGCCCTGGCCGAGCCGCCCCTGAGACGCCTCATCCACCGCGCCGTTATTCGCGCCCCTGCTCCAGCCGGTGAGCCTGCCGATCGGCAGGCGGAGGGCGAAGAAGGATTGCCCCGGCGTCCGATCGGTCGGCGAGGTCAGCGTCATCGTGATCAGGATCGAGTTCGAGGTGTCCATGCTGTACGCGAGCTCGTATCGGAGGAGGGGGCCGGCGATCGCGCAGGTCTGCACCCCGTTCCACGACCGACTCCGAAGGACGCCCGCAAACCGTACCGTCACCCGGTCTCGTGATCGAATGAACGAGAGCCGGGGGTTGGTCTCCCCGTCCACCGAGCCGAACTGGTTGTCGGGGAAGAATCCCTGGTCCGCGTAGGCATCCCCGCCCGTGCGGATCAACGGCACGGCGGCCTTCCCGTCGATGCGGGCGAGCTCCGCGATGATCCCTCCGTGTCTCCGAGCGAGCGTGAGGCGCAAGCGATCGTTGGTTAGCCGCACGAACCACGGATCGACGGCAACCCGAACCGGCCCGCCGGCAATGGATCGGGGGATAACGCCGTCCATAAGGCCGAGCTCACGGGCATTGCGGGCCCGTCGGAGCGTCGGCAGGACCTCCTCGGCATCGCCCTTCGGCGAGCTCAGGGGGATGCTCCGATCGGCCGATCCGGTCGCATAATCCTGTACGATGTCGCTGAGAACGCCTTCGCTGGTCCGGACAGTCCACCGTTGGCCCGTCGCCCGAACCGGCCGAATCGGCTTCGGGCGGACACCGCGGGGATTGAGCAGCAGAACGAACGGCCGATAGGCGGGCACGACGACGTCGACGGCGCCATCCCGGAGGGCCACTGCCTGGCCCGACAGGCCGTTGAAGCCCGAAGGGTACGCTCTGGCGATGTCGGCAGGCCATCGGAGTCGGGTTTTGATATCGGCGCCCGTGAGATTCACCCCGATGACCGCGGCTCCTTCCGCCCCTTCCCGCAGGCAGGTCCATATCCGAGCGTCCGAACTGCGAACGGCGTCGTACCGCGCCCCGCCCTTCCAGAATCGCGGTTCGCGGTCGCGGAGATGGAGCCAGGCGGCCAGGTCGGCGCTGAAGCCGATCTCCTGATCCTGCTGCAGCAGGGGAACGCCGTGGAGGAACACGCAGATCGCTGTCAGCGCCTGGGCTGGGCCTGCGCCGAAGTATTCGGTGGAGGCAACGGTATCGTGCAGTTCGAGAAACCGTACGATGCCCTGGGCGCGCCGGGGATAGCAGAGGCGCTCCCATTCAAGCCAGGCTTGCAGATCGGCGATCCAGCCGGAGAGGTCCGGCCGCAGGGTCATGTCCCGCATGGCGAGGTAGAGCGGGTAGTCGAAGATCATGTCGGCGTTACGGAAGACGAGCGGCTTGCCCCCTTCGGGCAGGAGGAGGGAGCGGGGGTTGACGGCGCGGAACGCCTCCCGAACCACTTTATTGAGCTGCAGTCCGCCCTCTGCCATAGCGCGGTTGGGTCGGGCCGCCGCCCAGTTCGGAGTCTGCCCCCACCCGATGCAATCCAGTCGCGCCCCGTCGAAGCCGAACTGCCGGACCCACGCGTCGCACACCTGACGGATCCGAGCCTGCCATGCGGGCGCGCTCGTGTCGGCGGCTAGGACGGCGCCGCCCCATACCCGGGTCGGTTGGCCGTTACGATCCCTGGCCCAGACATCCGGCGGCAGTTTCGCCGCCTCCTCGGAGTCCGGGTGGATGCCGTAGACGACAAGGTCCATGAGAACGCGCATCCCCAGCGCGTGGGCGCCGTCCACGAAGCCTTTGAGCTGCTCGGGCGTGCCGTTCTCGGGCGCGATCCTGTCGAACGCCGGCAGGGTATAGACCCATGGCGGGGGCCAGCTTACGGGCAGCAGCCAGAAGGCGTTGATCCCGAGCCGCTTGTAGTACAGGAGGAGTCTGGTCAGTCGGTCGTACCGGTAGCCCCGATCGCCGACGCCCCAGATCTCCAAACGCCCCCAGGGGTGCACCTCATACAGAACGGTTCGGCCGATGTCGGTCGGCGTATCTCCGGGCGGGCCATTGTCCAGATGGTCCGACAGGTTCGCCACGCCGCGCCGGAGTGCGCTTTCCGGCCCTGGAATCGCGCGCAGAACCTGCTCACCGATCTCCATGCTGTCGCCCGGTTCGAGGCGGGCGAGGGCGTGGAAGCGATGTTCCAGCACGAGGCCATTCCCGAGGCGTTCGACGGAGACCCGCGCTTCGTCGCCTCGAAACGCATAGCCTGCTACGACGGAGATCCGGGCCGTGGGTGAATGGAGCATCGCGAGGGCGTAGTCGCCCCGGGTCCAGCCGGACTCCGTGGCGCGCTCGCCGTCGGTCATGGCGGCGAGGCGGATCTTGCGAATCGGGAAGTTGCCCGGGAGCAGCGCCCAGTCGTTCGTCGATGGCGAGAGACGCAGAATCGGAGTTCGGAGGGTCACACCGGTAACGACCGCCGTCGCGGCGCCCTCCCATTGCGCATGGATCCGGCGGCGGACGGCAGCTCCGTTGCGGGTCATGACGTCGTCGATCATCCAGTCGCCGGACCGATAGGAAAGAACCGTGCGGGCGCCCTGCCTGACGACGCGCACCTCCGTACGGGCGGCGGTTGTGCGCTGCCCGGCCTGCTCACCTTCGATTGAGAGATCCTCGCTCGGCCCCGCGGACAGCTCAACGCTGCCGTACTTCAACCCGGTCCAGCGGCCCGAGGTTGGGTCGGCGATGGGGACGAGCTCAGCCGCCATGGCCGATGTCGTCGCAAGCGATACCAGGACGAGGAGCGCCCCGAGGATGTAGATCGTTCTGGCTCCCATGCAGGCGCTCCCGATCCGTTGGCCTCATCGGCCGTACGGCGGCTATTTCTTGTACGGTCCCCACCGGCGAAGGAGGAACGATTCGTAGATCAGCGCACGATCCTTCGACTTGATGTCGCCGCCCAGTCCGTGCCCGCCGGTCGGATCGAGCACCAGCTCGACCTGCGGCCCTTTGCCGGCTTGAAGGAGCTCACGGTAGACCTTGATCGTGTCCTGCGCCAGAACGTTCGTGTCCTCCATGCCGTGCAGCAGCATCAGGTCCCCTTTGAGGTTCTTGGCAAGCTTGGTGAGCGAGAACTTGTCCAGATCGTCCGGCTTGCCCACGGTCGCCGGGCCGATCACACCGCCCGCGTACCAGTTGTTGTAGTTCTGCCATTCGGTCGGCCCGGCCCCTGCGATACCCAGCGTAAAGACATCGGGCGCGGTATAGAGGCACATCTGGGTTTGGAAGCCGCCGAAGGACCAGCCGTTGACGCCCACCCGCTTCGGGTCGACCCCATATTGCTCGCTGACATACTTCACGCAATCGCTGAGGTCCTCGACCTGGGCGACGCCCGGGTGTTCCCAGTTCGCATTGCCAAAGAGGCCCCCATACCCCGAAGAGCCGCGGGGGTCCACCGTGACGCAGATATAGCCGTACTTGTAGGCCAGGTACATGGGCAGAAGGTAGGAATCGCCGCCGAACGCGCCGTCGACGACGGAGTGGCCCGTGCCGAGGGGACCGCCGTAGGTGTAGATCAGCAGGGGTCGCTTGTCGTCCTTCTTCAGGCCGGCGGGTTTGTGGATGAAGGCGTAAACCGTATGGCCGTGCCGGTTCTTGAAGCTGAAGAGCTCGGCAACGATCTTGTGCACCTTCTCGAACGTGCCCGGATGGGAGGAGGTGATGGCGACTTCGTCCTTCTTGCCGAGTGCAGGCAGTAGGTAGAGCTCCCGCAGGACTTTCCAGGATCCGAAGGTAACCGCCACCCGCTTGCCGTCATGGCTCAGAACGCCCTCGCCATAATCACCGTCCCGATGGGTCAGACGGGTCATCGAGCCATCGGTCAGGTCCACACGGTACAGGTTCATCCGAGCCGGGTGCTCCTTACTGCTCCGGACCAGCTCCCAGGCGCCGTCCTCGGACAGCTTCAACGGGTAGACCTCGAAATCGCCCCTCGTCAGCTGTGTGGCGCCCTCCGTCAGCGGGTTCAGCGAACAAAGATGCCGATAGCCGCTCTGTTCCAGGAGGAGGAGGATCCGCGATCCATCCCGGGTGTAGAAGGGGTTGGTCATCCCCGGGGTCGTGTGCTCGCCATTGTGCGTCGTCTTGTAGATTGTGGCGACTTTCTTCTCGGCCGTATCCGCGACACAGACTTCCAGCTCCCGCTTCGTGCGCTTCCATGTGGCGAAGACGACTTTCTTCGAATCGGGCGACCAGGGTTCCTGGTGGACGACGAACTGCCCCATCTCGTTGCCGGCGGGCCACTTCCAGATCTCCCACGGCTTGCCGTCGTTGAGCAGCGTCGCCTTCGGATCGTCGTTGAGGTCGATGATGAACGCCCGCTGTTCCGAGTTGAACGGGTCATCGGCGACGTTTCTCGAGGTCGTCCGGGCTTCGGCGAACCGCCCGCGGTAGGTGAGGTAGCTGACGTCCCGGTCCTTGCCGGAAGGTTTATAACCGGTGATCAGGACCTTCGACTCGTCGGGCGCGAGCCAGTAACCGCTGAACCGGAGACCGTCGGGGAGCGCTGGATTGAGCTGAACGACGGTCGGATCGCCAAAGGACATCCGATAGACGCCGTCACCCCGCTGGAAGAGGAAGCCTTTATCGTCGCGAGTGTACTTCAGGCCCGATTCCCCATCGGTGGTGCGTGTCAGCCGGACGGGAGCATCCTTCCCGATAACGAAGCGATAGATATCCCCTTTATAGGTGAACAGGAGCTCGTCCGATTTATGGGCCCACTCGAACTCGCCGATGCCGCCGTACTCCTTTCGGGGCTCTTTGCGCTCCTTCTCCTTCTTGTCGTCCTCCTCTTCGAGCTTCTTCCGCTCTTCGTCGGACAGCTTTTTACGGCGTTCGTCCTCTTCCCTGTCTTTTTTGTAGCGCTCGATGATCTCTTTGAGATCGCGGTCGAAGGGGAGCAGGAACTCGGGTGAGGTGACGCGGATCGCCTTCCTGTCCCGTGTATCGTAGAGCCACAGGTCCCAGCCCTTGTCGTCGTAAGCGTTCCAGAGATAGGCCACGTACCGATCGTTGTGCGACCACGCCATCCCGCGAGCCTGTTTGCCGAAGAAGCTCTTCTTCGGATATAGATCCTCGAGCTTGAGCTCCGCTGTCTTCTTGCCGCCGTCGGCCTCCTCGGCGGCGTGACCGCTCACGCCGCACAGCGCGAGTATGCAAAGGGGTGCGATCCATCCAAAACGGATGCGGGTCCTGAAGGTGAGCATGACGACCTCCTGACGGGTACGTTGCGGTATGCAGCGGCCAATCCGACGGCTAATGGTATACCGCACGAACCCCGCTTCCGCTAAGATCGACCGACAGGGAGGACCTCCGGCCTGCAGCGGCGAACAGTGCGACAGGGGCAACCCGGACGGGAGGTTTCTCCATGAGGACGTACAGGGCCGTGATCGTGGGGGCGGGCGGCATGGGCCGCGCCTGGGGCCGTAACCTCGTCGAATACGACCGAACGGAGATCGCCGGCTGGGTGGATCTCCGTCCTGAGGCGGCTGCTGATGCCGCTCGGGAACTCGGCCTCATGGATATCCATACAGGTCCGGATCTGGCCGGCGCCATCCGCCAGTGCGCTCCCGATTTCGTCGTCGATGTGACCGTGCCCGAAGCCCATCGAGATGTGACTCTGACGGCGCTGGGCCTCGGCCTGCCGGTGATCGGCGAGAAGCCCATGGCCCACTCGATGGAGGCGGCCCGAGAGATGGTTGCTGCGTCGGAGCGTTCGGGCAAGCTCTATATGGTCAGCCAGAGCCGTCGGTACGACCCCCGCCTGCAGGCGTTTCGTTCCCTCATCGACGAGGCAACCGGGCCGCCGGGCATCCTGAACTCCGATTTCTACATCGGCGCCCACTTCGGCGGCTTCCGAGACGAGATGGATAGCCCTCTCGTCCTCGATATGGCGATCCATACCTTCGACGCCGCGCGATATCTCACCGGCGCCGATCCGGTCGCGGTCTATTGCGAAGAGTCCAATCCGAGCTGGTCGTGGTATCGGGGCGACGCCTCCGCCGTGGCGATCTTCGAGATGAGCGGAGGCCTGCGCTACACGTATCGCGGTTGCTGGTGCGCCGAAGGTCGGCGCACCTCCTGGGACAGCGAGTGGAGAGCCGTCGGGCCTCGCGGGAGCGCCGTTTGGGATGGGCATCACGCGCCCGTCGCCGAGAAGGTCGTCGCAGTTGGCGGTTTCCATTCGGATGTTGAGGAGGTCACGGCGGCCGTAGACGCGGGAGCGCCGATGGGCATCTCGGGTTCAATCCGCGACTTTATCGACGCCCTGGAGACGGGCCGGACACCGATGGGCGAATGTCACGACAACATCAAGAGCCTGGCGATGGTGTTCGGGGCGATCGAATCGTCCCGCTCCGGAAGCCGGGTCGCGCTGGGGAGGGCGGCCGCAACGCCCTGATCCCGCGAAGTCACGAAAGGAAAGGGACATGCCGGAGATCAAGAAGGACCTCGAGGAGGCCTTTGCAGGGGAGAGCCAGGCCAATCGCAAGTACATTGCGTTCGCCAAACAGGCCGATAAGGACGGTTTCACCAACATCGCGCGTCTCTTCCGCCTGACTGCGGAAGCCGAAGCGATCCATGCCCAGGGACATCTGGCCGCGATGGCCGGGATCGGAACCACGGCGGATAATCTAAGAGCCGCCATCGCCGGCGAGACCTATGAGTACGCCGAGATGTACCCGCCGATGCACGAGCGCGCGCAGGAAGCGGGGCACAGGGCGGCCCGGATGTTCGGCTATGCCGTCGAGGCCGAAGCCGTCCATGCGCGGCTCTATGCGCTGGCGCTGGAGGCCGTGGAGAACGGCAAGGATCTCGTCGGCGTCGAGTTCTTCCTGTGTCCGATCTGCGGCTACATCGAAATGGGCTCCGCGCCGCCGGAGGCATGCCCGATCTGCCGCACAAAGGGCGAGAAGTTCATCACGATGTAGCATTCTGCCGATCACAGGCGGGAGGATTCTGCCGCGGGCGTCGCGAAACTTCTGGCGATATGGGAAGCCAGACCGGGGGTATGCGGCTCTTCTTCGCGGTGGATCTTCCCGAGGACCTGAAGGCTGAGGTCGGCAAGCTGCAGACGTCGCTTAGCCGGAGGATGGCGGATCCGACCATCCGATGGGTTCGTCCTGCCCTGTTCCATTACACGCTGAAGTTCCTGGGCGACCTGAATCAGGCTCGGGCGCAGGCCGCGATCGAGGCTGTAGAACCGGTATGCAAAGCGGCGGCGCCCTTTACGCTCCGGCTTGCCGGTCTCGGCGCGTTCCCGAGCCCGTCCAGGCCGAGCGTCGTTTGGATCGGGGCGTCTGAGGGCGCGGATGACTTCACGTCTCTGGCGCAGACGATCGACCAAGCCCTTGCGCGTGTGCGTTTTCGGATGGAATCCCGGCCGCCGACCGCGCATCTGACGCTGGCCCGGATCAAGACCTACGCGGCGGAGGTATCGGTTTCGGCCGGGCTTCAGAGGATCGAGATCGGCGAGATTGGGGCCTTTCGGGTGGAGCGCATCGTGCTGATGCGGAGCGTCCTCAGCCCGGCCGAACCCGACTACACAGCGGTTGAGGCGTTCGCACTGCGCGGGACCGCCGCCGAGCAGCGGCCGGGCGGCGATATAATGGATGGGCAGTAGCGCCTACTATCCCCGAGGAGGCAGGGTAAGGAATGGACAAGCAGAAGGCGCTGGAGATGGCGCTGAGCACCATCGAAAAGCAGTTCGGGAAAGGCGCCATCATGCGCCTCGGCGACACGACGAAGCTCAGCATCGAAGCGATTCCCACCGGCAGCATTGCGCTCGATATGGCGCTGGGCGTCGGGGGCGTGCCCAGAGGTCGAATCGTCGAGATCTTCGGAACGGAATCCTCCGGCAAGACGACGCTGGCTCTCTCCGTGATCGCACAGGCCCAGAAGCTCGGGGGCACGTGCGCCTTCGTCGATGCCGAACATGCCCTTGATCCCGATTATTCGTCGACCCTTGGCGTGAATATCGATGATCTCCTCGTCTCCCAGCCGGGCACCGGAGAAGAGGCGCTCGAGATCATGGACTCGCTGATCCGCTCCAGCGCGATCGATGTTGTCGTGCTCGACTCCGTAGCGGCTCTCGTGCCGAAGGCCGAGGTGGAGGGCGAAATGGGCGATGCGCACGTCGGGGCGCAGGCACGATTGATGTCGCAGGCCCTGCGCAAAATCGCCGGCAACCTGAGTCGGGCGAGCTGCTGCGCGATTTTCATCAACCAGATCCGCGAGAAGATCGGCGTCATGTTCGGCAACCCCGAGACGACACCGGGCGGTCGCGCGCTCAAATACTGGGCCAGCGTACGGCTGGATGTACGGCGCATCGAGATGGTCAAGTCCGGAACGGAAGCCGTCGGCGCGCGCACACGGGTCAAGATCGTCAAGAACAAGGTCGCGCCCCCCTTCCGTGTGGCCGAGTTCGATATCCTCTTCGGGCAGGGGATCTCGCGCGCCGGGAATATCCTGGATCTCGCCGTCGAGATGGACATCATTCATCGCAGCGGCTCCCACTTCTCGTACGGGGATACGCGGCTGGGGCAGGGACGCGAGAACGTCCGGGCCTATCTCGAACAGAATCCCGAAGTCCTTGATGAGATCGAGGCGCGCATCCGGGCGTCCGATCGCTTTCCCGAGCCCCGAGGGGCGGGCAGTTTCGGCGATCGTTCGGGTGAGGGGGATTCTGCGTAACATCGGGTTGGATGCGTGTTGGCGGTTACCGGCGGCACGATCGATGAGGAGGGCACCATGGCGGATCTGACCATACCATTGGACGACTGTGCCGATCGGGTCCTCGGCGGCTGGTTGGGGAAGAACGTCGGCGGTACCCTCGGCGCGCCCTTCGAAGGGAAGGTCGATCCGCCGGGCGTCACCTTCTATGATCCGGCGCCCGTCCAGCCCGCGGCCAGTGACGACCTGGATCTGGAGCTTCTCTGGCTTCATGCCCTGGAGGAGCACGGCCCCGAACTGACCAGCGGCGACCTTGCAGGCGAGTGGATGGACCATGTGCGCTACTCGTGGGATGAATACGCTTATGCGACCGTCAACCTCCGCAGGGGCGCGCGACCTCCGCTTTCGGGCTCCCATGGCAACTGGTTCGCATCCAGTGTGGGCGCCGCAGGCCGGGCCGGAATATGGGCCATGGCGGCGCCAGGCTGCCCGGATCATGCAGCGGAACTGGCCTATCATGACGCCGTCCTGGACCATGCGGGCGAAGGTGTCTGGGCTGCCATGTTCCTTGCCGCGCTCGAGAGCGCCGCGTTCTTCGTCCGTGACATCGCGACCCTGCTCGACATCGGTCTGGCCCGGGTTCCGGACGGCTCGCGCGTTTGCGGCGCCATCCGCGCGGCCCGGGAGGCCCACGGAGCCGCGAAGACCGCTATGCAAGCAAGATCCGCCGTGCTCGACGCCGTTGGATGTCCGAACCCCACCGACGCCCCGCAGAACCTCGGCTTCATCGCGCTCGGCCTCCTCTACGGCGAGGGCGATTTCGCCAATACGCTCTGCGCGACGGTCAACTGCGGCTACGATACGGACACGACCGGGGCGACGGTCGGCGCCATCATGGGCATACGGGGCGGCGCGAAGGGCCTGCCGGAGCGTTGGCTGGCGCCGATCGGTCGAAGGATCGTCGTCGGTTGGGGGGTCGAAGGGCTGTCGGTTCCGGCGACCGTCGACGAGCTGACCGAGCGGACCATGGCCGTCACAGCCCGGATGATCGAGGCCCGTCGGCTGCCGGTACGCATGGCGGACCTTCGAGACCCGGCTGCGCCGATGCCGACGGAGGCGCCCCAACCCGGCGAGCCCGCTTCGGAAGCGCCGCCGCCGCCGAACGCCGATTCGGACCCTCCTGCAACGTCGAACATACCCTCAACGACCACGGAGGACTGCAACTGGCTCGATGCGGCCCGAAGTTCGCCTCTCTTCGGCCTGAACCCGTCGGTCTCCGTCGATCGGAGGAACGGGGTTGAGGCCTCCTTCGATTGCGCCGCCCGGGGTCCGGCCATCGTCGCCGGCGTTGCGAGCAGTTTCGTGGTCACCCTGACCAACCTCCGCTCAACTCCGATCGACGGACATGTCGAGGTAACCGCGCCCAGGGGCTGGATCGTGGCGGTCCCCGGGGCGCAGGGGCCGACGTTGCACCTGGATCCCGGACGCGCCGCGCGCCTGGGCTTCGCCATCAAAGCGCCCGAGGCTGTCGAATCGGCGGAGATCAATCCCATCGCACTCACGCTGACACCGGAGGATGGCGAACCGGTTCGCTTCGCGGTTCCGATCTATCTGTCGGCCTGCTGGTGGTTCATCGGTCCGTTGAAGAACGACTTCGGCGGCGGCTTCGAGAAGGGCTACACGGTCGAGGATACACCGGACCTGACCGAGCGCCATCTCGGACGGGGCGATGGCCTGGTTGGATGGCGCAGGATGCCGTTTGGGCGCTCAGTTATGGAGATCGAGGAACTCTTTACCGGCCTGCCTGGCGTCGCCTATGGTCTAACGATCCTTCGCCGGACCGAACCGCTGGAGGCGCGGCTCATCGTGCACACCAACGACGGCGTTCGGGTGTGGCTCAACGACCGGTTGGTCTATCAAGTCCATGATCACCGGCCGTTTCGACCCACGCTCACCGACGGGCCCGGCGCGAAGGTCCAGCTGAGGGCGGGGGAGAACCGGCTCCGGATCAAGGTCGTGCGCTGTGATCAGCCGGCGAAGCTCGCGATCTCGTGGTTGGATGCCGCGGGCGTACCGATCCTCGACGCTGGGAATCAACGCTACTGAACAGGACCGGTATCGGGATCGGGAACGCGCGGAAAGGAGAATCGAATGCTGATGCCGGCCCTGCTGCTGGCCTGCGCTGCGATGGCATCTCCGGGTGAGTACCCGCCGGTCGAGAAGCTGCACGCGATCTCCGAGCTCCCGGACCCCTTCCTGTCCTCGCGCGGATCCCGAATCGAGTCGAGACGCGAATGGCCGACCCAGCGGAAGCGGCTCCTCGATACGCTCCTCCACTATCAGTACGGCTCGCTGCCCCCGGAGGGCGATCGGGTATCGGGGCGGACGATCAGCCGACGCGACCTCCCCGACGGACTCGGGAACGTGCGCGACGTTCGGCTGCGGATGGGGCCGAAGGGCTCGGTCGAAGTTCGGATGCTGCTGGCCATTCCGTCGGGCGCCGGGCCGTTTCCCGTGATCCTCGACGGTGATCTCGGCTGGGGCCGTCTGGGCGATGCGCACATCAGCCTCGTGCTCCGGCGGGGCTATATCCTTGCGGCGTTCAACCGCGAGGAAGTGGGCGCGGACGGACCCGAGCGTACGGGCGTGTACCGTGCCTGGCCGGAGTACGATGGGGGCCGACTGTCCGCCTGGGCCTGGGGGTTCCATCGTTCGGTCGATTATCTGCTGACGGTACCCGAGGTCGACGGCAATCGCATTGCCGTGACGGGCCATTCGAGGGGAGGGAAGTGCGCGCTTCTGGCCGGCGCGACCGATGAACGAGTCGCCGTCACCGCTCCCAACAACTCGGGATACGGCGGGGCGGGATGCTATCGGTTCCACGATGACCGGTCCGAGACCCTTGAGGCCATCGTGCGTCAGTTCCCCTACTGGTTCCATGCCCGGTTCGCCGATTTCGCGGGCCGCGCGGATCGACTGCCGTTCGATCAGCACACTCTGAAGGCCTGCGTCGCTCCCCGAAGTCTTGTGAGCACGGAGGCTCTGGGCGATCTGTGGGCCAACCCCAGGGGCAGCCAGATCACCTATCAGGCCGCCGCTGAGGTCTATGCATGGCTCGGCGCCCGCGATAGGATCGGCATCCGATACCGTCCGGGTCCGCATGAACACAACCTGTCCGATTTAACGGCGCTCCTCGACTTCTGTGACGAGCAGTTCACCGGCCGCCCGTCGGCCGACGGCCCTGCGGCCCTTCCGTTCCCAGACGCGCCGCGGGTCTGGAGCTGGAGCGCTCCGAAGTGACTCCGAGAGGCTTCGCAACCCGTGCTGCTTGTTCCCGTATACTCTGCCGTGGGGCCGAGTGATGGGATGCCTCTTCGACCTCATCACGGGATTGATCGTTCGCGTGCTGTTCGGCCGCATGCTCCGAATCCGCCCGCGGATCATCGGCAAGAACGGACGCCTGACCGCATCGACCATGCCGCACCTCGCCTTGTTCACGTTGTTTCTGAAGCTTCGATCGGTCACCATCGACACGAAACTCCGGATGATCCAGATACACACCCGCCTCTTCTGGGTCGTATCGTTCCGCAGGTTCGTCCACTTCGATGCCGTGGAGTGCGTCCGATACACCTGGGTGGATCTCAATCCGTTTCAATACCTTGCCTCTGCAGGTTATCAGGAGCTGGATCTCTATACCATCAGCGTGGTTACCTCTCGCGGCGCGGAGCTAACGCTGTGTCGTTTTCTTGGGCCGGGCGATGCGGTCAACGAGACGATGCTGCCGGACTGGTGGTTCTGGGAGAACATCGCCTTTACCGCCCTGTCGCGCGGAGACCAGGAGACCGAGTCATCAGCCTACGCCGCCACGGTCGCGGCGGTTATCGGAGCGCCGCTCACCAACGAATAGCGGAGGTAATCCATGCGCAGCATTATGTTGACAGCCGTTGTGAGTCTGTTCTGCTCGTGCATCCCGTGCGAGGCGCAGACTCCCCCTCGTGACCTGTTCTCCGATACGTGGGTCGCCGCCGACGGGCTCGGCAGGACGATGCCGACGTTCGAAGCCGTCGGCCCTGTCAAGAAGGATCATCGGAGGGTCGTCGGCATCTTCTACATCGCGTGGCACGCCGATTCGCTCCACGATGGCTTCGCCCGGCCCTTCAACGCCGATGTCAGCCGTGTCCTGTCGCAGGACCCCTCGGCCCGACTGGACGGCAATAATCCGCTCTGGAAGGACGGGTCCTATCACTGGGCGGAGCCTGAGTTCGGCTACTTCCTCAGTAAGGATGAATGGGTCATCCGCCGAGATATGTCGATGCTGGCCGATGCGGGCGTCGATGTCCTCGTGATGGACGTCACGAACGCGGTCCGGTACTACGACGAATGGTCCGTGATCTTCCCGGTGATGCAGAAGATGAAGGCCGAAGGGACCAGAGTGCCTCAGTTCTGTTTCTGGGCGTTCAACGGTCCGGTGATCAGCGTCGTGCAGGACCTCTACGAGAAGATCTACAAGCAGGGGCGGTATCGGGACCTGTGGTTCCACTGGGACGGCAAGCCCCTCCTTCTGTGCAACGCCACCCCGACGGCCGATGCCACAGGGCAGCAGCACCCGAACAGCAACCCGAACTACGACCCGAAAGCCGCGACCGATCCGAACCATCCGCACTACGGCGACCCGGACTATGCCGATGAGTTCTACAAGGACTACACCCGGGAGGTGAAGAGCTTCTTCACGCTGCGGACCATGTGGTGGGGCTACTGGCAGTGGGCGGGCAAGCGGTTCGTCGGTACCGAGGACAACTGGAGCTTCGGCTACGACCTCGGCCACGAACCGGTCCAGAAGATGAACCCGATGGACCTCGTCTCGACCCACAAGGGCCAGCGGGAGGAGGCGGCGGTGACGCCGGCCCAGCACCCCTCCAGCCTCGTCGGCAAGTCGTGGACCCGGGAGAAAGGGGAGCCCGAGCTGGACGAGTACGACCGGCCGAAGCCGACCTATGTGCCCTGGCTGGGGAAGACCGTAGCCCGACCCGAAGGCTACGGGATCTACTTTCAGGATCGATGGGACGAAGCGCTCAATGCGAATCCGCAGTTCCTGTATATCAACGACTGGAACGAATGGACGGCGGGCAAGTATCCCCCGGCCCCGGGCACGACGTTCCCCTTCATGCGGCGCGACAGCAACTATTTCTTCGTCGACCAGTACAACATGGAGTTCAATCGCTGCGTTCAGCCGATGAAAGGCGGATATACCGATAACTACTATATGCAGATGGCCCAGAACATCCGGCGGTACAAGGGCGTGCGTCCTATTCCGGTGAACCGAGGTCCGAACCCCATTCGCGTTGACGGCTCCTTTTCGGATTGGGCCGGCGTGATGGTTGAGTATCGGGACACCCTCGGCGACACCTTCCATCGCGATTATAAAGGCTACGGAGGCCTGTACTATAAAGATACAAGCGGCCGCAACGACATACTGAACTGCAAGGTTGCGGTCGACCCCTCCAGAGTCGCCTTTTACGTTGAGACCCGCGCACCGATCACCCCGCATACGGGCAGACACTGGATGCTGCTGCTCATCGACGCCGACCGGAATCCGAACACCGGATGGTTCGGTTACGACTTCCTTATCAACCGTACCGTGCGAAACGCCCGCATGACCACGCTGATGCGCTATGTCGGGATATGGCCGGACGGGCGTTGGAAGCCCGTGGCGGACATCCCCATGCGCTATGCCGGTCGTGAACTCGAACTAGCGATCCCCCGTCAGCTCCTCGGGCTGACCGGCGACGCCCTCACCTTCGACTTCAAATGGGCCGACAACCCCGCAGAGCTGAAGGATCCCATTTCCCTCTGCACGCACGGAGACACAGCCCCGAACCGGCGATTCAACTACCGGCTGATCTGGAGGAAGTAAGCGCACCTTCCCTCCCACCCCGGGGCCGTATCGTAACACGCCCGGACGAGGGATGGGACAGGGAGTTCTTCATCAGCTTCACGATCAGTGGGACTACAGCGCCTCCAACCTGGCGGCCACCCGCTCATAGACGTCGCGCATAAGGACCTGCCGGTCGTCAGTGTCGTGTACATCGAGGAACGTCGCCACGTTACGCGGATCGACGTGCACCGGTGATGGGAACAGCTCTGCAATGTTCGTAAGCCCTTCCACTACAATGCCTTGAGCCAGATGCGGGCGGAGGATCAGCGCCAGCTGCGCCATTGACGAACCGTACGGTCCATGACGGCGCGGGCTTCGGCGCTCCGCGTGCTCAGGATGTAGACGGCCGCGAGCAGCGCCGATCCGACGACGAGAGCGATGAGGCCTGCCCAGATCTGGCCGATGGCGCCGAGGATGAGCTCGCCCGCGAAGGCGAGGGCGAAGAGGCTACCGCAGGCCGCGAACGCTTTGATCCGTCGCGCAATGCCCCAGAGGACGGCTCCAACGCACTGGACGATGAGGAGGATGGCGTGAAGGGGAGTGCCGCCCGACTGGAAGTGGAGGTGGAACGCCACGAACGTCGGAGTCAGCGACAGCAGAAGCCCGAGCCACCAGAGGATGGGAGCGTCGATCTTCCGCCGCCGATCGGCCATATGGCCGAGAACCAGGAGATAGCCCGAGACGGGGAGCAGGTAGAGGTCCAGCACGTCGGCGCTGATCGAGAAGCGGTTGTATAGGAAGAGACCGTAGCCGAGCAGGAAGGCCAGAGCCGCGCTATGCGCCCAGATGGTCCCTCGGCCCGTCGCCCAGATGGAGGCCCAGACAGCTCCGGCCAGTGCGATGGCCAGCAGGCTCTGCTCGCCGGCGCCCGGCTCGGCCACGACGGCCAGCGCGACGAGGAGCCCCACACCTGCGCCGATCCCGGCGGATGTATCGGCCCCGTAGGCGACTGCGGCCCCCCGCTCCGACCGGGCAAGGATGCGTGCTCCCAGGACAACGGCGCCGCAGGAGAGGGCGAATCGGACAGTCCACGTATGTCCCGGAACGCCCATGAGTAGGAGCGTCGCTCCGGACGCCCACAGCGTGTGGCCAGCCGCGAGCGCTCCCCACCGTCGGCCCGGCAGCCACGCAGCCCGGATGCCGAACGCAAGCGTGAACGCCCAGATCCCGGCGATGGCCGCCTGATCGTCAATGCGGACCTCATCGTAGGCTGCGATGACTGCTACGGCCTGATAGACGATGGCCACGAACAGGGCAGCCCGGCGGAGCGAGGCGCCGCCTCGATGGCGGCCCGGCGTGTCGGCAGCGAGGCCTACCGCGAAGACGCCAGCCAGCCAGGGCAGCTGAGCAAGGCACCACCATGAATCGTTGGCGTGCATAGCCCGGATCGTCGTGCCGAGCCAGGCCGCGGATCCGGCGAAGACGGCAGCCCAGCCCATGCCGGGAACCCCCTGCCATGCCGCCCATCCGTAGGAGGCCGCCGCAACGGCCGATGCGCCGATGAGCCGCCACTCCTGAGCATCCGACAGGCCATCTGAGGGGAGCACGAGCCACATGGCTGCAAGGAGCGCAGCCGACCCCCAGACTGTGGTCCGATCGGGCCTGCCTGAGGCATGGCATCCCAGGGCATAGACCGCAGCAGCTACGCCGAACACGTCTGCGAGGAGAAGCTGATGTTCTGCATGCCGACCTCCATGGAGGAGCAGCGCGCACGCCAGCGCGAATCCGGTCCCTCCAACCAGCCTGAGGGGCAGCCGCCAGAGGCTCGATAGAGAAGGCGGTCGCTCCTCGATACGGAGCCAGGCCGCCGCAAGCGACGCAGCCCAGGCGAAGGCGAGCAGGGCGATCCCCGAGGCCACGTCGGCGGGCACAGCTCCCGTCTCGCGGGCAAGGAACGCCGCGAGCATGGCCCCGCCCACGAGGCACAGGCCTCCGGCAACCTGGGCCGCTCCACCCAGATCATCGTGGATTCGGGCCATGCGGGCTGCGCACGCTCCGCTCAGCGCACAGAGCGCCGTCAGGCCCGCCCACAGCTCCCATCGGGGCCCGGCGTGTTCGTACCCGTGTGCGGCGCTCGCCAGACCCAGGGCCATGGGAGCCAGCGTCGAGACGGCGAGCGGGATGCCCATTGCCGGAGCCATCGGTGTCTGTTGAGGGCGGCGCTCGAAGATCCCCGCAACCGCCGCCGCCGCCGCCCACATCCGGAACGCAGACGCACACGCTGCCATCACCACCGCGGTCATCGCCATGCTCAGGCAGAACCGGTAGTCAGGCGCCGCGCCACTCGCGGCGAGGAGCCGATCGGACGGCAGCCAGACCGCGAAGCCACCCGCCGCTGCCGCGGCATATAGGCCTGCCGGGAGATCCATGCCAACCGCCGCAGCGCCGTAAGCCGCCGAACAGGCCAGTGCCGAAGCGGAAACAAGAAGCCAGCCTGCGTCGTCCAGCGGGCGTCCTGCCGCTGCCGCATCGGCGGCCCGGGCAAGGATCAACAGACCTGCTCCGACGAAGGCCGAGAAGGCCATCCGGCCGTACGCGACCGCCAGGGGCGATCGCCCAACCTGTGTGCCGACCAGACGCCCCTCATGTTGGCCGAGCGCCGCGGCAATCGCTCCGAGCAGAGTCGTCAGCGCGATTCCCTCGGGGCTAGTCGGCGACCGATGCCCGGCGCCGAGGAGCAGACCCGCGGTCAGCGCCAGAGCTCCGGAGCCTGCATAGGCCAGCGAAGCATCGCCAACCGCACGCGCCGCCGCGACGTAGCAGACGGCGACAAGCCCGACGATCGCGGGCGCCGGTGCGGCGGTCCAGTCCCCGTCGACGGCAGGGTAGATGGCCAGCGCGGCCACGGCCGCGAAGCTGAGGTGCGCCCACAGTATCGCACGGGCAGTCGCCGCGAGAGCTTCCGCGCCAGTACCATTCCGACGCTGTCGCTCCACGCCTGCCGCAAGGCACCCACCTCCCAGCAGGGCATAGGTCGCAGGGTAGAGCCACGGCGCCGCATCGGCTCCGCCGCTCGACACGATGGCGCGGGGCAGCAACAGGGCGAGGAGAGCCGTCGCACCGAAGGCCGCATGTTCGAGAAAGCCGTCGCCGCTGCGCCGCCTCGCCCATCCCGCCAGCGCCAACGACACACCCATCCCGACGACGATCGCCCACTCCGGCGTGAGCGCGAAGCCAAGCCACCGTCGGTTAGCCGAGGTCACAGCGAAGGTCGCGAGGGTGATCCCGACGATGGCGCAGGCGCGTGGCCCGATCTTGCCGCGGACCTCGGCCCTCATACCGGACCGCAGGAGCAGCCACGATAGAACCGAGGGAACAGCCGGCATAAGCGTCTGCGCCAGCCGACTGACCCACTCCCAGCCGAGGACCTGACGCATGCCGCCGATGATGAAGGCCCCTGCCAGGATGGCCAGCAGGATCAGCCAGTTCTCCTCGAAGATCGCCGCAAGGCCGCGGCTGGGGCCACCCTCACGCTCTTGAGTCACAGGCTGATCGGGTTCGGGCAGGCCTGGAGCGCCGCCGGACACGACCGCATCCGGCCCCCTCACTGGTTCGGGAACCGCCAGTCCGGAGTCCCGGAGCTCCGCCTCGAGGCGCCGGCGGAGCATCCCGGCGCTGCTCGGGGAGATCAGGCCGCGCCTGCGCCACTCAGGAATGCAGCCGAGCGCCCATCGGATATGCTCAGGCGCAGGGTCGGCGTCGGCCTGCCCCTCGGGTGCGCCGCATGCCGTGCAAAACCGGACGTCGTCGGGAAGCTCCTTGCCGCACTGCACGCACTGTCTGGCCATAGCAGTCCTCCGGAATGAGACCTATGCCGAGCGGGCCCAGCGCCCGCCCCTACGCGGGTTCGCGCCGGGGCGATCGAACTATCCGGTCAACTGGGCGGGAACCTCCTCGCCAGCCAGGACGGCGATCTCAAGGCGGTATGTCCATGTTTCGCCTGGCCCGAGGTTCTGGAGCCGTCAGGCTTCATGCCCGATCTACTCTATCGTACTCCGTTATGCCCCGATCCGCGCTCGATGCCGGGCTCCATAGCGAACGGATTCGTCCAGAAAGGCCTCGATGTTTGCGAACGGCGTTCCCGAGACGATCCCGTTGCCCGCCGCGATGCACATGCCGCCGTCCGGCCTGTCGAAGGTGTCGATGAGGTGGCGCACTTCGGCGCGTACGTCCTCGGGCGTTCCCTCCTGCAGGATATGCTGCACATCGAAGCCCGCAAGGAACGTGATGCGCCCCCCGAATCGACTCGCGATGGCCGCTTCCTCC
>JABWBA010000118.1 GCA_013360745.1 Chthonomonadales bacterium | reverse complement strand
GGTAGACGAAGATGTAGTCGACGTCGGACGATACGTCGCGATCGTGGAGATCGCGGACTGGCTGACGCGGCACGGCGTTGAGAAGACGATCGGCATGAATATCGGAGGAACCGTTAAGCTTGGAGCATTGTACGTCACGATGGTGCCTGCTTTGCACTCGAGCTCGGTTCAGACCGAGAACGGTACGATCACGCTGGGCGAGCCAGCGGGGTTCGTGATCCGTCTGCAGGACGGCGGCTGCCTCTACCATGCCGGGGACACGCAGGTGTTCGGTGATATGCGTCTAATCGGCGAGCTGTACCGCCCGGATGTGGCTATGATACCGATCGGAGGCCACTATACAATGGGCCCGTTCGAGGCTTCGCACGCCGTTCGGTTACTCGGCGTTCGCCATATCGTCCCAATGCACTACGGCACGTGGCCGACTCTATCTGGAGATCCTGGCGAACTGGCCCGCCTGCTCAACGATCAGCCTGACATAACCGTTCATCGGTTAGGTGTCGGTGACAGCCTGAGTTGATCGGTGTTGTGCCCGAACGAACGAGCATCAGGTTCACGTTGCAACGGTGAGGCCAGCAGCCGACCTTAGGGATCGTTAGGCAACCGTTCTCCTGAACACGCACCGATATTGGCAGGCCGCTGGCTCGTTCATAAACAGAAGCTCCCAGCCCTCACCGGCCAACTCGTTGAGCTTATCCTGGAGAAGCTGGACGTGTCGCGCGTGGACATCGATAACGTGATACTCCCAAACCTGCTGCGATGTGGTGTTCGACATCATTGCACCTCCCATAGATATACGCGCATGGAACTTACTGCCATACTGTAGATCACCTGGCTGAGCGCTTTGGGACAGTTATCAATCATAGTACTATACGTACCAATTCTACAACGTGTGTCATTGATCCACATGCGCAATCAGAAGCGCCGATGACCAGGCTCACGGTTCTCCACACCAACGATCTGCACGGTCGGCTATCAAGCGAGCGAGCGAACGCAGTTCAATCGATCCGCCGGACGATCGATCACGCATCGTTGCTGTTCGATGCCGGCGACGCAGTTACCGCTGGCAATATCACCTATAAGCGTAGCGGGGAGCCCATTCTGGATCTGATGAGTACGGTCGGCTACGATGGGATGGTTGTTGGCAACCGCGAGTTCCATGTATGGGAACGGGGTTTTGTATCCAAGCTCGCTCTTGCGCGATTCCCGATCCTCTCTGCCAATATACGACGGCGTGATGGCGGCATGCCGCTTCCTTGCATGCCGTCGCATACCTATTACGTGGACGGTCGACGGATCACAACGTTGGGCTTGACAGTCCCGATGGTTACGGAGCAAATGGCGGTCCGCCGTCTCAGCGCCTACCTTTTCGACGACCCTATAGAGACGGCGGCACGCCTCGTACCATCCCTCCGGCAGGAGTGCGATATGCTGATCTGCCTCAGCCATATCGGTTTCGAGCACGATCGATGTCTCGCGGAACAGGTGGAGGGGATCGATCTGATTATTGGCGGACATAGCCACACGACACTGCCACAAGGGGAGAGCCGTGGTCGGGCCATGATCGTTCACGCAGGTTCTCATGCACGTTGGCTGGGTCGAGTGGATCTCGAAATCGGAGATCGGGTGTCGATCGTTTCGGCGGAGTTGCTCCCCCTTTGATCGCGGTGGCGCTGCTTATTCTGCTGATCGCTGAGGCGGCAGGATTGGGACGATGGTTTCTGACGGCTCGATGTTGCAGCCGTTCTACGCAACTGGAGGCCTGGCTCTTTAGCATCGCGATCGGCCTCGGAGTTCTCGGGTATCTGGTCTGGATCCTGGGATTGCTTGGCCATCTGAACCGTGGCGCCATCGGCCTGTCGCTGATAGTTCTCCTACCCGTGGCCGCACCTGGTCTCGTACGTCTGTGGAAATCCAACGGTACCGAGACGACCCGTCCTGATCGCCGGAGTACCATGATCCTGGCAGGCCTTGCTCTGGCGCTTCTACCCCCCCTGCTATTGGAATGCTTCACTCCGCCGGGCGGGAGGGAATGGGACTCCCTATCGTATCACCTCGCAGCGCCGCAGGCGTTCATCGATGCCGGTCGGATCATAGAGCTTCCAACCGACCATCACTCCTATTTCCCGTTTTTGTCGCAGATGTTGTTCACCATCGGCCTTCTTTACAGCGGGTTCGCCGGCGCCAAACTCCTGCATCTGGCCGCTGGCATCATCACCGCGTTCGGATGCTACGCGATCGGCCGCGCATGGGGATCGCCCCGAGTGGGGCTTCTGACCACGGTGGTATTCTGCTTGACCCCCTTTGTGATCTGGGAGGCAGGGATCGCCTACATTGAACTGACCCAGGCGATGTACGTCACTCTCGCCTTCCATGCCCTGCTTCGCTATCGTTCTTCCAGGCAGGCGAACGATCTCATTCCATTCGCGATTCTGTGCGGTCTGGCGCTTGCGGTCAAGACATTAAGCGCTATTCCCGTTATGGCCTTTCTCGTGATCCTGTTAGTAACGCGTCCATCGGTGCGCCACCATATCGCGGCTATCGCGCTTATGGTCGTATTCGGAGGGCCGTTCTACCTGAGAACCGCCCTGTTGACCGGGAATCCGGTATATCCGTTTGCGTATTCGTTGTTCGGGGGCAAGAACTGGGACAGCAAGCGGGCAGCGATCTATGCGGGCGAACAGGTTAGCTATGGGATGGACGGTCACTACTTTTCCGTCGGTGAGGATCTCAAGTCGGCAAGAGCCGCCCGGACGACACCGTCGATCGCCGATCGGGTCCGCAACTTCCTATTGATGCCCTTTGCCCTGGTGTCCCTGCCCCGTCTGTACAACAACTATACCGACCCAAGCCCGTTTGCCTGTCTGGGCTTTCTGGGCGTTACGATGATTCCGCTCACTGCTTTTCGCACCCGCGTACCGTGGGAAACCGGCATCGCTCTTGCCGTGATCCTGTTCTGGCTCCTGATCTGGGCTACGACGATGCAATATGCGCGCTATCTCATTCCTATGACGCCGCTCATCGCATTTGCGGGAGCCAGCAGTGCGGACGATCTGATCAAAGCCCGGCCATGGGTTCGACCTGTGCTCAGTATCTTCATCATACTGCAGGGCGCCGTCATCCTCAGCTATACGCTCCCGCGCGCCCTCAATCTGATGCCGGTGGTGGTCTCTCGCCGCGCCTCCGAGGCCTACGTGCGCCAACAGGTGAACGTCTATCCAAGCGAGGAGTGGCTCAACGCGCACGCTCGACCTGATGATCGAGTGGTGCTCTTCGAGGAGACACGAGGATACTATCTTCGCCGCCGATATCTATGGGGTAACGAGCCTCATTCGGCATACATCCCGTACCGGAGCTTCGCGGACAGTCGAGATATGGTTCACTGGTTTCTACAAAACCGCGTACGCTATGCTATGGTGAACCTCGTCTACTCCCCCATGGCAGTTAAACCTGATCACGCCGCTGAACTCCGAACTGCCATCGTGGAACAGACGCTGCCGGGTTTGTTTCTGAG
>JABWBA010000070.1 GCA_013360745.1 Chthonomonadales bacterium | reverse complement strand
GACGCCCGTCGGCGGGACGTTGAGCGGCCCGGGCACCGTCATGGCGCCGGTGCCCGTCGGTGATCCGGGCGCATCGAGCTCCGCTGCGACCGGCGCAAGGCCGCTGGCCGTCAAGATAACCCTCCCGACCATCGCCCCGTCCATGGCGCCGGGCTGGGATTCGCAGTGGCCCCGTTTCCGGGGTCCCACGGGCGCCGGGATCGCGCCCAGAGCCAAGCCTCCCGCCGTGTGGAACGGCACGACCGGCAAGAACATCCTGTGGAAGACCGCTATACCCCTGCCCGGTTGGAACTCGCCGATCGTCTGGGGCGATCGGATCTTCTTCAGCGGCGCCGATGCCGAGCGTCGCGAGGTCTACGCCCTCGATCTCGAATCCGGCGCCATCGTCTGGCGAACACCGATCCCGCGCACCGCCGGCGCATCCGATCCCAAAGTCCAGGCGGACACCGGCTATGCGCCAGCGACCGTCGTGACCGATGGTGCGCGCATCTGCGCGATCTTCGTCAACGGCGATGTGGCCTGCCTCAACATGCAGGGGAAGCTGCTGTGGACGCGGGGATTCGGGCCGCTCGAGAACCCCTACGGACATGCGACCTCCCCGATCATCTTCGGTTCCGGCCTGATCCTCCAGCTCGATCAGGGGACCTCAGCCGAGGACGGCAAGTCGGCTCTCCTGGCCCTCGACCTCGTGTCCGGCAAAACGGTCTGGCAGATCAAGCGTCCCGTGCCGAGCTCCTGGAGCACGCCGATCGTCGTCACCGTCAACGGCTCCGAACAGCTGATTACGACGGCGAATCCCTATGTCATCGCCTATGACCCCCATAGCGGCAAGGAGCTATGGCGCTCCGAGTGTCTCGGGGGCGAGGTCGCAGTTTCGCCGGTCTATGCCGACGGCTATGTGCTGGTGGCCAACCAGGGCTCCAACTCGGCGGCCATCCGGCCCGATCTGAGCGGGGACGTCACCAAGACGGCGGTAGCGTGGCTTGCGGGCGATGGACTGCCGGATATCGTCAGCCCGCTGGCGGCCAACGGGCTGGCGCTGCTGACGACGACCGACGGATTCCTGACCTGCATCGATATCAAGACGGGTAAGCCCGTATGGGATGCGGATATCGGCAAAACGGTGCGGGCGTCGCCCGTTCTCGCGGGCGGGCGGGTCTACATTCTTGATGTCGAGGGCGCGATGCACGTCCTCGAGTTCGGCAAACAGTTCAAGGAGCTGGCCCGGCATCCGATCGGCGAAGAGTCCAACGCGACGCCGGCGTTCGCAGGTTCGCGGGTGATCATCCGGGCTAAGCGACACGTCTTCTGTGTGGGGACCCGATGATCCGGCAGCTCCTTGAGCGCCGACGCGCCGCGACCGCGCCGAAACCGGGCAAGCCGCCACCGCCCGATCCGTCCGAGTTCGTCCTCCAACTCATCCAACGGACCGGCGGCGCTCCGTCGGCGTTGATCCCCATCCTTCAGGCGATCCAGAAGGAGTACCGGTACCTGCCGGAGGAAGCTCTGAAGCAGGTCTGCGCGAGCACGGAGATCACGGCGGCCGATCTGATGGGGGCTGCGACCTTCTACTCGCAGTTCCGTCTCGCGCCGGTGGGCGAGCATATGGTGAGCGTATGCCACGGCACGGCCTGCCATGTCAAAGGAGCGGAGCAGGTCGACGACGCGATCCGGCGGCGCCTCCGTCTTGCCGAGGGGGCGGACACCGACGAGGCGAAGCTGTTCACGGTTCAGGAGGTCGCGTGCGTCGGATGCTGCACGCTCGCGCCCGTCGTCCAGATCGACGGGCTGACCTACGGCTATATGAGCACGGACACGGTGGGCGAGGCGCTCGACGACTTCCTGATGCTCCAGCGTCGCGGCGGGACGGCCCCGACGTCCGTCGATCACGGCGTTGCGCCGGTCGGCGAGGTCCGACTTGCGCTCGATTCGTGCTGCATCGCCGGCGGCACCATGCGAGTCAAGGAAGCCGTCGAAAAGGCCATCGCCGACCTGCGGGCCTCGGCGATCGTCCGGGGCATCTCCTGCAGCGGCCTCTGCCATCAGATCCCGCTCGTCGAAGTGGCCGTGCCGGGCAAGGAGACGGTGACCTATGTCCGCTTTGATCCGAAGGACGCGGAAGCTCTGGTGCGGCGCCACTTCAAGCCGGGGCGGATCACCGACCGCCTTCGAATGGCGGCGACGGGTCTTGTGGATCGGGCGTTGACCGACGAAACGTGGCAGCCCGTCACCCGCTATGCCATGGATACCCGGGACCCGGTCCTGTGCGGATACATGGGACCGCAGAAGCGGATCGCCATGGAGCACGCCGGCGAACACCCTCCGCTCGATATCGACGCGTACATCGCCCGGGGCGGGTTCAAGGCCCTGGATCGCTGCCTTACGGACCTGAGCCCCGACGAGGTGATCGCCGAGGTGCGGGACAGCGGCCTGCGAGGGCGGGGCGGAGCCGGCTTCCCTACGGGCATCAAATGGGAGAAGGTCCGAGCGGCCAGCGGTTCGCCGAAGTACATCATCTGCAACGGCGACGAAGGGGATCCCGGCGCGTTCATGGATCGGATGCTCCTGGAGTCGTTCCCATTTCGGGTGCTCGAAGGGCTCGCGATTGCGGCCTACGCGGTCGGAGCCAACGATGCGGTGATGTACGTCCGAGCGGAATACCCGTACGCGGTCGATCGCATCCGCAAGGCTATCGCCCTCTGCGAGGAGCGGGGTTTCCTCGGCTCGGGCATGATGCAGGGCCGCTTTGCGCTCAAGGTCTCGGTGATGGAGGGCGCGGGCGCGTTCGTCTGCGGCGAGGAGACGGCCCTTATCGCGTCGATCGAAGGCCGGAGGGGCGTTCCGACACTCCGCCCTCCGTATCCGTCGGAGAGCGGGCTATGGGGGAAGCCTACCAGCATCAACAATGTCGAAACCTATGCGCTGGCGCCATGGATCATCAACCAGGGTGCGAAGGCGTTTGCCGCCATCGGCACCGAAAAGAGCAAGGGTACGAAAGTGTTTGCGCTGGCCGGCAAGGTCCGGCACGGCGGTCTCATCGAAGTGCCGATGGGCGTGACGATTCGGGATATCGTCGAGCGCATCGGGGGCGGGACGCCCGAAGGCACGACCTTCAAGGCGGTCCAGATCGGCGGCCCGTCGGGCGGCTGCCTGCCGGCGTCGCTCGCGGATACGCCCATCGACTACGATGCGCTCGCCTCGGTTGGCGCGATCATGGGTTCGGGCGGCCTCGTCGTGCTGGACGATCGCACCTGCATGGTCGACGTCGCCCGGTTCTTTCTTAGCTTCACGCAGGCCGAATCGTGCGGCAAATGCACCTTCTGCCGGCTCGGAACCAAGCGGATGCTGGAGATCCTCAACCGGATCTGCGAGGGGCAGGGGAGGAGCGGCGATCTTCAGAAGCTCGAAGTCCTCAGCGGTCAGGTGAAGCAGGGGAGTTTGTGCGGCCTGGGACAGACGGCGCCGAACCCGGTGCTGACGGGCTTGCGTTATTTCCGCGAGGAGTACGAAGCACACTTCGAAGGACGCTGCCCCGCGGGGGTATGCAAGGAACTGATCAGCTATGTGGTTACGGACGCGTGTGTGGGTTGTACGATCTGTTCGCAGCAGTGCCCGGTGGATGCCATTCCGATGCGCCCCTTCGCCATGCATGTGATCAATGACGAACTCTGTACCCGGTGCGATGTCTGCAGGAGGGGGTGCCCGGAGAACGCCATAGTGATTCAGGATAGGATTACGCCCCGTGCGACCCATTAGAGGTTCCGCGGGCCGTCGCCTGCGAGCGACGAGGAGGGCCGTCTGATGCCGCAGTTCACCATCGACGGCCGCGTGATGACCGTGCCCGATGGCGCCACGGTGCTCGACGCGGCCCAACTCGCCGAGATCGAGATCCCGACCCTGTGCCATCTGCCCGGACGGCCGCCGGAGACCTCCTGTTTCGTCTGCCTGGTCCGCGTCGAAGGGATCGGCCGCTTCCTGCCCGCTTGCGCGACCAGAGTCACCGAGGGGATGGTGGTCCATAACGCCTCGGACGAAGTTCGGGACGCGCGGCGGACCGCGATCGAGCTGCTGCTGAGCGATCATCTGGGCGATTGCGTCGCACCGTGTCAGGGCGTCTGTCCGGCGCATATGGACATACCGAAGATGATGGAACTGACCGCGAAAGGGCAGTTCCGCGATGCGCACATCGTCGTCAAACAGGCGATACCTCTGCCCGCGATCCTCGGCCGGGTCTGCCCCGAGCTCTGCGAGAAAGGGTGCCGACGGGCCGCGCACGATGGATCCCTCTCTATCTGCATGACCAAACGATTTCTGGCCGATCACGACCTCGAAACGGGCGATCCGTACCTGCCGCCTATGGACCCGGCCAGCGGGCGATCGGTCGCGGTGGTCGGCGCCGGTCCGGCCGGCCTATCGGCCGCCTATTACCTCCGTACGCTCGGGCATGCCTGCGTCGTCTACGACGATCGGGAGGCCCCCGGCGGGATGCTCCGGTACGGAACCTCGCGGGATGTGCTGCCGCTGAAGGTCCTGGACGACGAAATCGCCCTGATCGAGCGGATGGGCGCCGTCTTCAGGTCGGGTTTCCGTATCGGCGAGCAGGCTTCGGTCGAGGAGCTGCAGCAGGACTGCGATACGGTGATCCTCGCGTCGGGCGATGCAAAGTCGGGCGGCCACGGCTACGAAGGGGTCGATCGAGGGCCGCAGGGCATCAAGGTCGACCGACGGACCCTGATGACCTCTCGGCCGGGCGTCTTTGCGGCGGGAGGCGCCCTCCTCCCGCTGAAGCACGCCATCCGGGCTCTCGCCGATGGGAGGATCGCAGCCTATTCGGCCTCCGAATACATGACCGGAGTGCATCCGGGCGAGACCGATCCGGGGTTCAGCGTGCACGTGGGCAAGCTGGACGCCGATACGGTCCGCCCGTACCTGCGGTTCGGCAGTTCGGACAGCCGCCAGACGCCCGAGGGAGGCTGCAGCGCCGGCTTCACCATTGCGGAGGTGCAGCGCGAAGCGTCCCGATGCCTCCAGTGCGGCTGCCCGGTGGCCTCGACCTGCAGCCTGCGCGCTGCGTCACAGGAATACGGCGCCCAGCCGCTCCATTTCAGCGGCGCCCGGAGGGAGTTCGGCTACGACGACAGCCACCCCGATATCATCTTCGATTCGGGTAAGTGCACCGCCTGCGGCATCTGCGTCCGCATCGCGGCGGAAGGCCGGGAGGAGCTGGGCGTCGGATTTACCGGTCGCGGCTTCGATGTACGGACCTCCGTGCCCTTCAGCAGCGCCATGGTCGAAGGTCTTCGCGACGTGGCGCTGGCCTGCGCCGACGCCTGCCCCACCGGCGCGCTCGTGCGCAAGACCGATCTGTAACAGTGCAGACCACCGATGGCCATCCGAAACCGGCCCGCCCCGGCCCTGAAGATGGACCCTACAAGAGGTGCGCTGCCGGAATGGACCCACGCAACCAAAGGAGGATGTCGATGGCAACCAAAATCAAGGCGCTGTCGGAGCGCGCGATCAAGAGGGTCTTCGGGGCGCCAGGCTATAGAGAAGTCGGCGGCGGCAGGGTGAAGCTCGACGCGGGCTGGATCAGCGGAAATATAGTGGCGTGCAGCCTGGAGGGCGCGAGGAGAGGCAAGACCGTTACGACGGAGTGCCACAGGCTGGCGAAGGAGCCGCTGGAGCGTGCGTTCCGCGAGGTGCAGCGAAAGGGCCTGTCCGGGCTGATCCGTGCCTTCGACGGCCTC
This sequence comes from Chthonomonadales bacterium, assembly GCA_013360745.1. Classification (GTDB taxonomy): domain Bacteria; phylum Armatimonadota; class Chthonomonadetes; order Chthonomonadales; family CAJBBX01; genus JABWBA01. The sequence goes on along the minus strand of JABWBA010000070.1, from coordinate 12,287 downwards.
TGGGTGCCGCGGCATAAATGCTGGAACCCGTCAAGGGGGCTCTCCAGCCATACATGGGGCATCGCCTTCGATCTCAACGCCGAAACGAACGGCTACGGGTGCGCCGCCAGCCCGGAGAACCTGGCCCTCAACGAGATCTTCGGTCGATATGGCTTCGCCTGGGGCGGCCACTGGACGCCCGACACTCAGCGTGACCCGATGCACTGGGAACTGGCGCAAGTCGATGCGTGGAAGGAAGCCCAGGAGCCGAAGGCGCGGGCGAGCTTGATCCTCGGGATCGCTCGAGGGAGCGCTGTCAGCTACCATCGGATCGCGTCTGCGGAGCTCGTGACCGGGGCCTTCATGGTCGATCGGATGGAGGTCGCCGAACTGCTCGGGCGATCTGCCGCTCCGGGCCGATCCGCGATTCGGGAACTGCTGTCCGAACTGGATGTGGCCGTCACCCGGACCGGCGATCATCTCAGCGATGCTGTCGATCCCCGGGTGTACTTGTTCGTCAAAGCCTGATCGACCACAGTGCCTACGTTCGCGGGGTGAGCCACTCGATCGACCCCGGTACCGACGAGGCCGGGCAGGATCATCGGCTTCGCGGCATCGAGATAGGATGGATCCACTAGATGGATGAGGTGGTAACGACGGACGTTAACAACAACGACCTTATAAACCAAACAGCCGCGCAGATCGCTCATAGGCTGACATCCTCGACACCGGATGAAGTCTTCGCGAAGCTGGCGGAAGTCCATATAGCGGCGGTTCAGGCCGGTCTTGATTCGGAAAGCGCCCGGATAGAAGCCAGGGAGAAGCGGCGACAGTCCTGGTTTACCGTCATCGGCATATTCATATCGTTTCTTGCTGCTGTCTTACTCCCCAGCTACGGTTTCGTACAAGCCTCGAAATCGAATCGCGACGCTGCCGAACTCAACACCCGGAGGGCGGCATTGGAGGAGCGTCGTGCGGCCCTGGATGAACGGAGGATGTTGATCGACCATCGCCTGCAGGCTTATACCAGGCTTATTTCGGCGGTTGCAGCCGTCACCGCGGCGACGGAGAGACTGAGCGAGGATCCCTCTTCTCGCGCCAGCTTTAAGAAGACCGTGGCGTGTTTCTACGGGCACTACTGGGCAGAAGTCGGCATCATCGCAGACGATCGCGACATATCCGAAGCCGCCAGCAACCTCAAAGAAGCCGTCCAAAACGTCGAAGAAGGGATCTTGGATCCGCAAGAAGCCATCGCCAACGTTGAGACCAATGCGGTGGCATTGAGCTACAAGATCGGCGACTCGATACGGAAGCTGCTCCGTCTCCCGGCTCAAGCACAGGATCAGCAGAAATCTGCAGTTCATGGTACTCAAGCGGACGATCAATGAAACTGCGAAATGCCCCGGACAGGATGTATAGAACGCCGGCCCGGCGTTGGCTAAGGCGCCTATGTGGATTCCTTTCGTTGCTGCCGTGCCTTACTGGCTTCGCGCTGGGCATACCTTCCGGTGCGAAGCCAGCGGCTCCCAACGCTGACTCCAAGGCGTATACGGAGGCGATCTCAACCCGTCGGCATCTCGCGGAAGCGATCGAACGGTTGTTTCGGGAGAGAGCCGAGTTAAGGAACGGCGCTGAGCAACCATCCGAGTTCATCGATGTGCCAACATCGGCCTCTTTCCGGTCTGCCGTTACACTGGTCGCTAAGAGCGGAGTAATGGAAGGGGTGCCTGGCCCACAAGGTCCGAGGTTCCTTCCGGACCGTCAGCCCGACCGGTTCCATACGGCAGTCGTACTCCATCGGCTCTACTGTCGGCTCAAGCGCATACCTGAGCCGACCTGCAGCGCTGAAGATTCGCTCACCGGGATGGAGAATCTAGGGATTCTTGTACGATCGGAATCCTACGGCGGGACAGAGCTTATGAAGAAAAGACAGGTAGACAATGCCCTTGGGCGAATCCAACAGCTCTGTCCCCCGTAATACTACTATATACGGGCACACCTAGAAGATGAAGGTGCGGTAGGTGCCGATGCCGAGCGCCCAGCCGATGAGGGACCACAGCGCGGCGACCAGATAGTCGCCGAGGATGACGCCGAGGAAGAAGGGGCCTGCTTGACGATAGAGCCGGACGCCCCCGTAGCGGACGACGAGAAGCTTGAGCATCCAACCGATGCAGAGCGCCGACCAGAAGTACTCCATGGCGTAGCTGTTGGCGAGGGCGTATCCGATGGGATGGAACGGCCACCAGACGAACCGGGCCTTGGCGACGGCCAGCAGCAGGGTTACCCCTGCACCGACGCCGCAGAAGCCCATCTCCCAGCGGCCTGTAGGCCTCGGGTTATCGATCCAGTCGTTCAGCCGGCCGAACGCCTCCCTGCCGATGCCGGTCGCATAGGACATGATCCGCGGGGTCGCCTCGCCATAGCGATAAAAGATATCCAGCAGCGCCCAGATGGAGACGATGCTCCCGATCACGGCCGCGACGACGATGGCGAAGACGATCCTCCTCGCCTCCGAGCCGGTCTCCTGCCCCAGACGCATCGCCTCGATCTGATGCGGCATGGGATGGCATCGATAGCCCCGGTTGAACCAGTACATAAACGTCAGCAGGGTCATGTTCTTGATGCCGACGGTCTCCGTCCCCAATGCGAGGATCATGAGACGCTCGGGGTTGATCCAGTTGAGCTCGTGGGCCGGCGGTCCCAGCTCGGCGCGGACCCGGGTGATGCCGATGGAGAGGATGAAGTAGAACCCGAAGTAGGCAATCGGGAGCCACCATGCCATGCCGCTGATCCGGCACAGGCCCCAGAGGACTGCACCGCCGCCGGCCATGCCCAGGAACGCGGTCCTGTAGCCCATGCCCGCAGCCGGATCGTCCTCGGCCCGGTCGCCGCGCCACGCCCTGAGCGCCACGTCCTTGAGATAGCCCCGGGACATCCAGACCATCGCGATGGACAGCCCGATCCATGCCCCGCTCCCCTGTTCGAGGACGTAGGGGATTCGGGCGATGGATAGGGGCGCCCCAGGATCCCGGAGTCCCCACGCCACACAGGCCACGTCGATGAGCTTGCGCAGGACGTAGAAGAACCAGCAGGCGAAGGTGACATCGAGCGGCAGGAAGTACGCGAAGCCGATGGCGAAGGGGAAGAACCCCACCGGCAGCCAGCCGAGGCCGTTCCACGGGGCGCTGGTGAAGAGCGGCCCGTAGTCCCTGAGCTTCAGGTTCAGACCCGGCACGGACGGATAGAAGTAGTTGAGGTTGTTCAGCGTCTGTATGATGAACGGTCCCGCCATGCCGAGCCAGAGGATGCGATTCCTGTAGGTCGCGATGTCGGTAATCGCCAGAGGTATCTGCGCTACCGGATACGAGAGCTTCTCATGTTCGGTCCACTGGCGCCGAAGCAGCACGTTCATGCAGAGCATGATCCAGACGAGGACAAGGATGAAACCGGCCCAGAACAGCGACGGAATGAGCCACGCGTTGAAATGGGCGGGGATCCAGACGCTGCTGTTGCCGTTGTAGTAGCCCCGCAGGATGAGCTTGTCCCGGGGCGTGAACCATGTGGGAATGTGCTCGTGAAACCGGCTGTAGCGGGTCGACGGATCGTCGTACCAGAAGGAGTAGCCCAGGATGGAAACAAGGTTCTCCAGTGAGTCGCGGCCCATGATCGCGGAGGCGATGCTGAGCATGATATAGAGGGTCAGGAGCTCCCCGCGCGAGAACGCCAGAGCCGGAAAGCGACGAGCGAGCGCCGCATTGAGGGCGGTCAGGACGACGAGCATGAATACCACGTGGAAGAACAGGCTGACACACGTGGAATCGAGCGAGTTCCACTTCGTCTCCATCACCGCCATCCAGGCGCAGTTGACGGGGATGAGGAGCGCCCCCAGAACGATCGCACGGACGCTCGCGCCTCGAGATGCAGATTCCCGGCGCGGAGGTATCACGGGAAGCGTGTTCGACACGTTCGGCGGATAATCCTTGATGCGGCGAAGCCCAATACCGGCAAGGATACCGGAGCCAGGGCGGCGAACCGACTAATAGAGGGTTCGGCGTTGGAGCACAGGTGCGTTCGGCAGGTTCGCCCTCCGTACCGGTCCCAACGTGATGAGATAAAGGAGACGACATGGTTGTGACCGCATTGGTGCTGAGCCTGGCAGCGGCGCCGGGACGAGAGACCATCCTGTACCCGATTCCCGCGGGGTTCGACCCGGCCGCGGTCCGCGCGACGGACGCCCGGGTCAGCCTCGTCCGAAGGGGTTCGACGAACGCCCTTCGGATCGATACCGGACACACGCAGCCCTGGCCGGGCGTGGTCCTCGCCCCTGCGAGCGGCGCATGGGACCTGACCCGCCACACGCATCTTGCCCTGGACGTCCGCAATGTGGGGACATCGAACGTCACCGTACATTGCCGCGTGGACAATCCGGGCGCGGACGGCATCAGGAACTGCATCACCGTGCAGATCTCGCTGGCGCCCGGCGCTTTCGGGACGCTCGAGGCGCTTCTCCCGCGGCCGATGTGGTTCGGTCCGTCGCCGAAGCTCTTCGGCATGCGAGGATATCCCAACTCGGGCCTCGACCTGACCAACATCGTCCAGCTCGTCGTCTTTGTCAATAACCCCGAGACCGATCGGGCGTTCGAGATCTCCAACGTACGGGCGACAGGAACGTACGCAGGACCGCCTCCGGCGGGCGGAGAGGCGCCGTTTATGCCCTTTATCGACACATTCGGTCAGTACATCCATCGGGACTGGCCCGGCAAGGTCCGGGACCTGCAGGACCTGCAGAACCGGGCGGGATCGGAATCGCGCTCGCTGGCTCGGACCAGAGCTCCCAGGGATTGGGATCGCTGGGGCGGCTGGGAGACGGGGCCAAAGCTCGAAGCGACGGGCGCCTTTCGGACGGCGAAACACGAGGGGAAGTGGTGGCTGGTCGATCCGGACGGCCGCCTCTTCTGGTCCCACGGCGTCGACTGCGTCGGTATGCTCGACGCGACGCCCATCGAGGAACGCTCGGACTGGTACCGCGATTTCCCGGGCGATCTGCCGGAGATGAAGGAGTTCTTCGGGACCGGCTACGCCCTGCATGGGCATTATTCGGGTCGCACGCCCCGAACGTTCAACTTCGCCGGGGCCAACCTTCGACGCAAGTACGGGCCGGACTGGAGAGAAGCCAGCGCAGATACGGCGCACCGACGGTTGCGCGCATGGGCGATGAACACCATCGGCAACTGGTCCGATTGGCGGATCTATCAGCAGGATCGGACGCCCTACGTCGCCACACTCAACACCGGCGGGAGGATGATCGAGGGTTCGGAAGGGTACTGGGGCAAGTTCCCGGACGTGTTCGACCGATCCTTTTTCATGGATACGGTGGCGAAGATGCAGGCCGCAGCCGCAGGGTCGGCGAACGACCCGTGGTGCATCGGCTATTTTGTCGACAACGAGATGTCGTGGGGCGATAGCCTCTCGCTCGCGGAGGCGGCGCTCAAGTCCCCGCCGGATCAACCCGTCAAACATGCGTTCATCGACGACCTCAAGAGCGCGTTCGGCGACATTGCCCGGCTGAACCAGAAATGGGGCACGGATTATGCCTCGTGGGAGGCGCTCGCCGAGAGCCGTACCGCGCCGGATCGCGCACGGGCGTCTGAGGAGCTCGGCGCCTTTTACTCCCGCGTCGCCGATACCTATTTCAAGACCGTACGTGAGGCCATCAAGGAGGTGGCGCCGAAACGGCTCTATCTCGGGTGCCGGTTCGCGGTGGCCAACGCCCGCGCCGTCGAGGCGGCAGCCCGGCATTGCGACGTGGTCAGCTTCAACATCTACGCCCGCTCAGCGGCCGATTATTCGCTGCCGATCGTCGCCGATGTGCCGCTCATCATCGGCGAGTTCCATTTCGGCGCGCTCGACCGGGGCATGTTCCACACGGGCCTCGTCCCGGTCGCCGATCAGAAGGAACGGGCTGCGGCGTACAAAGCCTACGTCGAAGGGCTGCTTCGACACCCGCAGTTTGTCGGCTGCCACTGGTTCCAATGGCAGGACGAACCGACGACGGGCCGGGTCTATGATGAGGAGAACTACCAGATCGGCCTCGTCGACATCTGCGATACGCCATACCCCGAGACGGTCAAGGCCGTACGGCAGGTGGGATCGAGGATGTACGAGTTAAGAATGAAGGGCCGTTAAGACCGCACGCAAGGCAGGCGTCCGGACGACAGAGGAGGTACGGGAGGATGCATCAACGGGCAGCGATCATCGCAGCGCTGGCGCTGGCGTTGACCGGCGGCGCGAGCGGGCAGGTGTTCCGGGACGACTTCAGCAAGGGAACAGACACCCCCGCAGGATGGACGCTGCGGGAGGGCGAGGGGAGCTGGGACGGCGCCCGCGGCAGTGAGCGGAGCGTCAGCGTTCGGGGTAACGGTGAGGATATGAGCTACTGGGCGCGAACGGTGGATGGGCTTCGACCGAACGCGCAGTACATGCTCCGGTTTCGTTCGAAGGCCATGCCCGGGTCGAGCCCGTACACGATCATCGCCGGTCTGGACGCGTGCAACCGGGACTTCCCGTCCTCGCCCGATTGGACGAACACAGCCTTCGTCTTCACGACTCCGTCGGAGATCTCAGGACTCTTCCTCCGGCTCGGGCAGTGGCATCTCAAAGGCACGGTACAGTTCTCGCATGTGACCCTGATGCCCGTGCAGCCGATCTATCGCAGCGTGCATGGGATCAGCCTCGGCGAGGGCGAGAGTATCGTCGATCGGTTCTACGAGTTCCGCGCGCCCCTCTCCGGAGCGGGATCCAACTCCTCCCGATGCCTCGTCTCGCACACCGCACCCTTCAACAGCAATCGCTGGGTTTTTACGGGGGGCTCCGAGGTGATCTACCGCCACGAGGTCCCGGGCGTCCGACAGAACCGCGGCACGATCCGGCTATCGGTCAACTACCATACCGGCGGCAGGCTCCGGGTTGAGGTCAGCGGGGACGGTCGAACGTGGACGGCGGTTGGAACGGCGGCTGAGGTCGGCCCCAAAACGTTCCCGGTCCCAACCTCACTGCTGCCGATACCCGCCCTGTACGTACGCCTGCGGGGCGAAGCCACCACCGATGCGGCAGGCAACTCGGCCCCCGGGGCTTTTCAGATCGATCGCTACGAGTACCGTGCGTCGCTCGACGGCGAGGCTCCGGACGTCCAGGGCAGCACCGCGTACGTCCAGCTGGAGCAGCAGACCCCGGGGGTCCGAGTGGATCTGGTGGATGTCGGCGACCTCTCCTCCCGGGCCGTCGGCAACGTCAAGCTCCGGATCGAGACCGACGCTCGGGATATCGGAGAGCTGGGCGCGGTCCTGGCGCTCACTCTGGCCCGTCCGGAAGACAAGGCCCGCACGGGAGCCGGGCGAGTCGATGAGTACGGGGCCGCCGGCACCGTCAGCCCGGGAAAGCCGTTGACCCTCACGATCCCCTATCGCACCCGGGGCTCCGGCGATCTGCACGCCCGGCTGAGCCTGCGGCGAGCTGCCGACGACTCGGTGATCTACGCGGCTGCGCTCGATACGCATCTGCCCGATTACTATGCCGAGGACTACGGGTATTCCCTGACCCCGACGCCCGGAGGCGATCTGTGGTGGTGCGAAGGGGTCTACAAGGTCCCGCCTCATCGGCTGCCGCCTCCGCAGGAACATGCGGCCACCGCGGCGGAGGTCCGGAACCGGCGGGGCGCGGGGGCCATCACCATCGAGACGGCTCGACGCGAACGGGAGCATGTTCAGCTCGTCTTCCGCCCCGCCGATCCGGTCGGACCGATCCACGTCGGGGCGGCACGGCTGACCGGGCCGGGCGGCAAAACGCTGCCCCCGGACGCGGTTCAGATACGGCAGGTCGCCTATGTGCCCGTGCGGGAGCCGACGGATCGGACGGGCGTCGCGGATGAATGGCCCGACCCTCTGCCCCCGCTCGCGAACCCGTGGCAGCCTGCCGCGGGGCGCAACAACGTCCTCTGGATCACCGTCACGGCGCCCGCCGACGCCGCACCCGGGATCTACGCCGGCGGGATCACCCTGCGCACGTCTTCCTGGACGCGCACCATCGCGCTGCGAGTTCGGGTGCGTTCGTTCGCGCTGCCCGCCCGTACGTCGCTCCGATCCGGTTTCGGCATCCAGTCGGGCGCCATCGCGCGCTATCACAACCTCAAGTCGCCGGAGGATATGGAGAAGGTCTGGGATCTGTACATGGAGGCCTTCCGATCCCGCCGCATGGCGCCCTACAATCCGATGAGCCTGGCTCCCTATCGCATCCAGATTCTGGGACGCCACTGGAACGGAGGCGCGCGCGATAGTGAGCGCCCGGCGACAGGTTCGGCCTCGTTGAAGGTGGTCGACGTCGATCCCGCTCGGGACGTCAATGCTGTGACCGCGGAGATGATCCGCATTCGCCCGGGCGCCCGCTATCGGCTGAGCTGGCGCTGCCGGACCGAACGGGCCGGACAGCCCTACCTCGTCACGATTACCCACTACGACGCGGGGCGGGGGTGGATGCCGATGCGCAACAACGACATGGCGCGGACCGGGACGGGCGAATGGCAGGCGGAGACCGCGGACATCACCGACCGTATCCCGCCCGACACCGCATTCGTAACGGTCACCGTGAGGCCGACTCTGTGGACGGAGAAGGGGGAGGGCGTCGGCACGGCGTGGTTCGACGACATCGAACTCCGCGAGATCGGTGCCGAGAACGGGCCGAACCTGATCGCGGGCGGCGACTTCGAGGCCGGGAACGACCTCGGGGTGGACCTCGACTTCACGGCCTTCGACAAGGCTGCCCGGCGATATCTCGACGACATGGGCTTCAACGCCTTCACGATCGCTGTCGAAGGCCTGCCGTACGGACGATATCCGGACGTTCATCAGGGCTCCTTCGGCGGCTTCGCGGCTGATACGACCGAGTACGATCAGCTGATGCGAGCCTATGGCAGGAACCTCGAAGAGCACCTCGAGGAGAACGGATGGCTTTCCAAAGCCTACGTGTACTGGTACGACGAGCCGGAAACCGGCGACTACCCCCTGGTCCGTGACGGCGCCGCCCGACTCAAGCGCTATTTCCCACGACTCAAACGGATGATGACCGAGCAGTTCGAGCAGCCCCTCTTCGGCTCCGTGGACCTCTGGTGCCCCATCACCCCGGCCTTCGAAGAGAGCCCTTCGCGCGCTCGACAGAAACTGGGCGAGGAGGTGTGGTGGTACGTCTGCACCGGCCCCAAGGAGCCCTACTGCACGCTGTTCATCGATCATCCGGCCATCGAGCTGCGACTCTGGCTATGGCAGACCTGGCAGCGGGGCATCCAGGGGATCCTGATCTGGGATACGACCTGGTGGACCAGCCCGCAGCAGTTCCCGCCCGATCGAGTGCAGAACCCCTGGAAGGATCCGATGGCCTATGTCGCCGCCGAGTCCGGCGTCTGGGGCAACGGCGACGGCCGGTTCTTCTACCCGCCCAATCAGAATCCCAACGGGGATCGCACGACACCCTACCTCAGCGGTCCGGTGATCTCGCAGCGCTGGGAGATGCTGGGCGACGGCATCGAGGACTGGGAATACCTGACCTTGCTCAAACGGCTGCTCGCTGAGGCCCCGAAAGGGCGCGTCGCTCCAGGACGGATCGCCTCAGCCCGCAAGCTCCTCGATGTGCCCGCCAATATCTCCCGGAGCCTGACGGACTTCAATCGTGATCCGAAGCCCCTCCTGCGACGGAGGAAGGCGATCGGCGACGCCATTGATCAACTGCAGGCGGCGATCGCATCGCGCAGGGGGGCGCGTCGGTGATCATCGACCGAACGGTGACACCGTCCGACCTCCTTCCGGCCGTCCATGCCCTGTGGCGTCGGTCCGCGGAGACCATCGGGGCCCTGCACGAAACGTGGAACTGGAAGGACGGCGCTCCGGTCTACACGGCCCGCGGGCGTTACACGGCTCGCGGGTGGACCGATTGGACCGAGGGGTTCCACTACGGCTCCGCTCTCCTGCAGTATGATGCGATCGGAGAGGACCGGTTTCTGACCATCGGCCGCACGGGCGCGCTCCGGAGGATGCCCGCCCATGTCACCCACTTCGGGGTGCATGACCACGGTTTCAACAACATCAGCACGTACGGCAATCTCCTGCGGCTCATCGGCGAGGGGCGGGCGGATCCGTTAGATGCGGATGTATGCCGACTGGCGCTCCGCTGCAGCGGTGCAGTGCAGGCGGCGCGGTGGACGCCCGTGCGGTGGGATCGGACGGACGGGCCGCCGGTCCCGATGGGATTCGTGCATTCGTTCAACGGCCCTCATTCGCTCTTCGTCGATACCATCCGCTCGATGCGAGCGCTCGCCGTGGCCCATGCGCTCGGTCAGGAGCTCCTCGGCGAACAGGACGCTCGCACCTCGCTCCTCGACCGGCTCTGCGCCCACGCAGCGGCCACGGCAGTCTGGTCGGTGTACTACGGCGAAGGGCGGGATGCCTACGATGTACCGGGCCGAACGGCTCATGAATGCCTCTTCAATCCCGTCAACGGCTCGTATCGGTGTCCGTCGACGCAGCAGGGCTACTCGCCCTTCACGACCTGGACCCGTGGGCTGGCCTGGGCTATCTGCGGATTCGCCGAACTTCTGGAGTGGTTCGACGCTCGACCCCAGCTCAAGTCATCGGCCGGCGTGGCCTGGGCGGAACCGTATCTTTGGCGCGGGGCGACCGCGGCGGCCGAGTTCTATATCGCCCATACCGCCACCGACGGCGTCCCCTACTGGGATACGGGAGCGCCGGGCCTCGCCCAGCTCGGCGATTGGCGGGCGCGACCCGCGGAGCCCTGCAACGATCATGAACCGGTCGACAGCTCCGCTGCCGCCATCGCGGCTCAGGGCCTCCTCCGATTGGGCTCGGTGGCCGGCCAGAGGGGAGAGGCAGAGGCCGCGAGCCGCTGGACCCGGGCGGGATTGACCGTCGCGCGTACGCTGTTCGCGTCGCCCTATCTCTCCGACGATCCGGGGCATCAGGGTCTGATCCTTCATGCGATCTACCATCGGCCCAACGGGTGGGACTACGTCCCGGAGGGGAGCTCCATCCCCCGGGGCGAGGCGTGCCTATGGGGCGATTACCATGCTCGGGAGCTCGCGTTGATGATCCTCCGAATGGCGGAAGGGACGCCGTGGCCCCGGTTCTTCGAGATCCCCGATGGCTCCTGACCGGGTCGCCCTGATCACCGGCGGCGCCCGGGGCATTGGTCTGGGCATCGCTCGAGCTCTGGCGGCCGACGGCCTCGCGCTCGCGCTCAACGGCGTTCGCCCGCCGGAAGCCGCAGCGGCGACTCTGGAGGAGCTGCGCGCCACCGGCATCGATGTCGAGTACGTCCAGGCCGATATCAGCGACAGGGCCGCACGTCGGAGCCTGCTGAGCCGGACCCTCGATCGGTTTGGCCGGATCGACGTGCTCGTGAACAACGCCGGCATCGCGCCCAGGGTCCGAGCGGACATCCTGGAGGCGACGGAGGAGGGGTTCGGGGAGGTTGTCGGGACGAACCTCGCCGGCCCCTACTTCCTCACGCAGTCGGTCGCCCGGTCCATGGCATCGGATGCGGACCCGAGTCGGCGTCGCTGCATCGTGTTCGTCACCTCGGTGTCGGCCAGCCTGGCGTCGGTGAATCGCGGCGACTACTGCATCGCCAAAGCGGGCCTATCCATGGCCGCCCGGCTCTGGGCGGTTCGCCTGGCGGAGTTCGGCATCCCCGTGTACGAGGTGCGGCCCGGAATCATCGAAACCGATATGACCGCGGGCGTCCGCGATCGGTACAATCGGCTCATCGCCGACGGCCTGACCCTGGAAGGGCGATGGGGGATGCCTGCGGACGTCGGGAGGGCCGTAGCGGCCCTGGTCCGGGGTGACATCCCCTACGCCACCGGTGCAGTCCTCACCCTCGACGGCGGTATGACCGTCGGGCGATTGTGATCGCGCCGGCATCGGTACGATCGCGCGATCGGAAGCCCTGCCTGATCGATCAGAGTATCGTCAGCGTGCCGTCTCCGAAGCCGGCCTCGACCCACGCGTCTCCCCCGAACTCGCATCGGATCGTGTGGGCGCCGGGAGCTTCTACGGTGGGATACAGGTATCGCGCCACGCCGTCGTTGTTGGTCACGACGGTCTGAACGGGCGTGCCGTCGATCTTGAAGACCACCGTCTTGCCCGTCTGCTTCTGCAGGTCATAGAGCCGTCGGAAGTAGGCATAGAGGTTGGCAATCCCGCCGGAAGCCACGGATTTGGACATGACCCAGATGTAGGGGAGGG
>JABWBA010000117.1 GCA_013360745.1 Chthonomonadales bacterium | reverse complement strand
ATCTGCGGGCCCGCGCCGGCCTGCCCGGCTGGGGCAGCCCCGGGCTGGAGCGGCGCTCCCGTCACGATGGGCGGGGGCTTGCTGTATCGCGACTTCCCCGTGTTCGTCCAGAGGAAGAAGCCGAGCGCCACCACAACCGCGGTGATGATCGCGATGGCGACCGGCGGTTTGATTTCCACGTATCTCTCCTTACGATCCGATCTCAGATATCAGATGGATCGCTCGGGAAGTGCCACTGATGATTCCGGAAGAACCAGTTGAGATCATAGTTCGGAACGCCCAGAGGTGAGCGGAAGTTGACGGTGATGTTCTTGGCATGACCATCATAGAAGCCCGCGTTAGCGCCTTTGCCGCCGGTATCCGTACCGTTGAACGCGTAGGGATCGCCGCCGTGATGCCACATCTCTTCCATAAACAGGGCCAGCTGGGCCGGCCGCTGGACGATCGACATACGGACGAGTCCGAACCCGGAGGCGACGTAGGCGTCGTGCGCGTGGCGCATGTAGTAGGAGCCCCGCTCGTTGCCGTCGATCCAGCGTCCAACCTGAGGATCGCTGGGGCAGCGGAAGATCTGAGTGTTCTTAATGTACGGGTTCAAGCGGAGAGGATAGCCCGCGAGGACCTTCGTCGTGGTGCCGGTGCCCGGGTAGTAGAGCCGGATGCCCCAGCACTGGATGTGGAGCGCTCCCTGGTAGGGCGTTGCGGGATGAGTGCAGCCCGGTCCGTCGAGCTCGTTGGTGGTGATCTGCGAGTCGGGATAGGCCTCGTCGAAGTCGCCCGCGTACATGATGGATGCCAGCGTAATCTGCTTGATGTTGCTGAGGCAGCTCGTTTTACGAGCTTGTTCTCGCGCCCGTGCGAAGACCGGGAACAGGATGGCCGCCAGAATCGCGATGATGGCGATGACGACGAGCAGCTCGATGAGGGTGAATGCGTTACGTCGACCCATAGGGTCTCTCCTCCCATACCGAAAAGGTGTAGTCGGTACAGGGCTGAGTTCGATCCCTGCACGTGAGCGATTATAGGACATCGAACGCCTCCTGTCAAGATCGATCCTGTGTATTCAGGCCGAGATGATCGGCCGTCTCAGGAGGAGTCCGCGGCTCAGCGCGACGCGATGATCGGACCGCTCGGCTGCGGTCCAGGGCAGCTCATGGCTGCGCCTTGAGCCGGGCGCGGTACTTCTCCCGGAACTTCGCCACCTTCGGAGCGATGACCGCCCGGCAGTAGGCTTGTTCGGGATTGCGCGCGAAGTAGTCCTCGTGGTACCCCTCGGCTTCGTAGAAGTTCGTGAAGGGCGTGACTTCGGTCACGATCGGATCGGCGTAGAGCTTCGCCTCGGTGACCTCATCGATGATCTCCCGCGCGGTGGCCGCCTGGGCATCCGAATGGGTGAAGATGGCCGAACGGTACTGGGTCCCGATGTCGGCCCCCTGTCGGTTGAGCGTGGTCGGATCGTGCGACGCGAGAAAGATCCGCAGGATATCGGCGTAGCTGATCACCCTGGGATCGAAGACGATGCGAACGGCCTCGGCGTGCCCCGTGGCGCCGGTGCAGACCTGCTGATAAGTTGGCCGAACGACGCTGCCGCCGGCATACCCGGACCGGACCTCCTCGACGCCCCTGAGCTCCTCGAAGATCGCCTCGACGCACCAGAAGCATCCGCCGGCCAGCGTCGCGATCTCGCGGCCCTTTGGGGCCGTGGCCTTCGTGGTCATGTGCTTTGCGCCTCCTGTGGTCCTGGCCCTGGAGCGGTGGGCTGCCTGACCGATCGCCACCGCGACGACGACGCACACGATCGGTACGCCCATCGCTGCAGCTCGCACTGTAGTCCTCATGCTCACCCTCCCCGGCCCGAATGTCCTCTTCGTTATTATGGCGCGGGAACCGCAGAGGTTCCCGTCGCGGCTTTCAGGCGACCCACGACCCAGATCCCGCCGAGAAGCAGCATGGCGTTCAACAGGAACGGCAGGGCGCGATCCACCTCGCTGAGGAGACCGGCCAGCCAGCCGAAGGGTGTCGTGCACGCGATCACGACCGTGTGCGCCAGAGAGACGATCCGCGCCCGCTCCGCCGGGTCGACGTTCCAGACGGCAAGGCATTCCGTCTGCGTCGCCACCACGGAGTAGGCCCCGCTCTCCAGCAGCACGCTCACCGCCAGCAGTCCGTAGCCGCCCTTCGGCGCTGAGACCAGAACCAGCATGCTGAGCGCATAGGCGCAGAGGGCCGCGACCATAGGCCGGCCGAACGGGATATAACGCAGCCTCGGGACGAGCAATCCCAGAAACCCCAGCATCGCCAGAGATCGGAGGAAGGGAAAGTAGGCGATGTATTCGGCGGGGATGCCGATATTCTCCATCGCGATGATGGACCAGAAGGTCGTCTGGATTACGGTGACGACGCTGACGAGCGCCATGAGGGCGATGGTATGGACCGTCTGTCGCGTCGTCAGGACGGTTCGGACCAGGCCGCGGACCTCGCCGAGGAGTGACAGGAGCGAACGGCCCCGCGTCTCCTCCATCCGGATGCGGCCCCGTTCGGTCTCCGTGACGAGCGTGTTGAGGAGCAGGAACTTCGTCGTCATCATCAAGAACGCCAGAACGTAGAGCCCCCGTACCGTCGGCACGAGGTCGAAGCGGCTGATGAGAAAGCCGGCCAGAGGTGCGAAGAACACCGCCAGCTGGCCGGCGGTATAGACCATGGCATAGATATGGACGAGCTCCTCCGGGTCGGTATCCTCGACGAGGAGCAGGTTCCATGTATTGTCCGGTACGCGTCGGGCGCTGTTGACGAGCGCGCCGAGCAGGAACCATCGAAGGTCCTGGGCCGCGGCCCAGATCAAGCATGGAGCGGACCATGCGATGAGATCGAAGACGAGGGTAGCGCGGCGGCGCCCCATCCGGTCGGCAAGCACCCCGCTGAGCAGCGAGAATACGACCTGACCGGCGAGCCCCACGCTGATCACCGTGCCGATCTGAGCGTCGGTGAGGCCCAGCGCGAGCATATAGACGGACGCATAGGGCGCGAACAGGTTGAACGGGATGCCCCAGAGCGGCTCCGTCAGGATCGCCCCACGGGCGTTGCCCCGAAGCCCGCGGAGCGTGCTGAGGACGCCGTCGCTCAATGCCGACGGGAGCCGGCCGGCGGAATCCGGATCGGACTGAGCGGGACCATGGCTGATTATGGCATGCCCAGGATCTGGGGATCCGGGGCTACGGACCGTTTGGGGCAGAAACCGAGAGAACGCCATCCTGCCCTACCCCGCTCCCGAGCCGGCGGGATAGGTCCGCAACCCGCGCCAGGATCCGGGCCGCCGCCCGGCCCGTTGCAGGCTCCGGACGGCAGCGTCGGATGAGGCAGGGGAGAAGGCGCGCGTGGGCCACGCCGGAGCTCCCCAGCGCCGCTTCCAGGATCCCCGTTTCGTCGGCGGGTGGGCGCCGGGGATC
Organism: Chthonomonadales bacterium; assembly: GCA_013360745.1. Taxonomy (GTDB): domain Bacteria; phylum Armatimonadota; class Chthonomonadetes; order Chthonomonadales; family CAJBBX01; genus JABWBA01. The sequence goes on along the minus strand of JABWBA010000117.1, from coordinate 147 downwards.
GAAGACGAAGTTCCCCAGCGAATAGGCGGCGAGGACGCGCCTGCCGTCTGGGCCGCGGAGCCATTCGAAGCCCTGCAGCACATGAGGATGGTGGCCCAGAATAAGGTCGGCGCCGGCTCGTGCGGCGAGCCGTGCGAGCTCTCGTTG